>CAYRTW010000131.1:0-15746 GCA_964426935.1 uncultured Rickettsiales bacterium
AGGGAGTTCCCGAGATCCAGGGCCGTCGCGCTTCCAACGGCACTCCCCCTCCCACTGCCATCGTGGGGACGGGAGACGGCTCCTTGTTTGCGACAGTGGAGGGAACGTTGGAGGGGCAGAAGAAGATCCGCATGCACACAACCCTCCCCGATGGGGCCGACGCCGTGGATGAGGTGGGGGCCCCGCGCTGTTGTGTCTCTTTCTCCGGGGACGGCCGAAGGGTGTATTCAGCAGGAGAAGGAACCGATGTGGGGATCTGGGATCCCCGGGCGGCATCGGGGGCGGGCCGTCGCCGTCTGGCGGGATTGACCGCATCGGCAACGTCTCTGACGGTGTCCTTGGATGGCTCTCTGGTGGCTGCAGGAGGGGAGAACGGGGTGGGAATCCTGTGGAATGCCACCACCCACGCCGCCTTGGGGAGCTTCACGGGAGGAACGTCCCCCCTCACCGCGTTGGCCTTTTCCACCGATGGTCGGCGAATCGCCAGCGGGGATCAGGAGGGGAAGGTGTGCGTTTATTCCCTGCGCCCCAGGGGAAGTGCTACCTCGGGAACCCTTTCCCAGCTTCCCCTGCTCCAGTGTTCCACCCCCTTGCGACCCATCCAACCCATTTCTGCCCTCGCCTTCGCCCCGGGAGGCCAGGCGATTCTGACGGCCATCCGGGGGCGCCCCCTCCAAAGCTGGAACCTGGATCCCTCCTTGGACGAGGTGGAATGGCCCCTTTCCATGCCGGAAAGCGTCGATGGAATCGCAGTGGTGGACGGCAAGCAGGGGGAAACCGTGTTGTTGACAGCGGCGGGAAGGGGCTGGGTGTGGGGATGGCCGTTCAAGGAAGCGAAGCCCCCCATCCGCCTGAAGCATCCCACCCAGCCGGTGCAGGGGGGAATCCTGTCCCAAGATGGAACTCGGGCCCTGACCATCGCTCCTGATCGCACCGCCCAGGTGTGGGATACCGCCTCCGGTTCCCTGGTGCTGGTGCTACGAGGGCATTCCGCCGAGGTGACCGCTGCGGCGTTCTCCCCCGATGGACACCGGGTGGCCACCACTTCGGCGGGAGGAGATGTCCGGTTTTACGACATCGCTCCCCGCCATCTCCTGGCCCGGGGATGTGAACTGCTGCAAGGGCACCTGGGCAAGGCGGCGATCTCCACGGTGTGCCACGCCCTTACGCTTGCTCCTTCTCCCTAGAATTCATAGAGGCCGCAAGGGTTCCCCGAGGAAGCGATCCGATCCTCTGAAGGAGAAGTGGGCGATTACTTTTTGGTCCACTTCAGCTTGATGGTGAAGTTGGCCTCTGCCCCTGCCTTGGTGATCACAAAGACCCGGGTTCCCAGCTCTCCGCTCATCTTCATCCCAAAGCTCAACTCCACCTCATCGGGAACGACCTCCAACTCCTGGACCATGGCGACGAAGGCCCTGGCAGTGGCCTTGAGGGGCTGAAGGGCGGCGGCGAGCCCCCCGTGGGCCTTCTCCACCAGGGGAGAGGCCTCGCCCCCGTCCCGGGAAACCTCCCCACCGGAGATCATGCCCCCCCCTCCCTTGGGACTCCATCCCGGGGCTGGGGAAGGGGAATCCATCTCTACCCACACCGTCCCCCCCTCATCATCCACCAACTCCACCCAACGGGCCATGATTACTGCCCTCCTTGAGCACCGCCCATTCGCTGGGCACGCTGGGACCGAACCTGCTCCATTCTGGCCTGGACCAGCTCCCGGGCAGCGGCATCTCCCACCAGTTGATTGAGACGGGCCCGGGCTTCCTCCTCGGCGCTGGAAATCGCTGGTCCCTGGCCTCCCCTGCCTCCGCCGGGAGTCTGCCCCGATTGACGGGCCTCCCGGTTGGCCTTGGCGCGGGCCTGGGCCATCTCCTGGAGAAGGGCGGAGGCCTGCTGACTCACCTCAGCGCTCCACCCTTTCTTGGCGGCAAATCCCGCTACCAGGCTCTGAATCTCCTGCTGGATCTGGGCCTTGGCCTCCCCGCGACCCTGTGGGCCTCCCTGAGGAGAGGGGGGGTCTCCGCTGGGATGTCCCCCCTCCTGTCCTCTTCCCGGTCGGCCCATCCCCTCTCCCCGAGGTTCGAGTCTTCCTTCGCTTCGAGCCCTGGGACCGGGGGATTCGTCGCCACCCAGAGCCCCCGATGTGTCCATCTGGGCCTGGTAGGAGGGAGTGGGAGGAGGTGCGGGAAGGGAGCGAAGCTCGGATACCAACTGGGTCAGGGAGGTCACCCTCTGCTCCAGATCAAGGATTCGGGCGTTGGCATCCTTCCAGCGGGTCAGCCCATAGGCTTGGAGGGAGAGAAGCACGCCAGCGAGAATGGCGATGGCCACGTTGCTCATGTTCATGGGAAAAAGCTCCGAGGAGGAAGGAAAGAGAGGGGGCGGGCCGGGTCGTTGTCAACAAAACAAGCGGGAGGGCTCCCGGGGATCACGCCGGCAACTTTTTCACCAGCACCTGGATGGCTTGGAACTGCTGGGTCACTCCCGTGGTGATTCGCAGCCCCTTCTTCTGGTGGTACTTCAGGAGATCCCGCCAGATGGTGTTGAGCTGGAGCTTGATGTAGTCAAACCGATCCTCCTGGACCAACCTCTCCAGGAACACCACCGGGGGAGGCACTTCCTCCTTGGGGTAGCTGCTGATGATTCGGCGTAGCGAATCCTTTACCTGAACTTCGATGGGCTCAAAGCCCTCAGGTTCGGGGGCCCCGTCCACCGGCTCACCACTCACAGACTGGACCAGCTCAGCCACCAAGGCGGGGCCGCTGGAGGTGTCTACTGGGCCGGTTTCGACCGTTTCCGGGTCAGGTTCTTCATCCGCTGGCTCTTCTCCTGTCGATTCCCCATTCCCTGCCTCCTCCTTTCCACCTGCGGATCCGCTGGTGATTCCGTAGGTCTCCAGGATCTTCCGGCCGGCGGGAAACATGTCGATGTATTCCGTCAGACTGAAACATCCCCGCACCTTGTGGGGGCCCATGTCATTTCCGGCGTCCACCGCTGTTGCCCGGCCCGACGTGTCCGTTCCGAATCCCACCTTGGGGGCCACCACCACATCGGTCTCAATGGAGGATCCCAGCAGGGCCGCTTCCTCGGAGGCCTGGATGACCTTGACCTTCAGGCTGCCCTCGGTGAATCGCACCACCCGTCCCCGGATGTGCTGGGCGTGAATGGCCCCCCCAAGAACCACTTCCCCCTTGTCGGCGACGATGGTTCCCAAGGTGATCCCAGCGGCATTCAGGCGCACCGATCCCTCCTCGGAGAACACCTTCTTGATGGGCCCCACGCTCTCGGCGAGGTTCCCCTCAATGACCACGTCACCACGATTGCCGATGACGGCGCCGTCCTTTTCGACCCGAAAGGTCAGTCCCGCAGGAAAAACGGCGGTGGACGCATCTGCATTGGTTCTGCTCATGAGAGGGGATTCCCGGCCCGAAGCCGGCTCCGAAGGGAATGGGGGGATCGCTCTGGCCGCAGGATCACGACTGTCCGTCGAATCGTAGGCCGTGGGCGTTCTCAGTGTCAACGCCCCTGAGCAGGGCGAGCATGCCTTGGGCCACCAGGGGTGGGGGAGGAGGAGGGGAGGACCGGGCCGCCAGCAGCAAGGGGAGGTCGGGGCTCTGGGCAAGACGCAGCAAGGCCTGGGACAGGGCTTCCGGGTCTCCTGGAGGGACCAACAGCCCATCCACTTCATCTCGCACCAGCTCGGGGATGCCTCCTACCCGGCTGGCCACCACGCAGGCCCCCGCCCTCCTGGCCTCTCCGATGATCAGCGGGGCGTTCTCCTCCCAGATGGAGGGCACCACCACCACGTCCACTCCTCCCATGAGTCCCATCCCATCCCCCGGGGAATAGGGGCCCCTCCATCGGGCCTCCCCCTGTCGGATCCGCCTCTTCACCCGCCGGTGGAAGCCGGGATCCAAAGGGAAGGGGGTGAAAGGACCGTGAATCTCCAGGGTTGCTGCCCCCTTGGGGAGACGGGAAACCGCGTCCAGGAGGACTTCAATCCCCTTGGTAGGCAGGAGTTGCCCGAAGAATCCCACCCGCAAAGGTCCACTCCCCCGAGGCTTCCTGACGAAACCGCTGGGGAGATCGGAGATGGGATTGGACAGGAGGGTGATCCGGGCCTCGGGGATGCCCCAGGAAACGTGACGACGGGCACAATGATGGGAGGGGGAGAGGAGAAGATCGGCCTCCAGGAGGGCGTCCCGCAGCACCTGTTCGCGTTTCTGAACCGCCGGATGGGGTGAGGCGTGAAGAGGGGGCGGAGAAGGCATCCATCCTGGAGGAGCTCCCTGAAGAAGGCGGGGAAGGCGCTGAGCCAGAATTCCCCCCAGCCGGACCACCCGCGCCGCCCGGCCTTCCTGGGGATCCAAAAGCTGGTCGGCCAGGCAGGCGCTGCAGCGGGAGGCGGAGGGGCCGGGACAGCGGTCTCCCCGGACATCCACCAGTTGTCCTCGGGCGCAGGGAACCCAGTAGTCGTGCAGAGCGATGGCCACCCGGGCTCCCTCCTTGCGGGCCAGGAGAGGCAAGGCTGCGGAGAGACCAGAGAGGTGACCGAAAATCACCCAATCGGGGCGAAACGAGGCGGCAAATTCTTCATAGGCAGCCACCGCCCCCGGGTGGTTCCAGTCTCCCGAAAGACCTGGAGGGGAGGGAGTAGGACCCCAACCTGCCACCGCCACCCGGTATTGCCTTTCCCACACCAACTTTCCTGGGGGAAGTCCTGGATGACGATGAAAGACTCCCACCGTCTCCCATTGGGACAGGGAATGGGCCAGCAGGGACGCCCACTGCTCCACTCCACCAAGAGAGGTGGGAGGAAAACCGTGGGTGACGAAGGCAATTCGCACCGGTGGGTCAGGTCAACCGGACTGGGAAGCGGGGAGTCGAGAGGGAGTCACGGACCGTCTTCGCCGTCGAGAACGTCCTTGACCCGCAACCCTCCCGCCAGATCCTGGAGCCGCTCATCGTAGGCATCGCCGACGTCACTGACGTAGTCCAGTGCCTCTTCCAACTCCACCCGATCCAACCGATCCCCCAGGAGGGTGATGGCAAAGCAGAGATTCCCGTCGTCAAAAAGAATGAAGGCTCCGTGGTGGACCTCGCCGTTCAGCCGGTTGAGGGTGAACAGCAGATCCGGGGTGGGCTCTTCCACGTCGGTCAACATGGTGGCGGTCACCCGAACAAAGGTGTGACGGTCATTGCTCCGCAAACTGATGGCCACTGCGGTGCTGCCCCGGCGAAACAGGTAGGGCTCGTCCCCGTGCACGGCGAGGCCCATGTCGTTCAGGTACCCCTCCACCTTCTCTTTGAGCTTCTTGGATTTCGACACGTTTCCTCCCCGGAGGGGGGATCGTCCCCAACGCTCCGGAATGTCCCAGGGCGGCCATCCTACCCCAGTCGGCGGTTGATTTCCCTCTGGGAGATTCCTTCTCGGCCTCCCCACCATTGCCCCAGCAGGCTCCCCGCCTCCCAGCTCATCCTCCTTGCCAACAGAAGGGAGGCGCGACGGGGGCTGTCTCGGTGGGCACGAAGAGCGGTCCTTCCGCTCCCCGGCAGCCCGGCGAGGAAGGCCAGGGTGGCCTGGGCCAGGGTGGGGACGGTCACCAGCCCGAAGCGACGAGCCAACAGGCGGTGAGCCTCTCGATTTCGTCGGAACAGGGCAACCACCCGAGGGGGGTGATGATGCTCCACCACCGCTTCTGAGCAATATCCAATCGCCCTTCCCCGACGCAGGGCCTCGCTTCCCCAGGCAATGTCCTCGCCGAAGGGCTCCTCGGGAAAGGGCAGGGAGGTCCAGACGTCCCGGCGAACCATGGAGGCGACGTTGTCGAAGCGACTGCGTTCCACCCGTTCCATGGGGGACAGGGCCTGCCACTCTTTCTCCCCTATGGCGGAGGTCCATCGGGATCGCCCTTGGGGAGTCCAAGAGCCCAAGGTGGCCTCGGTGAAGGGATCGCATCCCGGCCCGGGCACCTGTCGGGCATACACTCCTCCCGAGTCCTGTCGGGAAGAAAGAAAGGACTGAAGGGTGGCAAGATAATGATTTTCCTTTGGAATTGCGTCCTGGGAGAAGAGGGAAATCCGAGAGGCGCGGCACAGTGCGATGGCGGCGTTTCTCACCTGGCCGTGATGGAACCGAGCCCTTTTCACCTGGAAGACCCGGGCACCCGCCCCCAAGGAGGCCTCCTGAGAGCCGTCGCTGGACTGGGAATCTGCCACCAGGATCTCCACCTCTCCCACCCCCCGTTGGGCGCGAATCGCTGCGAGAAGGCGAACCAGCTTCTCTCCCCCGTTCCACACCGGAATCACCACCGAAATCTGGGGGGTCTCCGCCGACAATGGGCGGGGATGTACAGGAACAAGAAGGGGGAGTCCGTTCACGAATATCTCTGCCGCACCGCGAGGGCGTGTTGGTCCATGGAGGGAGGGGGGCGAACCGAGGCGGCCAGGCGAGCCAGGCGTCCCCTGTCCCGGGCCAGACTCTCCAGGGCCTGTACCCAGGCGGTCACGTCAGACGGGGGCAGAAGAAAGCCATCCACTCCGTCTGAAACGGACTCGGGGATGCCACCGATGCGACTGGCCAGCACCGGCCTCCCCCGAGCTCGGGCCTCCAGAAGGGTGAGGGGGGCGTTTTCCCACCATTGGGAGGGAAGGCACAGGACATCGCAGGCGTCCAGGACCGCGGCTACCTCCGCGGGAGGAACCTCCCCCAGAAAGCGAATCCGAGCCTGGGAAAGGGAGGACAGCTCGGCCCGATAGGCGGGGAAGGGATTGGGGCCCTGAATGAGGATCTCCGCCACCCCCAAGGAGAGCCTGGTGGCCACTTCTGCCAGCAATTCCAGCCCTTTGTGGGGAGAAGGAGTTCCCAGGAACAGGGCTCGAAGTGGAGAGGAGGGGGACTTCACCCCAGGAGGTGGGGAAGGATGCTGGGGAAGATCGGTGCCATTGGGAATGACGCCAATACGCCCCCTCTCCACCACTCCTTCCTCTTCCAGGCGATGGGCGAGGAAGGCGGAGGGGGAGAGGAGGGCGTGGGCTCGGCTCAGGGTCTCGGCGAAATCCCGGTTGCGAGAGTCCACGGCCCGAATTTCCTCCCCACTGGCCCCCTCCCGCGCGGCGTTCTCCTCTCTTGACCGAGCCAGGACACCGTTGATCCGTCGAATTCCCGTCTGCACCGGGGCGGGGAGTCGGGCAAACGTGGAAAAAAGCTTTCCCCCCAGACCTGTCGGTGTTCGCCTCTGCCAGGTCAGGGCCAGGGATTCCAGGGGCCCTTCCCGATGGCGATACCCTCGGAAGCAGGCGGCGCAGGTGGCGAAATCCCGGGTCTCGCAGATCCCCATGCCCCGTCGGAAGCGCTGTCCTCCCGAAGGGCAGGTCACGTAGTAGTCATGAAGGGTCAACACCGCCCGGGTGCCCGCCATCACTACCTCATCAATACAGCCCGAAGACGCGTGGAGGAGATGTTGGAAGTGAACCACGTCGGGGCGAAAGCGTTTCATGACCCCCCTTAGTGCCTCCTCCACCATCCCGTCCCGAACGGTGGCGGCCAGGGGTCGGTAGGGATGATTCATGGTGAGGCGCCACACTGGCATTCCCTCAAAGTCCTCCTCCACCGTTCCGCCGTGGGGATCGGCGCCTACCGTCGCTGCGGTGAAAATTCCCACACTGTTGCCCTGGCGCAACAAGGCCCGTGCCAGGGAAGCGGTGTACACCTCGACTCCCGCCAGGGAACGGGGAAGAAAGGCATGGGTGACAAGCAGGACCCGCATGGTGGAGCCATCATGGCAGGGACCTCGCCCCCAGGGAAAGAGTCTCTCGGGACCCTTCCGTCCAGTGGGGTCAAACCAGTTGCCAAGTGGATCTTCCCAGGTAGAATGCCGCCCTCTTTGGGGACTCTCCCCTCCCTCCCGTTCGGATTCCATCGAGGCTCGCCATGGAAACCAGCCCCCCTCTCTACGAAGGCAAGGCCAAGGTGGTGTTCGCTACGGCGGATCCCTCGGTCTATGTCCAGTATTTCAAGGATGATGCCACCGCTTTCAACGGCCAGAAGAAGGGGACCATCGCCGGCAAGGGGGTCGTCAATGCCCGCATGTCGGCAAGCCTGTTTACCTGGCTGGGAAATCGGGGGATCCCCCATCACTTCATTTCCCTGAATTCTCCCCGGGAGATGGAGATTCGGGCGGTGAAGATCGTTCCCCTGGAAGTGGTGATCCGCAATCGGGTGGCGGGATCCCTGGCTTCCCGCTTCGGTCGCCCCGAGGGGGAGGACATTCCCCGCGGGCCGGTGGTGGAGCTGTATTACAAGAACGACGCCCTTCAGGATCCCCTCATCAATCGCTCCCACATTCACGCCTTCGGATTGGCGGAGGATGCTGTTGTAGATGACATCCTCGCCCTGGCGCGCCGGATCAATGGCCTCCTTCGTCCCCTCTTCGCCGAAGCGGGACTCGATCTGGTGGACTACAAGCTGGAGTTTGGCCAAACCCTGTCGGGAGGGGAGTTGATTCTGGCCGATGAGATCTCCCCCGACACCTGCCGCTTGTGGGACCGGGTGAGCGGGGAGCGCCTGGACAAGGATCGATTTCGAAGAGACCTGGGGGGGACCGAAGAAGCCTACCAGGAAGTGCTCCGCCGTATCCTCGCTGCCACCGGGAGTGCCTGACCATGAAAGCCCGCGTATACGTCACCTTGAAAAAAGGGGTTCTGGATCCCCAGGGGCGGGCCGTTCATCACGCCCTTCGCACCTTGGGGTTTTCTTCGGTCCAGGATGTTCGAATCGGCAGGTTCATTGAGCTTGAGCTGACTGGAGAAGGCCGGGAAGCCGCCCTTCAAGACCTGAACGGCATGGGGCAGAAACTCCTGGCCAACACGGTGATTGAGGACTTCCGGGTGGAAGTCGTGGACGGGAGCTGAACGTGCAAACCGGCGTCATCGTCTTCCCTGGATCCAACTGCGACACGGACTGCGGCCACGCCGTCGCTGCCGCCACCTCGGGGGAGGTCCGATACTTATGGCACAAGGATCGGGACCTTCAGGGGGTGGACGCGGTGGTCATCCCTGGTGGATTCAGCTACGGGGACTACCTCCGCTGCGGAGCCATCGCTCGCTTTTCCCCCATCATGGAGGAGGTGGTCGCCTTTGCCCGCCGGGGAGGTCCGGTGGTGGGAATCTGCAACGGGTTTCAGATCCTGACCGAAGCGGGCCTGCTGGAGGGGGCCCTCCTTCGCAACGCCGGACTGAAGTTTCTTTGTCAGGACGTGTATTTGCGTGTGGAGGGCCCGGGCACGGGATGGCTCGGTGGTTATGCTCCGGGCCAGGTGGTCAGGATGCCCATCGCCCACGCCGAGGGGCGATACCACACCGATTCCGAAACGCTGAGCCGCTTGGAGGGGGAGGGGAGGGTCGCCTTTCGATACTGCGACGCCCGGGGAGGCTCCACAGGGAACTTCAATCCCAATGGATCTCTGTCAGCCATTGCGGGAGTGGTGTCTGAGGCCGGGAACGTCCTGGGACTGATGCCCCACCCCGACAGGGCTGCAGACCCTTCCCTCCGCGCCACCGACGGGAGGGCCCTGCTTGCCGCTGCCCTCTCCCTCGCTGCTGCCTGATTGTCCTGCTGCTGCCCCGGTAACGGCCCGGCCATCCTGGAGAACCCGTGACCCAGACCCCCGAACAGCCTGAAATCACTCCCGAACTGGTGGCCTCCCATGGACTGCGTCCTGAGGAATATCAGCGAATTCTGGAGCTCCTGGGAAGGGAGCCCACCTTCACCGAACTGGGGGTGTTCAGCGTGATGTGGTCGGAGCACTGCTCCTACAAGAGCAGTCGGGTGTGGCTTCGTACCCTGCCCACCAAGGGCCCGAAAGTGCTTCAGGGTCCGGGGGAGAACGCCGGTGCCATCGACATCGGCGGCGGGCTCGCGGTGGTGTTCAAGATGGAGAGCCACAATCACCCCTCCTTCATTGAGCCCTACCAGGGGGCCGCGACGGGGGTGGGAGGCATCCTGAGGGACGTGTTCACCATGGGAGCGCGCCCGATCGCCAACCTCAACGCCCTGCGGTTTGGTGATCCGGAGGCTCCCCGGATGCGCCTGCTTCTGGAGGGAGTGGTGGCGGGGGTGGGTGGTTATGGAAACTGCGTAGGCGTGCCCACCGTGGCCGGCGAGGTTTCCTTTCACCCCTGTTACAACGGCAACATCCTGGTGAACGCCATGGCGGTGGGGATCTGTCGAAGTGACCGGATCTTCAGAGGAATCGCTGCGGGTCCAGGCAATCCGGTCATGTATGTGGGCTCGGCCACCGGCAGGGATGGCATCCATGGAGCCACCATGGCCAGCGAGGAGTTCTCCGATGAGAGCGAATCCAAGCGGCCCACCGTGCAGGTGGGGGACCCCTTCACCGAGAAGCTCCTCATCGAAGCCTGCTTGGAGTTGATGGAAAAGGACGCCATCGTGGCCATCCAGGACATGGGCGCGGCGGGGTTGACCTCCTCCTCGGTGGAGATGGCAGGCCGGGGTGGCACGGGGCTGAGCCTGGATGTGGACAAGATTCCCCGGCGAGAGGTGGGAATGACTCCCTACGAGGTTCTCCTTTCCGAAAGCCAGGAGAGGATGCTGATCATCGCCACCCGGGGCAAGGAAGAGGTGGTCAGGGAGGTGTTTCGCAAGTGGGACCTGGAGGTGGAGGTGGTGGGGGAGGTCACCGAGACCGGCCGATGGCAGGTGTTCGACCAGGGCAGGAGGGTGGCGGATATCCCCGTCCTGGCCTTGACTGATGAGGCTCCGGTTTACGACCGCCCCTGCAGCGAACCCGCCTACCGGATCGATACCGCCCTTCCCCCCGTAGTTCCTCCCCCGGACGACTTTGCCCAGGCCCTCCTGCAGGTGCTGGGGGATCCCAACACTGCCTCCAAACGCTGGGTGTATCGCCAGTACGACCACATGGTGCAGACCAACACCCTCCAGCAGCCGGGGGGAGATGCGGCGGTCATTCGGATTCGGGATGCCGGGCGGGCCCTGGCCTTGACCTGCGACTGCAACCCCACCTGGTGCTACCTGGATCCCTTCCACGGCGCTTCGGGGGCGGTGGCGGAGGCGGCGAGAAATCTGGCCTGCGTGGGAGCCGAACCCCTGGGAATCACCGATTGCCTGAACTTCGGAAACCCGGAGAAGCCGGAGATCATGTGGCAGTTTCGGGAGTCGGTGCGGGGCCTGACCGATGCCCTCACCGAGCTGGGAATTCCGGTGGTGTCAGGAAACGTCAGCCTCTACAACGAAACCTTCGGTCAGGCCATCCACCCGACTCCCCAGGTCGGCATGGTGGGGCTCATAGAGGGAGATGTGCCGGAGATAGGTGCCGGATTCCAAGAGGTCGGCCATGTGGTGGCCCTCCTGGGGGAAGGAGAGGGGACCCTGGCCGCCTCCCAGTATCTGCGCACTCTCCATCGTCAGGAAACGGGCCGCCCTCCGGCGGTGGACTGGAACCTGGAGCGCAAGGTCCATTCCGCTTGCCGCAAGGCCATCCGCCGAGGGTTGCTGCGGTCCGCCCACGACCTCTCCGATGGAGGTCTGGCGGTGGCCGTGGCAGAGAGTTGTGTCCTCGGCCCTCCCCATGGGCGCTTCGTGGGAGCGGATCTCTACGTGGAGGCCCCTCCTCATCTCTCCGACCTGGAGCTGCTGTTTGGTGAATCCCACGGGAGGATCCTGGTCAGCCTGTCTCACAAGCAGTGGGAGGCCCTCCAAGCCCTGTGTCGAGAGGAAGGATGTCCGGTCACCTGGCTGGGGGAGACCTCTGCAGACGCTCTTCGCATCGCCCGAAAGCCCGTCGGCGATCCCTACGGCACCACGGAGACCCTCCTCCACGTCTCCCTCCCCGCATTGGGTGCTGCCTATCATCATGGATTTACCCGAGCCCTGGGGCTGACGGGAGAATGATACGAGAAGGAGGGAGGGGGGACCGCTTCCGGGAGGAGTGTGGCATTTTTGGGGTGTGGGGACACCAGGATGCCGCCCGGATCGTCGCCATGGGTCTCCACGCCCTTCAACACCGGGGCCAGGAGGGGGCGGGAATCGTCACCTTCGATCAGGGAGTGCTGAGGGCTCACCGCTCCATGGGATTGGTGGCGGACGCCTTTCCATTTCCCACCTTGGAGACCCTTTCGGGAAGCGCTGCCATCGGCCATAACCGCTATTCCACCGCGGGTGGTCAGGACGAAAGAAATCTGCAGCCCTTTGCCATCCGCTCCCATGGGGGGCTGGCGGTGGCCCACAACGGCAATCTGGTCAATGCGAGCATCGTTCGGGAGCAGTTGGAGGCTCTGGGAGCCCTCTTTCAAGCCACCTCCGACACCGAGATCCTCCTCCATCTCATCGCTCGATCCACCCAGCGCACCCTGGTCAATCGGGTGGTGGATGCCCTCCATCAGGTGATGGGGGCCTATTCCCTGCTGATCCTGTCCCCCGACCGGCTTATCGCGGTGCGGGACCCCTGGGGGTTTCGGCCCATGGTCCTGGGGAAACTGGGAAGTGCCTGGGTGGTGGCATCGGAGACCTGCGCTTTGGATCTGGTGGAAGCAGAGGTGGTGCGGGAGGTGGAGCCGGGGGAGATGATCATCGTGGATGGGGGTGGAGTGGTGAGCTTTCGTCCCCTGGCCCGGGCCGAATCTCCCCGTCCCTGCATCTTCGAGCACGTCTATTTTGCCCGTCCCGACAGCAGGGTGTTCGGCCACGAGGTCTACGGGGCCCGCAGCAGGATGGGGACTCGACTCGCCGAAGAGCAGCCTGCTGAAGGCGATGTGGTGGTGCCGGTGCCCGACTCGGGAGTTCCCGCCGGCATGGCCTACGCCCAGAAGCTGGGACTTCCCTTCCAGTTGGGGCTCCTCCGCAGTCACTACGTGGGAAGGACCTTCATCGCCCCTGAACAGGGGACCCGGGACCTGGGGGTGAGGATGAAGCTGTCCCCGGTGCGCCAGGTCATCGAGGGCAAGAGGGTGGTGGTGATTGACGACTCCCTGGTGAGAGGCACCACCTGCCGAAAGATCGTGCGGATGTTGCGAAAGGCCGGGGCCACCGAGGTCCACGTCCGGGTGGCCTCCCCTCCCACCACGGGCCCCTGCTACTACGGGGTGGACACTCCCCGAAAAGAAGAGCTGTTGGCGGCGGTACGAGGCCCGGAGGAGAGGCTCTCCTTCTTGGAGGTGGATTCCCTGGGGTACTTGTCTCGGGAGGGGATGCACCAGGCTCTCCACCAGGGGCATCAGACCTTCTGCGACGCCTGCTTCTCCGGGGAGTATCCGGTGGAGCCTCTGGACGCGCGCAGACCTCCCCAGCTCCCCCTGTTCGGTGGGAATCGCTGAGGATTTTCTTTTATAGTTTCAGCTAGTTGGTGACTTCGACTGAAATGGAATCCACCACCGGCGGCGATAGAGGAGAGTGATTGTTTTCCGCCAGGGACAGCTCAATGAGGTGATAGCCTGGGGACAGGTCGGTCACCTGGAAAGAGCCATCGGCGTCAAAGGTAACGTACTCCCCGTCGATGTCCATGTGGACATGCCCGACTCCCGGCACCGGCTCCATGCCGATCGACTCAGGAGATATCTGAAAGGCCAGCGCGTGATAGGTGACGTTGAACGAAGGGCCCACCAGCGAGCCATCGGGAGGGGAGTCGATGATGATTTCGGGGTGGGGATCCACTGTGAAGGTGACCACAGCCGGGGGGACCTCTTCTATCTCCACATGACCATAGCTGGCCAGGCGCACCTCAGCGGTGTGCTCCCCGGGAGGCAGAGCGGTGAACTCCCAGACCATGTCAGCATCTGGCCCCACGTAGGCTCCGTCCAGGTAGATGTGAACGTGGCCGATACCCGGCTCGGGCTCTCCCTCAAAGGTCTCATTGTCAAGGATGAAACCGAACACTTCGTAGGTGAGGGTGACATCGGGAGAGTCCACCACCTCTCCGTCCTCGGGGGTGAGGATGTTGACCCCGGTTTCGGCCACGGTGACCTGAACTTGTTGGTAGACCGCTGGATTCAATGAAGATTCATCGTTGTTGACCAGTTCCACCCGCAGAACGTGGGAGCCTCCGGCGATGTCCATCAGGGCGGCGCTTCCGTCGGCGTCCTGGGTCACCAGCACTCCATCCACCGAAATGTTGGCGTGCCCGGTTCCTGGCTGAGGAGGCAGGCCGACCTGCTCCAAATCCAAAGTGAATCCGCTGACCATGTATTGGACCTGGAAATCGGCGGCGGCCACCGTCTGCCCATCAAGGGGTCCCAATAGGTAGAGCTCGGGAGCGGCGGTGAGCACTCCCACCTCAGCGGTCACCAGGACCGGGGGGTTCAGGGAATTCAACTCCGTGTCCACCAGTTCGGCGGTGATGCGGAACGTCCCCTGGGTCATTTCCTCCAGCACCACCACCGGTCCTCCGTACACGCCCGCATCTTGATCGTTGAGGGTCAGTCTCATCAGGACCTCTCCAGAGGATGCTGGATTTCCTTGATTTTCTGGGGCGAACCGAGCGCCTGAGATCTCCACCTGGATCGGTAGAAGGGATCCGATGAAGGTGTCCCCGTCAACGGGGTAGAGAAGGGTCAGGGTGACGGGGTCGGATTCGTCGTCAGGAGCGGTGGAGCAGGAGAGAAGGGAAAGGGGAAGGGAAGAAAGGAGCAGAAGAAGAGCAGCTCCCCCGGCTCTGAAGTTTCGGCTCCTTCGATTCCGGAGAAAGGACAGCAGGGGGAGGAGCAGGAGAGCGGAGAGGGGAGACCCGGCCCCCATCTGGCTGCAATTCACCAGGATTCCCGATCCGCTGAGAGAGCAAGGAGGACTTTCCCCATCCACACCGCCATCGCAGTCATTGTCCAGTCCATCGGTGCAACGCTCAACCGCCCCAGGATGGACGGCGGCCTGGCCGTCATCGCAATCCCCGTCTCGGGGGGCCACTCCGTCTCCATCGGAAAGGCCCGCGCCCAGAAGGGCGAACACCGCTCCAGTCCCGAAGGCTCCCGGCGCACCGACGAACAGGTCTCCGTAGGCATCCCCATCCAGATTGGCCGAGGCAGACGAGGCTCCCACCTGGTCCTCCGGAGTGCCCTGAAACAAGGCGACAGCGGCGTCCAACGAGGCATCTCCTTGAACCGGGCCTTCAAACACGGCCACCAGCCCGGCCCCTCCTCCTCCCCCCGAGTCGGCGGGCTGGAGGTAGGCATGGGCCAGGGCATCTCCACCGAAGAGGTCGGTCACCTCCACCGTCAGTCCTCCGTCTACCCCTTGAGAAGAGGTCACCGCGCTGATGACGGCGGTGGTGTCCAGGATCTGGCTGCCTCCCACCACTCGGAAGCCGATGGCCCGGCCGATGCCCTCTCCGCTGCTCCCCACAAAAAGAAAGTGCTCGGAGTCGGTCTGTACATCAGAAAGAGGAGCGCCCAGACGGGACTCAGGGCCTGTCCCAAGCTCGTCGGTGAGAAGATTCTCCCCCCACAAATCCAGATCTCCACCTCCCCCCTCGTCCATTCCTGGGACCAGCACCAGGGCCCCTCCACCGGTAAACAATCCCGAATAGGAGGGTACCCCCACCCAGACATCCCCTTTGCCATCTCCAGTGACGTCTCCTGCTGCCGCCACCGAGCCCAGCACCTTGCCCAGGTCATCGTCGGTTCCCCCCTGACCTCGCCATGCCCAGGCTCGAAGGTCCCAGTACACCGGATCCAGGTACTTCCCTGCCGCCTCCATTTCCAAGGAGTGGACATCTTCTGCCCAC
>CAYRTW010000132.1:0-15720 GCA_964426935.1 uncultured Rickettsiales bacterium
CTTCCTCAGATCGGCTGGGGGACAGGCCCGTTTGATGGTGCATGACGGAGCTTCCAGGGTCGGTCCTGAGGTCCCCGCCCGAGTGGGAGAAGTGGCCCTGGACGCTTCCCGGGGCTACCTGTTCGCCGTCATTGAAGACGGAAGAGGCACCGACCTGGTTCGCCTGGGAGGATCTGTTCAACGCTCTGAAATCATTCGTCTTTCATCCACAAAGGAGGAAATTGAACACGGCCTGTCGGTGGCCACCGACCAGGGGCTGATCTATTACATCGCCCAGACGCACCGAAAAACCCGCCTGGCCGCCGTCAAGGAACTGGGAGGAGAGGTGGGGATCACCCAAGGGATCGTGGACATCTTGCAGTCCTACACCCTCCTCTCCCTCAGCAAGGTACCGGGGGAGGACACCTTGCTCGCCCACGCTCGGGCCCCGGACGGCAACCTGGTACTTCTGGAGGTCACCCGTCCCACGTCCCCCCAAGGAGCGGCCCGTGTCCTCCTCCGCAACGTGTATCTCCCCCCTGGCGCCGCGCCGAACCCCACCTGCACTGCGGACGGCTGGACCTATGTGGTGTCGGCCGATCCCCGCAATGGCAACCCCATCCTTCGTTACAACCGCAAATCCGGTCGCACCGAAACCCTCCCCCTGACCACCCGGGGTCACCAGGAAGTGGCGGTGGCCCAGTACACGCCGCCGGGAGGCCATCCCGTCTCCTGGCTGGCGGTGGTAGCAGTGGGGGGAACCCGCTCCTCCGATGAGCGAAACCATCTGTACATTGCACCTCTTTCCCCCTGGGGAGGATGGTGATGTCAGGGAGCCCGCCGACCAACCCAAAGGGGTCTCCCCTCTTTTTTATCTTGGTTCTGACCGGAATTCTGCTGGGAGGCGGGGTTCCTTCCTCCTTCGCCCAGACCCCACCTGACCCCGCTCGACTCGCCGCCACCGAGGCTTTTCGTACCATTCAGGACCGGTGCCCCCGCCTGTATGAAAGGGCTCCCAGCCCCGATGACCAGGTGGTCATCGCCGAGGTTTTTCGCAAGGTGGATCTGGCCTGGAAGGATTCCCAGGTGAGTTACCTCCAGTACTGGCGGGGGGCCCTGGCTCAGTGCCTGGGGCGTACCGAATGGGCCCGCACCGACCTTTCCGCGTTCATCCGCTCCGCCGACAGCGACCCCTCCCTGGAAGCCCTGAGAACCGAGGCCGTTCGTCGCCTGAGCCGACTGGACGCCCCCGCCGCCGGTACCGGCCCCTCCTCTCAATGGGTGGCCAAACCCGACCGCCTGGAAGTGGCCCTGAACTACAGCGCGGGGATCGATTTTCATCAACTGGACTGTACCGACGATGGAACTCCCGCCACCGGACAATCCATCAACGCCGCCTGTACGGGGGCCTCAACCTACACCCCCGCTCGTTCCATCGGCGGGGTCCCAGCCTCCCTCCATTCTCGTCTCTCCCTATTTCCGCTGGTGGCTTTTGGACCCACCGTCTCCCTTCATCTCGACCTCCCCCTGACTGCTGGGCTGCCCGATGACCGCTCTCCCGGTTCCACCCTGGAGTTCCGCGTCGGAGCCATCCTCCGCCTCCTGCCCTCCTTTTCTGTGGGACGCAGAAAGGCCGCCTTCCGAGCCGAAGGAGGAGTCTCCATCATTCGGGGCTCCATCTCTCCCTGGGCTGGAAACGCCAAGTATGTGTCAGATCTGGGATTTCTCGATGCTGGTACCTACAGCTTCTCCTCGGTGGGCGCTTTTGGGGGGGTGGAAGGGGAGGTGGAGATCAGCTCCCGCGCCTTGCTGGCGTGGGGTGGCTCTGTTTCCCTGGCAGTCCCTGTTGCTGGAAAGGAGCTCGCCCTCACGGTTCCCCCATCCACCGCTGAAAAGAACGGACAAGAAGGAGTGGAGATCGTCCCGGAACCTCTTTCCGCCCACAGGTGGGATGCCGCCGCCCGCGTGTCCCTGCTGTTCACCGGGCTTTCCGCCAATATTGCGGCAGGCCCCTCCTTGGATCTGGGCTTCCATCAGGTGAGCCTGGAGCATCCCGACGATCCCAGTGACGTGTGGCGAGTCTCCCTTCCTGAGGAGGAGGCCGGGGATCGGGATGAGCGCAAGGTCTATTCCACCCGCAGGCGTGAACTTCAACTCCGCATCGGCATTGACATCCGCTTCGGCACTCGGAAGTAAAATGGAGATTTCATGAATATTTCCCTGACCGACACCGCCGTCCTGGCTCAAAAACTCCATCTTCTGATTCAGGAATTCACCGAACCTCGTATCCTCAAACGCCTGAAACTTAGGGTGAAAGAGGCCATCGACAAAGATGAGGATGAAATCACCCAGTTTCGCTGTCTGCAGAAGGCCTGTGAAGAATCTCGGGACCTGGGACGGGCCCTGGCCACCTCGGGGTTTGGCATCGTCGCCACACTGGACACGCGTTCTGTCTCCTCCGAAACCGGCCGCCTGATCCAGGCGTTCAATTACATGGTGGAAAATCTCTGGGAAGAATAGAAGGGGGCAAGAGGTGAAGGCCTCTACCCCTCCTCGGCACACACAAAGGGGAGGAGGGTCGTGCATCCGGAGATTCCCCAATGATAGGGCTCGGGGCTGCCATCTCCATCCGCGTCGGTCAAGGAGCCCGAGAGAAGGACTCCACAGTCCAGAGCGTCGCTGCCATCAAAGGGGAACCCATTCTCCCAGAAGGAGTAGGGATCGCACCCACTCCCCTCTTCCAGGTGGCACACGGACCCCCCATCGGTGACCATTGAGCACGTCAGAGACGCTCCGTTCACCCACTGGAAGGAACACTCCCCGTCTCGATCATGGAGGCCAAACCAGGAATCTCCGTATCCCTCTCCCAGAAGGACCTCCGTCATCCCCTCCTGCTCTTCGGTCCCTCCCAACGAGGCCAGGGCCCAGCCCTCTCCCAGCGCCTGGCAGCCTGCCTGAGCATCCTCCCAGGTGGTTGACCGTGGACAGGCCAGGAAGGAGCGGCCGGAGACTTCCCAGACGGACTCGGCGGTGCTTCCATCACAATCATCATCCCAGCCGTTGCAGGACTCCTCCTGGTCGGGATGGATGCCGGAATCGCTATCGTCACAGTCGGTTCCGTCGGCCAGATACCCGCCGGGGGCGCCGTAACAGGTGCTCACTCCCAGGGTTCCATCTCCATATCCATCCCCGTCCCCATCGGGATACCATTCCTGATAGGGGATGTTGTCATCCACCGCTCCGGAGCAGTCATCATCAAAGCCATTGCACGACTCGGCCATTCCCGGGTGGATGGAGCCGTTTTCGTCGTTGCAGTCCTGGGCATCGGCCAGGTATCCAGGCGGGGGACCGTCACAGGTGGTGACTCCGCTGGTTCCATCTCCATATCCGTCGGCATCCCCGTCGGGATACCAGGTCGCCGCAGCAAGCCCCTCGTCCACCTCACCATCACAGTCGTTGTCCACGCCGTCACACCCTTCAGCGAGACTGGGGGAGCGAAGAGGGTCCAGATCGTCACAGTCCCCCTCGCAGCGCAGCACCCCGTCCGAGTCGGCGTCCTCTTCGCCCCCTCCCAGAACCTCGTCGCAGTCGTTGTCCTTCCCGTCGCAAACCTCCTCGGCATCGGGAGAGCGCTGGGGATCTCCGTCATCGCAATCGCCCTCACACCCCCTCACACCATCCGAATCCCCATCCCCCTCATCCACCTCGGGTGACCCGTCGCAGTTGTTGTCCTTGCCGTCACAGACCTCCTCGGCGCCAGGAAACCTCTCCCCGTCCCCGTCATCACAGTCCCCCTCACAGCGGCGGACCGAGTCCCCATCCTGGTCGAGCTCGTCCTCGTCGGGAGCCCCAGAACAGTCGTTGTCCTTCCCGTCGCACATCTCGGTCTGACCAGGAGAATTCTGGGGATCCAGATCATCGCAGTCCCCACCCCGAAACGCCGCGCCTGCCGGAGCCTCCGCCTGACCGTCCTCGTCGCACACCACCTGGGTCCGGGCCCCCCACTGGTCCCCATCTTCGTCCTCGTAGACCACCAGGACAGCCCCCGAACCCAGGAGAACCCCGGGATCCTCCAGATCACATGGGGAAGGAGAACAGCCGGAAATTCCTGCCGTCAGGATCGTCAACCCCGCAAACTTACTGAGCAAACTGGATGGTGACACCCAACTCACCTCCCATCTCCACAAAAACTTCTCCCCTCCCCAGATCCCGACTCACTCCCGCCTCCCCCATCAAACGCAGCCACAGAGGCCCTCCCCGGCGAAAGGGCACTTCCACCCCAGCAGCCACTCCTCCTCCCAGGGCCCAGGTCCCACCGCCCCAGCTTTCTGCATCCACCGGCAAGGAATGAAACACTCCTTGAATCGCCACCAGCGGCCGGGCCCCCTTCCCTTCCGGAGCAATGAGAAAACCGGGGCGAACCACTCCCCAGATCCGAAGAGGACCCGACACCCCTGAAATCAGAAACGTTCCCCTCACTCCCAGACCAAACAATCGATGGATGCGCCCACAGATTTCAAGGCTCATCCCACCGGAATGATTGGCAAATCCCGAGTCTCCCACCACCAGGGAGCCACCTTGCGGTTGGGCAAGACCTCCCCAGGATCCTCCCACCGACATCCACCCCTGAGGACGGCGGCGACGGCCCGGTCCTTCTTCGGAAACCCATACCTCTCCCCGAGACCGAACCAGATCCAGCATCACCAGCGAGCCGTCCTGCCTCCCCACCAGCACCCGGCGCTCTCCCAGTCCCCCCATCAACCCCTCCAATCCCGCCTTGACGATGGCCCATCGTGGCGGTTCGGAAAGAGCGGGAAGGGGGAGCGCGGCGATGAATCCTTGAGGATCGGCCACCCACAGGACTCCTGCCTCGGCGCCGACCGAAACCCAGGCCCCGCTCACCTCCCCATCCACCCCCTTGATCTGAAGGAGGTGCCTCCCAGGAACCGCCGCCACCCCTTGCCCCGGAGTCAGGGGGTTCCCGTCCCAAAACAATCCCCCCCCTGGCACCACCGCCACCGCCTCCAAGGTCCGGGCCGGTAACAGCTCCAGTCTCCCCGCCAGCACCGACCCATTCACCGCCGCCGAACCCGACTCCTCTTTGGGCTGGGCCCCCATGACCAGGGCCCGGGCCATCAGGTCCCGCGCCCGGATGGCATCCCCCTCCTCACCCCGCAGCGCCCACAGGGAACCCACCGCCACCAAAGCGTCCCGAGCGTAGGCGGCACCCCGGCTCGGTTCGACGCAAGGAACGGCCTGAAGGACCCCCTCCAGTTCAGCCTGCACCGCCGCCGCCCTCCCCGACTGACGAGTCTGGGCGTAGAGGGTCAGGTTCTGGACGGTGGCCCGAATTTCATTGTCGGGAACAGTGCCTCGGCATCCCCCCTCTTCCAACATGAAGCCCTCAAAGAGGAGTTTCTTGGGCTCTCCCGCAGGGGCCACCTTCAACCCCCTCACCGCACTCTGGGGCAGGGAGGCACCCAGACGATCCCGCGCCAGTCGCAGCAACCCTGCCCTCAGGGCCTCGCTGTCGGTGGTGTCATAGAGAATGGGGCTCGACGAGGGGGTAGCCCCCCTCGCTACGGAAATGCCACCGCCCACCACCAGGGCCGAGGCCACCAAACCCACAATCCCCGTGGGAAGCGCCCTTCCTGCTCTAGCCCACAACTGCCTCATCACCGCCATCACCCGCCCCGCACCCTCCTGAGCCAGACGACCCGTCCAGCCCGCACTCGGTCGCGAGGATTCTACTCCCCTTCAAAGCCCCGCGCCCTTGTAGCCCCGGCCATGCCCTCGTCAATCTTCCCGATTCCCTCCTAATTCCTGAGGCGAAGACTCAGCGCCCCGATACCCTTACTCCCCGGGCCTCCAGCCACTCCCTCACCCTCGACTCCTGCTCCCCCAGCACGGCGATGTTCCCCTCAGAGACGCTCCCCCCCAACCCCAACTCCTTCTTGAGCAGACGGCACCACTCCACCTTTTCCTCATCGGTCTGACTCAACCCCTTGATCACCGTCACCGGATGCCCTCCCTTGCCTTTCCTCTCCATGTGGATCACCGCCTTTTTTCCTTTTTCGGAGCGAGCATCAAAGGTGCTTTTTACGTTCCCCCCTCCTTGAGAAGGAGAGGCCACCACCCGGGTCCCCAACGTCTCCTCAATCCCTCCCTTCCACCCCTGCGCCTTCAGGATTTCCCCAAGGGAGGTGCCTGTTCCCCCTCCCTCCACCGCTCGCTCCGCTTTTTCCTTCTGCCGTCCCACGATGCACCTCTTGAGAGGGTGACCCCACAAGGGGGGGAGGCAGCTTGCCAGGAAGACCGTGCGGAAAAAAGACGGGGAACGGATCGACGAAGATTTCCCCCGGTACCTTCCCGTTGCCTTCTTCCACGAAAACAAAACGGGCCCGATCTCGCCCGACTCCATGGCTGTGCCCGTGCTACACCGGCCCTCACCGCACCCCTTGCCCCTCCGGAGCTCCCATGCGCCTCCTCCTCTCCGCCTCCGCTTGTCTGGTGCCCCTGCTTGTCGGCTGCACCACCGGCACCATTCCCGAGCAACTGGAAGCCCTGGCGGTTTCCGATGGGCTGGCCACCTATGACGAAGCCACCTACTCCGGCACCGCCACCGTCACCGGCTCAGGCCGGGATTTTGAGGTTGCCTTGGACAACGACGGCGCCGAAAACCCTCACACCGTGCTGACCCTCCACACCCCCGGCCTCTCCGATCTCTCTACTTTGAGCGGAAGAGCCTTCACCGCCCTCCTTCATCCCCAGGGATTGCATGAGGAGAGAAGCATCCTGTTGAGTGATGAATCAGGGCCGGTCTACCTGGCCGATGATGGGGATGACGCGTGGCGCTTCAGCGAATTTCTGGGGGCTGATTTTGTCACCTGGGGAGACGTGGTGGGAACTTCCCGGGACTCTCAGTACACCTGGGAATATACCAGCGCCCGGTTCCAGACCGATGAGGGCGCCATCGATGTTTTTCCTGGAGAGACCACCAACATCACCCTGGGAGGAGCCCGCTACCGCGCCGCCGTGCTGGGCGCCTACCAGGTGACCCCCCTTCCCAACGCCTCTCTTCCCTGCGGCGGAATTTCCGACTTCCTCAGCTACGAATTGCTCCGTGTCGAAACCGACACCGCCGCAGAAGTCCTGGAGCGCCCCGCCGACATGGAGATCGGTCACTTGGGCTGCATGTGATCGCCTCGTCTTCCCTCCTCATTCCTCATACCAGTCCGGCTTCCAAAGCTTGTTGACTCCAGCGAACCCCTGAAACTCTCCGTGACCTCGCAGGGCATTCCAGGCCTGCACCACCAAGACCCGGTTGATGGCGATGAAGAACCACCAGTGAAGGCGCCGCCTCACTGAGTGGGGTGAAAACATCCGTTTGAAATATCGCCCCGGTTGTTTCACCACGAAATTCTGCTGACACCAGGTGGTCCACTTTGCCACTTCGGCCCGACTCAGGTGTTCGGTGGCCATCACCGGATCGAACATGTCGTATCGGGAAAAATCAGTGACCTCCAGCCAGCCCTTGGCCTTGGCTTCTTCGTAGAGGGGGGTTCCTGGAAAGGGGGTGCAGGGGTGGAAGGCGGCAAAATCCAGATCGCAGGCATGGGCGTGGGCCAGCAAGGCCTTGATGGATTCCTCGGTGTCGGAGCGCACCCCGGTGATGAACGTTCCCTGGCGAAACACTTCGGGGTAATGGTCCCGCACCATGTGAAAGGTCTTGATGGCCAGATCTTCGCCGTAGCGATGTTTGGACAGCCAGGTGAGGGCCTCGCCCTGGGGCCTCTCCACCCCCACCAGCATGTGACGCAGCCCCGCCTTCACCATTTTCTTCAGGGTGCCGTTCTCATGCTGCCTGGGAAGAAGATCGTAACGGATGAAGGCCCACCAACCGAGTTCGTATTTACGGGCGATGATCTTGTCGCAAAATTCATTGAGCCACGTGTCGTTGACATTCCATGTCGCATCCACCCAAAATAAATACCGGATTCCATATTTATGGTACAGGATATCCACTTCTTCCAGGACATGATCCACCGACTTGGAACGAAACCAGGGGCTGTCCACGATCTGCCCCGATTCGTTCATTTCGTGTTTGTTCTCCATGGAGATCCACGAACAAAAGCGGCAGGTGTCCACGCATCCCCGGCTGCGCTGAAGGGTGGCGGCCCGAGGCCAAAGCAACCCAAAGGGGGAATATTTCTGCACCGGCATCAGATCGAAGGCTGCCGGAGGAAGTTCATCCAGATCCTTGAGGGCCGGGGCCAGGGGAGTCACCCGCATCCTCCCCTCCTCCATCCAACACAGGCTCAGGCAGTCCTCCTCGGTGCCCCCGTCATGGGCGGTTCGCAAGAAGTGCTCAAAAGCGATTTCTCCCTCGTAGCGAATGGTGTAGTCGATGGCCGCACAGGTCTTCATTCCCCACTCCGGCTCGTGGGTGAAGATGTGTCCTCCCGCCATGGTGACGATGCGGGGGTTTGCCTCCTTGGAAGCGCGAAAGGCCCTCTTGGCGTCCTCGGCGTAGACCACCTTCTCCCCGATGGCCACCACATCAGGTTGGCGACGGCGGATCTCCTTGGTCAAGGACAGGTAGCCCACGTTCTCCACACAGCAGTCCAGGATCTCCACGTCCACGAAGTCCAGACGATGTCTCAACCAGGCGGCCAGGGTGGGATAATTCAATGGAATCAAAAAATTATCCGATTGATTGATGATGGGCCAATAGGCGTGAGGAGGCCGAATGAACAGAACCTTCACTCGCCTCTTGCCCTTGAGGCGCCCCATCGCCCCCGCCACCTTCGCCGTGGAAATCCCCGACTCCATCGCCAAGGCGCTCATCCGTTTCTCCTACCCGCCAGCCGCCGCAGGGCCCGAGCAAACAACTGTGAATACACTCCCGGCGCACCCGCTCCCTGGCCATGAAGCACCAGGGCAGTGGACTCATTCACCAGGCTCCATCCCTGTCTGGGCAGGGAGAGATCCAGGTGAGACAGTTTTTCCGCCAGCCCGGTGTCTCCCTTGACGGCATCAATGGGCATTCCCCCGGCCACGAACATGCGACACACCAGCTTTCCCAGCGCCACAGTGACGGTGTTGCTCATCACCATGTAGGACTGATCCACCGACCCGTTGGCAAACGCTCGCCGACTCCACTCGTACAGAAAGGCTGCCGCTGGTGGCTTGCTCACGTCGGGATCGATCACGAACACGATGGGCCCTCCCCAGTGAGCCGCCAATTCGCGAAACGCCTGGACCGCCGGCTCCACATAATCGGTGGGGGGAGCGTTGCGGGTCTTGAGGCGAAGAACCCGCTGGCCCTGGCGCTCCCGGGAGTAGGTGTCCACAAACCCCTCCCGATGAATGCGAAACACCGGCCCGGTGGCGGCGTCTTTATCGATCCAGGTGACTTGAAACGGGGTGCCCATGAAGTGCCTCAGTGAGCCGCTGGGGAGTCGCGGCGGGGGTGGGTACGCAACCTTTGACCGGTGGGTTTCACCCTCTTCGTCTGGCCAGGGTCTCCGCCAGATCTCGTGCCCCCAGGAAGGAGAAGCTCATGACCGGAACCATGGTGTGGGAGGAGGCCGTGGTGGGAAAAACCGAGGCGTCCAGGATTCGCAGGTTGGGAACCCCGTGAACCTTCAGGCTGAGATCGGTCACTGTCGCCAGGGGATCGGTACCCATGCGACAGGTTCCCTGAGGGTGAGCAGAAATCAGAGGCATCCCGGCGGGGCGCACAGAGTGATATGCAAGCTGCTCCAGATCCTTCTCCTTTTTCACCAGGGAAGAGCCGGGAAACGGAAGCACCACCGCCTCGGCCCCCGCCTGAAGATACACTCGCGCCGCAGTTCGAATCGCCTCTTTCATGACCGCGCCGACCTCAGGGGTCAGGGGATAGTCAATGCGGGGTCGGCCGTTCTTCTTGCGGGTGACCTTCCCCGCCGGGCGATCCGGCACCAGACACAGGCACGCTGCGGCGAAGGGGTAGCGGGCCATGAACTGTTTCATTCCTGCCGAAGGAAGCATTGTGGTGGCCGCCGCCATCCCCGGCGTCGCCGCCACCCCCTCGATGCGGAACCCTCCCAGCCCTCGGTCCGCCTCGATACTCTCCGTGGAATCGAGAAACGCCGACTGGGGAATGCCTCGAAACATCTTCACTTCTTCAGGGAAGGTGGCCGCCACCGGAGCCTGGGGCTGGAGGGAAAGGTTCTTCCCCGCCGCCTCTCCACCCAACCGGGAGGCCTGAAGAACAAGAGGGGTGTGAATGGCACCGCTGGCGAGGATGAACTGCTCCGCCTCCACCCGAAAGGAAGCCCTTCCCTCCTGGGTGTGGGGATGCACCAACCTCCCCACGGCCGCCCTGACCCCCCGGGCATCGGTCTCCAAGATCTCCACCCGTGCATCGGTCTGTATCAAAACCCTCCCTGTCGCCAAGGCTTTTGGCAAAAAAGTCAATGCTACCGATCGTTTGGCGTCATATGCACAGCCGATGAGACAATATCCTGAGCCCACACACCCCACCCGATTGTGTTGAAACCTGCCTCCCGTCAGGCTCAGTTTCGCTCCTCCCTCCAGAAGAATCTGATTGTTCCGGTTGAGTTGATTCTCCCCAATGGGGCCGGCGGAGATTTCTTCCATGCAGATCCGGGCTGCCTCCTCCACCCGGACCTCCGAGTAGCGGCTCACCCCGAAATTCCGCTTCCAATGCGTCAACACCGGCACCGGGATGGGCACCACATCGGCCATGTTGATGACAGTGCTTCCCCCCAGGGTGCGTCCCTGGAGCACCGACACCCCACCATCCGCAGTCATCTGGTTGCCCCCGTCCCGATACAGGAGGGGATACATCTGCTCCTCCCTCTGGGTCATCCTCTCCTTGGGAACGTTCTGTCCCTCCTCCAGGACCAGGACCTCAAATCCCGCCTCGGCCAGCACCCAAGCAGCCACGCCACCCCCCGCTCCCGAGCCGACGATGCAGATCTCCGTCTTGGCTGTGAACCCCTGGGAAACCTCTTCGCCGCTGCGAATCATCGCTCCCTCCGACCCACCCACGGGCCGTCATATCCGATCCCCATCCAGGTTTCAGGACGGGAAAAATGGGTAAAATACCCCGCTTTACGGATACCTTGAGACACTTGTCGCAACACGGGGATCCGGCTCTGCAGCCAACTCTCCAGGATCTGTTCTCGCCTCTCGACAGACAGACGAGAGAACCGTTTGAATGAGAACCAGGAAAACCCTCCACCATGCTCCAGAAGGAACAGGGCCAGTCGCAATTCCTCCCTGGCCACCGGATCCCCCCGGGCCATGAATTCATCCACACCGCCTGCGGCCACTCGGGCGTCTTCCCGGGTGGGCAGCAGGGCTTCAAAGGCGGCCTGGAGAGTGATCAATCGTGAGGCGCCCAGCCCTTGGCTGACCACCCTGGAGAGGGGGAAATGCCCCACTGCGAAAGCGGAACCATAAGCAACCAGAAACAGGAGGCCGCCCCCCAGGATTCGGCGGCGACTCAGGGCCGGCCCCACATCGTCCCTCCCGATCACTGGCCTTTACCGGCCGGAGGAGTCGTGGCGGGAGTGGACCCGCTCGCTTCGACAATCCCATAGGCCCGCAGCAGCTCATTCACATCCAGCTTCTGCACTCCCACGTCGCTGCTACCTCCCCCTGGCAGCACCACGATCCTCTTGCCCTTGAGCTTCTCAGCAATCTTGCGCTTCACCATGACCCGGCCGCCGGCGCCGGAGAGGGCCTCATTCATCTTCCGCACCCCTTCCGCCCTGGCTCGCCGTTCCGACAGGATGGCCTCGGCCTCCTTCTGCCGGGACACGAACCAGGCGTCGGCCTCCAGGGTCGATTGCTGGGCCTTTCCTTTTTCGGCAGCCACCATCCTCTCCACGTCGCCTCGCGTGGACTCCAGTTTGGCTTCCCATTCTCCTCGGGAGTTTTCTGCCGCAGAGCGGTTGGTGTTCACCTGCTGGTCATAGACCTTGCGGTCGTTGATGGCCTGTTGATAACGCTGGTGGAACCGATGGTCCCCCAGGATCACGTTGTCGCAACGGACGCCGAAATATTGAAGGGCGCCGTCCAAAACCTTGCGGGCATTGTCGGCGGCTTGAAACTTGCGCCCTGCGTAGATGTCCTCGGAGGAGAGGCCGTTCAACACGTCACGAATCATGCTTCGCGCCATGGGACGGATGATGCGCTCCTTGAGACCCTGATCGTCTTTGGCGACCCATCGCAGAATGAAGGGAGCCTTCTCGGGCACGGTGCGATAGATGACGGTGACATCCACCCCCACGTCATTGCCATCGCGGGTCTTGAATTCCAGGTCATCCTTGCCCTGTCTGTCCCCCGACTTCGGATCCGCCAGCATGGTCAGGCGCCGGGCCTCGGTGGAGAAGGTGTACCAGTCGGTGATGAAGGGAGCGAAAAAATAGGTCCCTCCAGGGGGATAGACCTTTTCCTCCAGAACCCCCGTCAGCATGTTGACCCTCACCCCCACCTCGGTAGATTCGGTGGTATGAACCGCACACCCCGAGAGCAGGAAGGAGAGAGCCATGAATGCAAATACATGCTTTTTCATGTCTCACCTGCCTTGTACATCAAAAAGGTTCAGCACCTGACCCAGGTCAAGGAGATTGGTGCCATCCTTGCCCCCCTGCACGAAAATCACTTCCACTCCGTCCAGGGCATCGGCCATCTCCATGCCCACCAGATTGTCCGCCCCCTGGCCAGCCCGGTAGGCGTTGTTCTCCAGTTCTGTCCCCTGGGCGTTGGCCAGGGCCACCAGAAGATCCCCATCCGCCCTCTTCTTCCGGGCCTGGAGATCGGCTTCAGCACGGATGTTGGCCACCAGGGCATTCCCACGCTGAAGCTCCACCGCCACCGCCGCCTGTCCCTCGGCATCCAGCTTCTTGCGGATGGACTCCATCTTGGCGGCCTCCCCCATGGAGCGGTTGGTATACAGAAGCTGATCCTGGACCTTCCTCTCCTCGATCTGGCTCTGGTAATCAGGAAGGTAGGAATACTGGCGAATGAGCACGTAATCCACCGACAGCCCCAGCTCCTTGAGCTCGACGTTCAACTTCGTCTGGGCGGCGCTGGTGGCTCGAACCCGTAGGGCCTCGTTGTAGAAATCCTCGGCACGAAGGGCCCCCAGACTCTCTCTCAGAGCCTGGGATGCCTTGGGAATGACGGCGTTGTCTTCAAACAGCCGCCCGGGGCCGATGCGGGTGTGGACTCGGATCGGATCCTTCACCCGGTACAGCAGGGTGGCATCGATTCGGATCTTGGAACCATCGGAGGAATCCACCTCCAACGCGGGAACGTTTCGGGTGTTGTCTTCGGCATCCACCGACTCCGCCTGCCCGCTGTTCATGTTGAGGATCTGCAGGACGGTGGGGAAGGTGTAGTAGGTGACCCCCGGTCCGGTCAGGAAGAGACCGGGGCCGAAAAACGGCTTGTCGGAAATCCCCCCTCCATACCGGGACTGCTTCACTCCTGCTTCATGGGGCCTGATGTATTCCGTGAGGGAAGAGAACGCAATGGACAGGCCCAGGAACCCCCCCAGGCTCAAGATCAAGGTTCGGAGCCACCGTCTCCCCTTGAGGGGAGAGGTCCCCTGTCCCATTCGACTCAAAAAATCAAACCGAGCCATGAAACATCGTCCTCCTCATCAAGGAAGAGAATTCAACTCTCCCTGATGGTCATGCACTTCCTGAATCAGGGCATCCCGATCCGCACGGGTGCCGGGCACCAGATGGGGAGCCCCATACCCCCCCACGGCCAGAAGCAGGAGCATGAAGGGAAACTCCACCGTGGGAGGAAAGGGAGTCGCCAACGTCGCCAGGAGGGCCAGAGGCCATCCCAGCAAGAGGGCTCCCAACGCACTGGCCCAGGGGATGTCCAAGAGACGTCGCCACAGCCGGCTCTCCACCCAGGACCGCGCCCTTCCATAGATGAAAAACCGGCGGACCACCGGACCGGTGAAGTACTCCCGCAGATGGTGGAAATACCGCGCCCCCCGAAAAGACTCCCCTTTCCTCGCTGCCACCTCATCAAACCAGTGGTTCACCGCCAAACGCAAGGATCGCTCATCGCCCCGGCCGGCTCGCCTCTCCCCTTCCAGAATGGGCAACAGGTCGGCCAGAGCACCTCCGGTGCTGGTGTCCGCCTCCGAAAAGGGGCTCCCTCCACTCCACCGGGCCACCCGAGGAGCCTCAGCGGCGAGATTCTGCTGAAGGGCCTGGAGGGGCTCGGTGACGTGAGACATCCAAAGGGGGTGGATGACATAGGTGCCCAGGAGAGCCAGAAACAACATGACCAGAGGAGTGGAAACGGGCACCGGCAGAGTCAACAGTCCTGGGAGGGCCCACAACAAACCCATGGCCCAGGGGGATTTCAGCCAGGACCGGGTCAGCGTCCCCTCTTCCAGGCGATTCAAACGAAGTGCGATCACCAGATAGCCAGGCACCAGCCTCTCGCGAAGGGTTCGTCGGGCTTCCTCCCACCACTGCTCCTCCTGGGGGGTTCGGGGAGGCTGGTTGCGCCTCAGTACCCGCAGGCTGTCCTCCACCGCTTCGTGAAGTCGGGCCTCAAAACCCTCCTCGCCCTCTTGGGAGAGGCGGGTCGCTTCCAAGACCGGCAGAAGGGCCAAGACCAGCTCCCCCAGATCCCGATTGGGAAGGGCAGGAACTCCGGAAATCCGAGCCTCGCGCAGCGCCGCTCCCCTCTCTCCCAAGACCAGGATGGCCTGATGCACTTCCTGGGAGGACTGGAGATTCAGGTTCGTCTCCTCCACCAGCTCCTTCACCCCCGGATCCTGGAGCACCACCACCTCCCCTTTTCGGGCCAGCGACTCCAGGCGGAGGATGAGTTCACTGATCTCGCCTTCATCCCGAAGGGTGGAGGCATATGAAGAGAGGCTCTCTTCCACAGAGGAGGGAACCTTGGAACGATGAAGAACCAGTGAGGGGGGAGGGGTGGAAGGAGGGCTCACCGCAGGGGTCTCCCAGCAGGCGCTTGGGGCGAGAGAGGTCACACACCCCAGCGCCGGCCATGGATACCACCGGAACCCTCCGCCGGCAAGAGAAGGGGCTTTTCATGGGGAGAGTCCGGCGCGGATAGACGGCCTTGGGAAGCTCAGGGAAGGACCCCCCCTTCTTTTTCATAGGCACCGATATCGCATGTGGCTGTTCCATCCCCGTTGCCGTCCTGGGGGCGACCGGCATCCCGCTGATCGGTGTAGGGGCACCAGGGTGTTGACCATCTGGACGGTTCCAGCGACGTTATACATGCCACCTGAATGGGGGTCGCTCATCGCTTCGTTCCGGGCGATGGTGCAGTTGAACAATTGGGTGGTCCCCCCACCAGAATATAAACCTCCCCCGGTACGATTTCCGTAGAGCCCCTTCACCGTGGGTGTGACACTCCTCTCGCGGATCCTGAAAATCGGGCTGCCTCCATCCCCTGTTTCTGTTCCCCCATCCTGTATATTGGCCCGTCATGAATGACGATGGCATCCCCGAATTTCCCGCGTCCTCACCGGCTTCTCCTCCCTCCCCTGGGCACCGAGGGCGATGGATTCTCCTCGTCGGCCTGGTGGTGGGCCTGGTGGGGATATGGCTCTGGGGAGAGCACCTGAGTCAATATCGCCGTCTCAACGACCAGGGAGCGGCTGCCCTCCGGGAGGGACGGTATGGGGAAGCAGAGCAGACCCTCCGCAGCGCCCTGGCC
>CAYRTW010000133.1:0-15691 GCA_964426935.1 uncultured Rickettsiales bacterium
CGCTCTCTGTCAGGACTCGGTGCGACGGTACGAGCACGAGTGGGTAAAGGTCAGCGAGCGCATTGGCTTCTGGCTGGATTACCCGGGTGCCTACTTCACGTTTTCCAACCAGTATGTGGAGTCGGTCTGGTGGATCCTGAAGCAGCTTTGGGAGAAAGAACTGCTCTACAAGGGCCACAAGGTTCTTCCCTACTGCCCCCAGTGCGCCACCACCCATTCCTCCCACGAGGTGGCCCAAGGGTATCGCCCGGTGATGGATCCCTCGGTTTGGGTGAAATTTCCCCTGTTGTCCGGGCAGACGGCACGGACCTTGGAGGGGGAGAGCTTCACCTTTCCTGCTGGCGCCTTCGCCCTGGCCTGGACCACCACACCTTGGACCTTGCCCAGCAACGTCGCTCTGGCGGTCAAGCCCGACGCCCTCTACGGTCTCGTCCTGGGGCCCCGGGGGGATTCCCTCCTCATCGCCCTTGATGTGGAAGTCCCGGTGCTTCATCCCATGGAGGTGGAGGGGAAGAAGGTGGACGTGGACCTGCGAAACGCCCCGGTGCAGACCCGCTTCCGGGGTCGGGAGCTCCAGGGCTTGAGGTATCAACCCCTCTTCGATTTCTTCGTCTCCACGCCCTCGGACAAACCAGGGTGGGTGATCCTGGCGGACGAATACGTCACCCTCACCGACGGTACTGGCATCGTCCACAATGCCCCCGCCTTCGGGGAGGACGATTATCGGGTGTGCACTGGAAATGGGCTGCCCTTCTTTTCCGCGTTGGGATTGGATGGGAGGTTCCGCCCCGAAGCCGTTCCCTTTGCGGGGATGGGGTTCAAGGAGGCGGATGGGGAGATCATCGTCCATCTGAAGAAGAGGGGGCTCCTGATGCGGAGCGAAAAGCTGGAGCACCCCTACCCCCACTGCTGGCGTCACGACACCCCCCTCTACTACTTCGCCTCCGACTCCTGGTTTGTGAGGACCACTTCGGTCAAGGACCGCATGGTGGCTCTGAACCAGCAGATCGAATGGAGACCGGAGCATGTCAAAGACGGGCGATTCGGCAAATGGCTGGAGGGGGTGATCGATTGGGCCCTGTCACGCAAGCGCTACTGGGGAACCCCCCTTCCCGCCTGGGTTTGCGACTCCTGCTCCCATACCGATCTCCTGGGGAGCTATGCCGAGCTGTTTCAGAAGGCGAAGGTACCGGTGCCGGCCGATCCCTACGACCAGGCTCAGTGGAATCCCCATCGCCCCTTCGTGGATGCCTTGACCTATCCGTGCCAGCATTGCTCGGGGACCAAGAAGAGGGTGCTGGAGGTCATTGACTGCTGGTTTGACGCCGGGGCCATGCCTTTTGCTCAGATCCACTACCCCTTCGAGAACCGGGAGCAGATCGAAGACGGCCTCCGTTTCCCCGCTGACTTCATCTCCGAGGCCGTGGATCAGACCCGGGGATGGTTCTACACCCTCCACGTCATCTCCACCCTGTTGATGGATCGCCCCGCCTACAACGCATGCATCGTGCTCGGCCACGTCCTTGATGAGCAGGGGCGCAAGATGTCCAAACGACTGGGGAATGTTCTGGACCCCAGGGTCGTAGTGGAGCAGTACGGCGCCGATGCCATCCGTTGGTATTTTTACACTGCGGGTCCCACCGTCCCCGCCCGATTCGGCAACACTCTGGTGCGGGACAGCATGAAGGAGTTTCTCCTTCCCCTCTGGAATGCCGCCAGCTTCTTCACCATCTACGCCAACGTGGATTCCTGGCGCCCCGATGGGGAAGGAAGCCGCGCCCATCCCGAAATGGCCCATCCCCGGAATCGCCCCGGCCTGGATCGCTGGATCCTCTCCCGGCTGATGCGAACCGTGGAGGGGGTGACCCGGCACCTCGCCGACTATCGAGTGGTAGAGGCGGCCCGTCCCCTCCAAACCCTGGTGGGGGATCTGACCCAGTGGTACATCCGTCGAAATCGGGACCGTTTCTGGGCGCCTGGACTTTCTGCGGACAAGGAGGCGGCGTTCCGCACCCTGTGGGAGGTCCTGGGAACCCTTTCCCACCTGCTGGCCCCCTTCATCCCCTTTGCCGCCGAGAGGCTGTATCAGGGATTGGTGAGGCCTTATGGGGGTGAGGCGGAATCGGTCCATCTGTGTTCCTGGCCCGAGTCTCAGAAGGATCGGATTGACACCTCCCTGGAGGAGGCCATGGCGGAGGTGATGCGGGTGGTGAGCCTGGGGCACGCGGCTCGGGCCAAGACCCCCTTCCCTACCCGCCGTCCCTTGCGCGGAGCCACGGTGGTCAGCGTCGATCCCGGCCTGTGGGAGAGGGTGTCTCCGTATCTGGAAGTCCTCAAGGACGAGCTGAATGTGGAGTCCATCACCTTTGCCACCGATCAGGGAGCCTACGTTCATTACCGGGTGAAGCCGGATTTTCGCGCCTTGGGAAAGCGGTTCGGAAAGAAGATGCCCGCCCTGGCAGCGGCTATTTCTGCCGCCTCCCCCGAGGCCCTGGTCAAGGAGATCGAGGCCGGACGCCCCCTTTCATTTTCGGTGGAAGGGGAAGAGGTCCTCCTGGATCCCTCGGAGTTGGAAACCCAGATCAGCGACCGGGAGGGGGCCATCACCGCTTCGGGAGAGGGGACCCTGGTTGCATTGCAGCTCGCTGAAACTCCTGAAGAGACGGCAGCATTGGACGCCACGTGGTGGGCGCGGGAGGCCATCAATCGGATAGCCACCCTCCGCAAGGAAATGGATATGGCCTACACCCAGCGTATCCACGTCCGATGGTCCACCGATGACCTCCCCCTGGCGGATGCGCTGGAACTGTACCGGGATCACATCGCTTCCGAGGTGTTGGCCATTTCGGTGACGGGTTCCCGCCGCCGTCCCGTTCAGGAGGATGAAGGCCAGGAAGATTCCCAGGGTCTTCACGGAGAGAGGGGCCTCTTCCAGGGAGAGCTTCAGGGACACTACTTCAGGGTGGTCATCACCCCCGCCGAGGGATGATGACCGAACCCATCGAAAAAACCATCCGCCCTCCCCACGAGCGCGCCCTCCTCCCCGCTCCTCCTCCCCGGTCCCAGCTTCCCGCTCGTACTTCCGGCACGGTGGGGCGCTCCGACCCCCTGCGGGCCTACATGGCGGATGTGCAGCGCTATCCCCTTCTCACTCCTGAAGAGGAGAAGGACCTGGCGGTTCGCTATCACGAGAGCGCCGATCCCGAGGCGGCCTACCGTCTCACCACTGCCAATCTTCGTCTGGTGGCCAAAATCGCCTTCAAGTACCAGCGCTTCTATCACAACGTCCTGGACCTGATTCAGGAGGGAAACATCGGCCTCCTCCAGGCGGTGAAGAAGTACGATCCCTATCGGGGAGTCCGTCTGTCCTCCTACGCCCGGTATTGGATCCAGGCCTACATCATGTATTTTCTCCTCGCCAATCACCGCATGGTCAAAGTGGGAACCACCCAGGCGCAGAGAAAGCTCTTCTACAATCTGGCCAAGGAGACCAAGAAGCTGCGGGATCAGGGCTTTGATCCCTCTCCCCGTCTTCTCGCCGAGCGCCTTCATGTTCAGGAGCATGAGGTGGTGCAGATGACCGAGAGGCTGGGGCGCTCCGAAGCCAGTCTGGATCAGCCCCTTTCCTCCGAGGAGGAGAGTCGTACCCTCGGTCAGACCCTGGCGGACCAGGGCCAGAGCCCTGAGGAGCTGGTCAGTGACGCCCAGATGAGGGATCAGATCGGTGACGCTCTCAAGTCCTTCGGAAGCACCCTGACCGATCCTCGTGAAGTGGCCCTGTGGAACGACCGGATCATGAGCGAATCCCCATTGACTCTTGCCCAGGTAGGGGAGCAGTTCGGGTTTTCCCGGGAGCGCGCTCGCCAGCTTGAGGATCGCCTGAGGCGTCGACTCCGGGAGTTCCTGATGGAGACCCTGGGGGACGAAGTGGTCATGAGTCTGGACATCGTGCCGTGAATCTTCCCCCTCCTGTTTCTCCCCTGCCCCCTCCCCTTCTCCTTTTCCCCTCCCGAGGGTTCTCCGTCTGTGACCACATCCGATCCCGCTCCCAAACCTCGCCGTCGTAGACGCCGTTCTCGGCGTCCAGCGGGTGCCTCCGCCTCCCCCCTGGTTGATGGAGGGGGAAATGCCGCCCCGGGAGCTGAATCCGCCTCCACTCCGCCCCCTCGGGAAGGAGGGGCCCCCTCTCCCAAGAAGCGCCGCCGCCGCCGTCGCTCCCCCTCCTCCAACCCGGCGGAAGGAGGTTCCCCGGGTTCCCATCCTCCCGCCCAAGACGCCGAGGCCTCCGAGTCCCTTCCTCCACCCCCGCCGGCCTCTCGTTCTCCCCTTTCCGAGGAGGAAGACTGGGACGAAGACGACGAGGATTGGAGCGAAGAGGCCGTCCCTGACGCATCGGATGACCCCGAGCTCACTCATCAGGCGGTGGTGTCCTACCGAGGACTCAACCTGGACCCCTTTCAGGCCCAGGCCATTGCCCACATTCGGGAGGGCCGCTCGGTCCTGGTGTCCGCCCCCACTGGCACCGGCAAGACGATCATCGCCGACTACATCGTGGAACAGGCCCTGAGTCAGGGCAAGGACGTCATCTATACCGCCCCCATCAAGGCCCTCAGCAATCAGAAATATCGGGATTACACTCGGCTTTTTGGCAAGGAGCGGGTGGGGCTCATGACGGGTGACCTGGTGATCAACCGGGAGGCCAACCTGAGGATCATGACCACCGAAATCCTTCGGAACATGCTCCTCACCGGAGAGGTTCTGACCAACCTCGCCTATGTCATCATCGATGAGATCCACTTCCTGGATGACGAGGAGAGGGGCACGGTCTGGGAGGAGGTGCTCATCTACCTCCCCAGCCACGTCAAGGTTCTGGGCCTGTCAGCGACCCTTCGGAACCTGCGCCAGTTCGCCGCCTGGCTTTCCCATGTGCGCGGGGAAACGGTCCAACTGGTTCAGGAATCCAAGCGCCACGTCCCACTGCGGATGTTCATGGCCAACCGGGACACCCCCCTCCTTCCCCGCTCTGAGTTCGACAAGGCCTGGAATCACTGGAATCGCCATGTCGCTCCCACCCTCAAGAAGGCCGAAGAGCGAAGCGCGCTGGGGCGAAACGGGAGGTCACGAGGGGGTGGAGGGGGAAGGCGCTTCTCACCTCGGGGAGGAGAGGAGACCCGCCACTACGACATGATCCGCCTGCTGGATCAGGGGGAGTTCCTGCCCTGCCTCTATTTCGCCTTCTCCCGAAAGATGTGTGAGCAGTTCGCCAAGGACCTGTCCAGGCGACTTCCCCGCTCCTACCTGAATCGGGAGGAGGAGGGCCGGGTGAAGGAGCGGATTGACGCCTTCGATGCTGATTTCCCCAAGGTGATGACCGATGAACAGGAGGCCATGTACCGCAAGGGGATCGCCTTCCACCACGCCGGTCTTCACGTCGGCCTGAAGGCCCTGGTGGAGGAACTCTACGAGGAGAGGCTCATCCACGTCCTGTACTGCACCTCTACCTTCGCTTTGGGAATCAACATGCCGGCGCGGACGGTGGTGTTCCATGCCTTGAAGAAGTTCAACGGCCATGGGGTGGTGCCCCTGACGGTGCGCCAGTACATGCAGAAGGCGGGTCGGGCAGGACGGCGGGGTATCGACACCGTGGGGCATGTGGTCATTCGAGAGGACTTCGCCGACTACGCCTTGGATCGTCCCAGCATCGAACTGTACGAAAGGGGGGAGTATGAGGCGGTCAACTCCTCTTTCAACCTCGCCTTCAACTCGGTGGTCAACCTGCTCTCTCGGCACGATCTGGACAGCATCCGCCTCATCATCGACAAAAGCTTTCTCTCCTTCCACCACTGGGAAGAGGGGCAGAGGGATCTGAAGAGGGCTCATCAGATCGAAGAAAAGCTCAAGGAGGAGGGGTGGGAGCCAGAAGGGCAGGGCCCCAAGGCTCCCTTCCGCACCCAATTGAAGAAGGTGCGCCATCTGGTCAACCGCAGCGAGAGGGCCAAGGGCAAGGTCTATGCCAGCTTCCTGGAGAAGGTGGAGCTCCTGAAGCAGATCGATTACCTCAACGATGACCTGAGCTTCGGAGTGGGCGCCAAGGTGCTCATGCACGTCCAGATCGAGGAGATCTTCACCACTGAACTGGTGCTGTCGGGACTCTTGGAGAATGCCGACGACGACATGCTCTTCGGGATCCTGTGCTGCCTGTGCAACGATTTCCCTCACACCGTCACGGTGCGGGAGAGGGTGCGGGGAGAGGCCGCCCGGGTGGTGCGAACGCTGCGGGACATTCGCTTTGGGGATGCGGTGAGGCTCACCGAAAGGCTGAATGGGGTCCGCCCCACCTTCTGTCCCGAGATGCTGCCCTTTGGCATCGGCTGGTACAACGGTGAGGATCTGATGAGGCTGATGCTCATGGTGGACTCGGGGATCGACATCTCGGGAGATCTGGTGAGCGGCTTTCGACGGGCCAAGGATCTGTGCAACCAGCTCAAGAAAGTCTACGAGTCCAACGATCCCACCATGGTGGAGAGGCTATCGACCATCGCCCGAACGGTGAGCCGGGATGAGGTGGAAGTCATCGACTGACCGAAACTCCCCAAAGAAGCCGGTCTTTCGATTCACGCTCCCAGAAATCATTCCGACCGGGAGGGGGGATCCTGGAGTCCAGCGATGGCCGCCATGACCCGATCTACAATGGCTCGCCACACCTCAGGGCTTCCCGGCTGAGCGAACAGGTCCTCCAGGGGAACCGGAGGACCGAATCGCACCGTCAGCGTTCTTCCCAGCCCCGGCCAGGAGCGTTGCTTGGGCCACAGATCCCGAAATCCTCCCAGCCAGGCAGGGACCACCAGGGGCCGAGCCTCGTGGATGATACGTCCTACTCCCACTTTTCCCGGCTGGAGTCGACCATCGGGAGAGCGAGTGCCTTCAGGAAACAAGAGCACATTGGCTCCCGACTTCAGCAAGGCCTTCATGAAGCCGATGGCCGCCTCGTCCCTCTCTCCTCTCCTGACCGGGAAGGTCTTGCCCGCCGTCACCAGGAAGAAGCCCAGCGCCCAAAGCCAGCTCCCGTAGAATTCGGCCTTGGCCGGGTACCAGAAGGGCTTGGGGTAGAGGGCCACCTGAAGGGCCTGACCATCGGAATTGGAAACATGGTTGCTGAGAAGAAACCAGCCTGGTCCCCCCCGTTGGGGGAGGTGCTCCCTTCCTTCTATGCGTAAACGATTGAAAACACGAAGAAATAAAACATAGGCCAGGTAGAGGGGTGGGCTCAGCAAGTAGAACAACAGGTTGATCAACCGGGCCCGATGGAGGGTGCGGATGAGAAGCCAGGAGGCTCTCACCACTTGGGGGTTGTAACGATCCCGTTGGAGGGAAGAGACCTCTTGTCTTGGGGGAGTGATGCTCATTCTCCCCCCTTTGCGGTGGGGGGTGACATCCACCAACCCCATCCCAGCAACAAAACACCCGGCCCGAACGCCAGGGTGATGCGGAGAGCCCAGTGCAACAGGGAGGGGGCCTCGGAGTGGGTGTTCCACGCCTGGAAGGCTCCGCCCAGGCCTCCCCCCACCCAGAGGAGGCCGGCACCCCACAACGCTCGGTCGGCGGGAGGACCCTTCATCGGCGTCCTTCCTTCCAGGCTTCGGAGCGACTGAGGAGCAACACCTCCTCCTCAATGGCTCTCTGGACCTTCTCCGCCATGGACTCTTGGGGCCGGGAGGGGCTGAAGGGGTAATGCCCGGTTGCCTCCACCTCGACTTCGATCCGATAGCCGTTCACTGCCACCCGCAGATGCACCTCATCCCATCGCCCGGGGAGGAGGGAGCGCTTCTCCGCCCGAATGACCCCCGAAGCGGGATCCTGGTGGGTAACCGTCACCCCCCGAAGGCCGGCCAGAGCAGCACGTACCGCGATGTGAACCTGATCGTAGGGAGCGGAGAAGATCAACAGACGGGAAGCGGGGTGGGAGTCAATTTCCACATGGGAGGGCTTCTTCCAAGGAGACATTTCCGCCAGCATGAGACCGGTCGCCTTCCCTGGCAAGGCCCCGAATCACCTCGGAGGAGAGTCCCCCATCCCCGCCGCCTCATTTCCCCGGGAACCCGAGAGTGGGCTGTCCCTGAGGTTCGCATCGCCAGGCCTTCTGGTATCCTCCCCTCCCTTTTGGAGATTGGCCGTGGAACCTCTGCTCCCCTATCTTCCCCGCCTGGAGGCCATTCCCCTGGGCCCGGTTGGCATCCAGCCCTGGGGGATCCTGGTGGCCACCGGATTTCTGGTGGGGGGGAGGGTGGCGGAAAAGCGATGCCGGGAAGCAGGGCTGGACGCCAGCGTGATTTCTCCCTTGGTGGTGTGGCTGGTGGTGGCAGCGGCGGTGGGAGGACACCTGGGGCACGCCCTGTTCTACCAGCCCCGCCACTACCTGGCCAATCCCTTGGAGCTTCTCAAGGTGTGGGACGGTCTGTCCTCCTATGGCGGGTTTCTTCTGGCGGTGCCCACCACCGTATGGTTCTTCCGTCGGCATCGTCTGCCCTGGTGGAACTATGCGGAATGCCTGGCTTATGGGATGGCGCCCGGGTGGATGTTCGGTCGCCTTGGTTGCTTTGTGGTCCACGATCACGTTGGAGTCACCACCACGTTCTGGCTGGGAATGAAGGGGATCTGCCGGGAGGGGCCTTCCTACCTGGCCTGTCATGAACTGGGTCTCTACGATGCTCTCCTCGCCGCCGCCCTGTGGGGAGGGTTCGCCATCCTGGGTCGGAAACCCCGCTTCACGGGCTTTTTCCTGGCCCTGTTGACCCTGATCTACGGCCTGTGCCGCTTTGGTTTTGATTTTTTGCGGGACTCCACCACCGACACTCGCTACCTGGGGTTGACCCCCGCTCAATACGGCTCCCTGGCAATGGCGGCGGTGGGAGTGGGGATCTTCCTGAACCGACGGGGAGCTCCCCTGCAGGGGAAACACCCTTCCTGAGGAGGCGTTGAATCAGGCCGAGGCACCACTGGAAACGATCCCTGCCTTCTTGAGGATGGAGCGGAGGTCCTCGGGCTCAAAGGAATGAGCGATTCCGTCTTCGATGCTCACCTCCTTTCGCTGAATCAACTGAAACAGACTCTGGTTCATGGTCTGCATCCCCGATCGGTTTTGCCCCAACTGCATCTGGGTGGCGATCTGGTGAATCTTCTCCTCCCGAATCAAGTGACGGACCGCCTGATTGGGGATCAGGATCTCACAGGCCAGCGCCCTCCCTTGACCGCTGGCGCGGGGGACCAACTGCTGGGACACCACTCCCTCCAAGACGAAGGAAAGCTGGGCCCGCACCTGGCCCTGGTGGTTGGAAGGAAACATGTCCAGGACGCGGTTTATGGTCTGCACCGCCCCGTTGGTGTGGAGAGTGGCCAACACCAGGTGACCGGTCTCCGACACCCTCAGCGCCGACTCCATGGTCTCCTGGTCCCGCAATTCCCCGATGAGGACCACGTCGGGATCCTGGCGCAGGACGTACTTCAGGGCGGCGGGAAAGCTGTGGGTATCGGTCCCCAGCTCCCTCTGGTTCACCAGGGCCTTCTTGTGATGGTGAACATATTCCACCGGGTCCTCGATGGTGAGGATGTGGCAGTTGGTTCCCTGATTGATGGCATCCAGCATGGAGGCCAGGGTGGTGGATTTACCCGAACCGGTGGGTCCGGTCACCAGCACCAGGCCTTGAAGCTTGTGGGTCAGTTCCCGAGCCGCTTCCGGCAATCCCAGTTCATCAAAGGAGGGAATCTGGTAGGGAATGCGGCGAAACACCCCCGCCACCGCGCCCTGCTGCACGAACAGGTTGGCGCGAAAGCGGGCCATGCCTCGGATGCCGAAGGACAGGTCCAGTTCCCGGTCCTCTTCAAAACGCAACTTCTGGGCATCGGAGAGGATGGAGTAGCAAAGCTCCTTGGTCTCAGCCGGGGTCAAAGGATCCAGCTTGAGGGGCACCAACCGACCGTCGATGCGGAGCCGAGGCGGAGCCTCCATGGTCAGGTGGAGGTCCGAGGCGTTGCGATCGATCATCGACTTCAGAAGCTGGGTCAGGGTCACCATGGGAACAGGCCTGGGGAAAGGGACAGGCGAGGGAGGCCGCAGGTCGGGGGGAACCCTTGGGGGACGGCCTGTAGAATCAATCGTTGGCCGTGCAGCGAAGGATCTCCTCCACCGTGGTCACCCCCTCCTTGAGCTTGGTCAGGCCCGACATCCGCAGGGTCTTCATTCCCTGGCGAACCGCCTCTCGCTTGAGTTCCAGCGTCGAGGCACCGTTCAGGATGTACTCCTTCAACTCCTCGGTCATGATCATGATCTCATAGACGGCGATGCGACCCTTGTAGCCGGTGTTGTTGCAGGTGCGGCAACCAACGGTGCGGTGGATGTTGTAGGTGTCCACCTCGTCGGGGTGGACCCCCAGATCGATAAGGGCCTGGGCCGGTACATCCACCAGCTCCTTGCAGTCCACACACAGACGTCGCATGAGCCGCTGGGCGCCGATGAGGATGACCGAACTGGCCACCAGGAAGGGCTCGATTCCCATGTTGAGGAGACGGCTTACCGAAGAGGGGGCATCGTTGGTGTGGAGGGTGGACAACACCAGGTGACCGGTGAGGGCGGCCTTGATGCCGATTTCCGCCGTTTCAAAATCTCGAATCTCTCCCACCATGATGATGTCGGGATCCTGGCGCAAAAAGGCGCGCAACGCCGAGGCGAAGTTCAACCCGATCTCGTCGTGCATCTGCACCTGATTGATCCCGAAGAGGTTGTATTCGACGGGATCTTCGGCGGTGGAGATGTTGGTGGTGGATTTGTTCAGCTCGGAGAGAACCGAGTACAGGGTGGTGGTCTTCCCCGATCCGGTGGGGCCGGTGATGAGGATCATCCCGTAGGGGGAGTAGATGACCTTCTTGAAGGCCTCCAGGATCTTCTCCTCGAAGCCCAGCTTGGTCATGTCCAACTGGAGGTTGGACTTGTCCAGGAGCCGGAGAACGACTTTTTCACCCCAGATGGTGGGGAGAACGTTGACCCGGAAGTCCATCTCCTTGTTCTTGCCCAGCTTCAACTTGATACGACCGTCCTGGGGGAGGCGCCTCTCGGCAATGTCCAGGTTGGACATGATCTTCAAGCGGGAGGTGATGGCGTGCTTGAGCTTCACCGGAGGCTTCATCACCTCGTACAGCATCCCGTCGATACGGTAGCGGATGCGAAGCTGCTTCTCGTAGGGCTCGACGTGGATGTCCGAGGCCCCCTTGCGAATGGCATCCATCAGGATGAGGTTCACCAACTTCACCACCGGGGCGTCGCCGGCCGACTTCTCCAGGTCGAGGATGTCCAGATCCTCTTCGGCATCGCCGACCTCGATGTCCTCGTCGCCGAAGTCCACCATCACTTCTTCGAAGGTGACGTTGGAGGTGTAGTACTTCTCGATGGCCTCCAGGACCGCCTGCTCGGAAGCGACCACTACTTCCACGTTGTAGCCAGTGAGAAACTTGATGTCGTCAATGGCGAAGATGTTGGCCGGGTCGGTCATGGCCACGATGAGGGTGGACCCGGTGCGGTTGACGGGAATGACCTGGTGCTTTTGCACCACCTCTTTGGGGATGAGCTTGATGATGTCCGGTTCGATATCGAAGTCGGACAGATTGATGGAGGGCACCCCGTACTGCTTGGAGAGGAACGCCGTCAGCTCGTTCTCTTCCAGGAACCCCAAGCGGGTGAGCTGATACCCCAAGCGCCCTCCTTGGGCCCTCTGCTCCTCCACCGCTTTTTGTAGCTGGAGGGGAGTGATCAGCTTTTCTCGGACCAGAAGCTCGCCCAGGCGGCTGCTATCGCTCGACATCGAGATCCTCACAGGGAAATGCGCGGCCCACGCCTTCCAGCGAAAGGAACCGAGGGTATCCAGACGAGCCCCCTCGTCGGGGCCGGACCATTATCAACGGGATGCCCCGTTTGGGCCATGGGGCGAGCAAGGTTCTGGACGGCCTTCCTTGGAAATCGTTCCGGACGGGGGGAAGGATCCTTTGGCGACAGGGCGGAGAGGCTCAGGAAGAGAGGGTGCGGTAGAGATCCTGGGTACGGTTCATCTGCGCCTCCAGGGTGAAGTGGGCGAGGATCCGGGCCCTCGCTCCCTGCCCCAGAGCCTTTGCTTTGGCGGAATCCGCCAGCAGCTCCGCCGCCCTCACCGCCATGACCTGGAAATTGCCTTCAGGAACCAGGACGCCGCTGACCCCGTTTTCGATGACACTCTCCATTACCGGGCTCTTGCCGGCAATGATGGGTACCCCAGCGGCCATCGCCTCCAGAACGGCACGGGGCACGGCGGTGGGGTTCCAGGTGACCAGCATCATCGTCAGATCGGGATAGACCCCGGGCATGTCATCCCGGTGCCCCGCGAAGCGGATGCGGGGTCCCAGGGCGCGGGCCGGCTCCATGGCGTCCAGATAGGCCCGCAGTTTTCCGTCGCCCACCACCGCAAACCAGGCATCAGGATGGCGCTGCTGAATGCGAACCGCCGCCCGGAGGTAATCCCCCGGCTGCCGATCTCCATTGAGGCGAGCCACCAGCCCCACCACCTGCTCCCCCTGGGGAATTCTGATGTCGCGTCGCATGGCGCCCGTGCCCGCTTCCGGGCGAAACAAGGAAGCGTCCACCCCGGGGGGAATCAGGACCACCTTGTCCGTCCCCCCGAGAAGCTCTCCATAAGTGGACCTCAACGCCTCGGTATCCACCACAATCCGATCCACCAGCCGCAGCATCTGCAGATGGAGATCCGCGTATTTCTTGTCCTTTCCAGGAGTCCATCCATGGGCGGAAAACACTGCGGGGATGCGGGAAAGAGGCAGGGTCACCGAGCGGAGGAGGAGGGCGGTGGCATCATGAAGATGAAGCAGCGAAGGCTTGCTGCGAAGGACAACGCCGGCCCACCGCATCATGCCTGCGGGGTGAAACCGGGATTGCATGGGAAATGACAGGGGGGACAATCCCAGCGCCGAGGCCCTGTCCAGGATGGGAAAGGGAGCCTCACCCTTGAGGGCAATGGCGAGCTTCGAAGAAAAGCCCGCCTTCTGCTCGGAGCGAACCATGTCGAACACACAGTTCTCGATTCCACCAACCCGCCCCTGAGCGCCCCGCAAATGCAGGATGTTCATGACTTCCGTCCACCAACTGCTCGTTGAGAAGCCAGGGTCCCACCACCCGCAGCACTCATCAACCGGCTTTCCAGCCTTGGGTTCCGCTCGGCACGCGCCGAACGGGCGGCAGTATAGGAGGGGGTCCGTCGGGCAGCAAGCCGAGGAGGGGTCACCGGGCAGATCACCCGCCCAGAGAGGACTGCGGCTCCGAGAGGACAGGGCTTGCCCCGGTGTTGGTTGGAGGTTCGTTGCGGGGCTGCCTCCCTTCGGGCTATCTTCCGTTCCCGATGTTGCCTCCCGTCTGCAGGCGGGGCCCAGGGAACTCCAGGACGTGCGGATGAACGGCAGGAACGATGACTCACGGGGAGAGGTTGGCCCCACCATGCGGGTACGAATCCTCACTCCAGAATTCGAATACTGGGGCACGGTGACCGGGCATTGGGAGGCGCCCCGCCTCCATGAAGTGCTCAACGATCCCCGTCCCTTCCTGGCCCTGACCCAGGTCACCCTCACCCATCGGGGCTCGGGTACCCGGGAGGGTCCCCTCCCTCGCATCTCGGTTCACAAGGGGACCATAACCCACGCCCTGGAAGAAGAATCGGTGGTGTCGGGAGCTCTTGCTCCAGCAACGACGGAGGATCTGGTGGATACGGAGGAGGCTGGGGAATTGGCCCTGGATCCGGATCTCATGGCCTCCGTCACCGGGGAACTGGTCGAAGCGGGTCCGGACGACTTCCGGCTATAGGGGGCCTGGCCCCAGGGGGTGGAGATGTCCTTGGCACATGACGGTACCCATGGTCCCCCTCGCGTCCTGGTCCATGGGCCTGCGGGCGCGGGGACCTCGGCGACCCTTCGCACCATGGCGGGAGTTGCCGCAGGCAGCGGTCTGGTCGTGGATCTCAACGGTTTTCTCCCTGCTCCCAGCTTGCGAATACGCTTCCATACTGAGGATGCTGGAGAGGTGGAGTTCTTTGGGCTGGATCCGGAGGACGAAGAGGAGGAGTTGCAGGAGGCCCTGATGAAGGCGGCTGCCCTGGTGCTGGTGCTGGACTCCCGGGCCGCTGCCATGGAAGGAAACCGTCGCTTCCTCCAAGGGATGGAGGGACGCCTTGCCGGAGCGGGGAGGATCCTCCGGGACATGGTGGTGTTCTTTCAATACAACTTTCGGGATGACCCGGCGGCGGTGGAGCTCCGGCTGCTGGATCGGGAGATCAATCCAGGGGGAGCCTCCTATGTGACCACATCGGCGGCGTCGGGGCAGGGAATCCGGGAATTGATGGACAGGGTCGCCGCTGCCCTGGCCATTCGCGGCGACCTGACACCGGTGGTGCTGCCTGGAGGGTCCCGTAAAGCGAAAGGCTCATCCCCCTCTCCCCCCTCTTCTGACCCAGCCACCGAAAGCACCGATCCTCAGTCGGGCTCCTTTCCTTCCCCTGGACCTCGTCGGCTGGCAGGGACCATTACCCGCTCCAGGCAGGACGCCACTGCCGTTTCCTCCCCCACTGCCGAGGATCTGCCTCCCTCCCCTTCTGGTCCATCCGCGCCCGCGCTGCCCGCCTCCAAGGTGCAGGTGGGGCAGTGGGCCAAGCGGGTGACCTCTCCCGCTCGGGCTCATCACGGCGAGGCGTCCATTCCCAGTGAGCTGACGGTTCAATCCGTCCCTCCCGCCCCTCCCGCCCCTTCCATCATGGAATCGACCCGCCCGGCCCGAGGAGGGGGGGAAGGTCCCCTCCCCAGCGCTGCCCCCGGTGTCAGGCAGGAGCAGGGAGCTGCTTCTCTATTTCCTCCCGTGAGTGCTCCCCACCCTCTAGGAAGGGGAGGATCTCCCATCCCAAACCCGAAAAGCAGGGCCTCCTCCTTTGCCTCCAACCTGCCCGTCGCTTCCGGTGCCATTCCTCCCCGCGACACCGTATCCACGGTCATTCATGCTATTCCTGACGGTTTCGCTCTTGCTGAAGTGGGGACCCTGGAGAAGCGCTCCAGGCGGGAAATAGCGGTCTCCTTGCGCCTGAGTCATCTGGGCACCCGGGAGGTGAGGGACATCCTTCTGGTTTTGGACGTCCGCCCCAAGAAGGAGGCAGGAGGGCACGTCCGCCGCCGTTCCTTCCTGGCGACCCGCTCCAACCTCCCCTGGTGGATGGTTCTATCTGGCCTGATCCTGGCTGGCGCCTTGGGTGCCCTGGTGGCTCATCTCAATCCCTGAAGATGGTCCGCAGCTTGGGAGGACCCCTCCCCTTCCCCTTGCCGGGCGTTCACCTTCCCCGCAGCCACCGGGGAAGGATAGAGAAAACAGGCCACCTGCTGATCTCCTGAAACCGAAAGGAGGGCGGGAGTCTCCCGGCGGCACACCTCCATCACCTTGGGACAGCGCCCCGCGAACCCGCACCCCGGGGGAAACGAAGTTGAACCTCGGGGAAGGATCGTTGCCGGGCTGGGAGGATCTCCCCCCAAAGGAGGAGGCTGTCCCCGGGCGGCGGGATCGGGCACCGGCAATGATGCCAGCAGCGCCTGGGTATAGGGGTGGTGGGGTCGATTCACTAGAGATGAG
>CAYRTW010000134.1:0-15529 GCA_964426935.1 uncultured Rickettsiales bacterium
ATCCCCGAATGAAGGCGCCCCTTCATGCTGCGATATTCCACCTCCACGGAGCACAGCCCCCTCAATCGATACGTCAGCGAGGGAATCCCCGTGTCCAGGTTGGCGGTGTCGGTGAGGACAATGGCATCTGCAGAAAGGAGGTCGCGGTGGATGGCCAGGAAGTCTTGGAGGTTCGTCGAGCCGATCTCTTCTTCCCCCTCGATGAGCACCTTCACGTTGCAGGGCACTCCTCCCTGGGCCAGCCAGGCGGCGATGGCGGCGGTGTGAACCACGATTCCCGCCTTGTCGTCCACCACTCCCCGGCCGTACATCCGTCCGTTGTCCTTGAGCACCGGCTCGAAGGGGGGAGTCTCCCAAACCTCGGGGCGGCCGGGGGGCTGCACGTCGTGATGGGCGTAGAGGAGGAGGGTGGGGGCTCCCTCAGGGGCGTGGAGCCAATCCCCATATGCGTAGGGGTGAACCCCGGGCAGGCTCAGCACCTGCACGTTCTCCAGGCCGGACCGACTCAACAAGGAGGCCACCACCTCCGCGCTCTTCTCCACCTCCACCGGGTCAAAGCCGGGGGCAGAGACCCCAGGAACCCTGACCAGGCCTCGCAGATCCTCAAGAACAGAGGAAAAGTTTGCCTCGGCGTGGGCCAGGGCTCGTGCGGTGCGGGCAACGGCGCTCATCGTGGGCACTCCTCTCCCAGGAGGGAGGAAGGGGGATGGGAGGGGGAAAGAGGAGGAGGGAACCCCTTACTGGCGCAGGACTTCCTTGCATTCGTCAATGGTGCTGACCTTGTACCAGCCCAACTCGTCGATCCAGTACTCCCCCTCAAAAGGCCAGTAGTTATACCCATCGGGGACCTCCACCGCTCGGCGCGGGGCTCGAAGCCTCTCCGCCACGTCCCCTCGGGCGGCGGCGGTGTAGAGGTCTTTCTCCCGCGTGATCATTTCCAATTTGTAGATCTCTGCCTGGGTCAGGAACTCAGAGAGTTGTCCCACCATCCCCCGCAGGCGAGCGAGGATGGCTCCCCCCTGTTGGTCCGCGACCGTGCTGGTGCGGGACTCCATCCGTCGTCGCAGATCTCCGGCCACCGGCTGATCTCCCCAGCCGGAGCGGATTTTGCCGATACGCTTGATCTCCTGGTCCACTCCCCTCACAAATCTCCCCGAGTCCTTGAGAAGGGAGTCCCTCTCGAAGGACAAGAGGACCCGGTCAGGGAAGGGAATGCCCTGGCGATCCCCGTCCAGGAGATAGGCCACCAGGGATTCGAACAGGCGGTTTCGATCCCCATCGCCGGCCTGAGCCGATTTGCCCAGCTGCTCGAACACCGGCTTGTATTGGGTGGTGAACTGATCGAGGAGCTTCTTGCCGTCTTGATACTTGCAGTAATTGAAGCTCACCAGGGCCTGAAGGAGGATGGGCTCGGGGATGTACATGTCATCGAAGAACGGCGCGGTCACCGACTCCAACTCCGCCAGGGTGTCATCCAGACGCCCCAACATATAGCTGGACCACGCCCTCTCGAACAGAGTCTGGTACCAGTCGATGTGATCCCGGGGGACGTTGCGGTAGTGCTCCAGGGCCCTCTCGAAGTTGCCCAGGGCGTAATAGGTCCGTGCCAGGCTGAGGTTGGCCACCTCCCGCACGTCCGCGTCGGCCTTGGAACCTGCCGCCGCCTTCAGAGCCTCCTGGAAGGGTTGGACCGCGTCCTTGGGACGGCGGAGGCGGGTCAGCACCACCCCCTCCAGGAAGCGAGCCCGCGCGTAGAACGCCGAGTCCTTGGGCACACTCATCAGGTAGGCCCGGGCTTCATCGGCGCGGTTCTGGTCGTAGTAGGCTCTCCCCACCCAATACATCGCCGCTCCGCTGTTGTCCTTGGAGAAGCGGTCGGTGGCGTGGTTCACCAGGGAGGGCGCCAGGACCCAGCCGGCCCCCAGGTCCTCTCCCAGGGAGACCGCCTTCTGGAACCCCTCCAGGAACTTTTCACTGTCTTCACCGATGATGAGGAACCGGGCGTACTCCTCCAGGGCGGCGTAGGGCAGCCCCATCCTCTCCAGGCAGCGAGCCAGATAGAACGAAGCGTCCTTGTGGTGGTCGGCGGCGGCGGGATTGTCCAGCACCGCATAGAAGTCCAACGAGGCCGGCTCCCAGTCCTGGCTCTTGAACTTGCCGATGCCGGCCCGCAACTCAGGGGGAGGGGGAGTGGGGGCAGGGGCCTCTTCCACCGAGATCTCGGGGGGCGGCTCTCCCTTGGCGGCTTGAACGGGAAGGGCCATCAGGAGGGCAGCGATCCCTCCCATCGCGATTCGAAGGGTCTGGCAAAAATGCACCATGGGCCTCACTTCCCGCCCTTCAAGGCGCTGATGCCGATGGTGAAGACAACGTTGTTGACGGGAGCCACCTGCCCGGTGAAGGAGCGTTTTTCGAAGGTGATGTGGTCCTTCAACTCAAAACGAAGGGTGGTCTCCTTGCCTGAGTAGATGCGAGTACCGATGCCGAACATGGGCCCAATGAGGGGCTTGAACCCGATCCCCGGCTCCAGCCCCTGCCCCAGGAAGCCCGAGGCCCCCAGGATCCCGTACACATCGTTGTGGAACACCTTCTTTCCGCCCAGGCTGAACTTGGCATAGATGGGGGAGTACATGATCCCCGCCGACACTCCCGCCAGGATGCGGCGGGCGTCGGTGCCCAGGGAGGGGGACAGGTCGAACACGTCGTTGGTCAACTCGGCGTGGTGGAGGTTGCCAAAGCCATATCCCCCCACCACTTCCAGGTGGAAGGCCGTGCGCTCGGTCTGGTGGACGTTGAGGTTGAAGCCCCCCTGGACGCCGATGGTATAGGCGTCAAAGAAGAGGCCGTTCAGGTCGAACCCCACCTCTTTCTTGCCGGTCTTGGTGAACTGAAGCTTCTGGACGACATGGATGTCCTGGTCCCTGAGGATGCCCACCTCCTCCACCTTGACCTCGGTGGTCTTCAACTGCTGCTGCTGCTTCCTGGTGGTCTTTCTCTTGGCGGCCTCGGCGTCAGGAGAAGACACCAGGGTGAGCGCGGCGGTCAGGAGAAAGAAAGCGCGAGTGAGAAGCGTCCGGTTGGTCATCGATGATCCACTGCGTGGGGCGGTTGGCGGGGAGGGGGAGGGTTCAGAAGGGGAGGGAACGGCCGCCCGACTCCTCGGGCAGGTAGTAGATGTCCACCTGGGCGTTGTATTGGGGCACGGCGTCGCCGTAGAAGCGCACGCTCTGTCCCTCCGGGTAATAATCCCAGCCGTTCAGGCGGGTGGAATCCCGTTCCACCGGGTCTCCGTTCACGAAGACCTGAATCTGGCAGTTGTCTTCGCTGGGGCATACCGGAACATGGTCAAGGGGCCATTCGGCGTCCAGATTTCCAATGAGGGATCCGATATTTCCAAGTACTTCTGAGAAGTTGGCATCAGAGCAGGTGTCTGCCTCTCGAACGTCGATGGGGGAGAAAAGCCCTCCGGTGACCTCGGAGGCGCTCTGGTAGAAGCTGATCATGCACAGGGAGGAGTTCTGCTCATTGCACTCCTCTTGGGGGCCAATCACGGCAAACACCGTCTTGCGATCCAGGGTGTCGAAGAAGTTCAGATAATGCTGGAGTTCACAGTCACACTCCTCCGCCTCCGGATCGGACAGGCAGTCGGAGACATCGGGATCCAGGTTGGGAGTGGCATCACCCTCATCCGTCACCACGACCACCACCAAGGTGGCGTCATCCCTCAGGAATCCCAGATTGTATCCCACATCCTCGTCGGGAATCCTTACCGTGCCCCCCGACCCCGTGCCGTGGCAGAAGGGGTACCAGGGATCGTCCTCAGCCAGTCCACTCCAGGTCGCCGGGGTCCCTGAACCATCGTCGGCGACGCATTGGGCGGTGGTCACCTGTCCGGCGTCGTTGTACTCCACCTCATCGTGCCACCCCGGTGGGCAGATGGAGAGACAAGCGGTGAGGGCGGCCACATCCACTCCGTATTCGGTGGTGGCTCCCTTGATGTCCATGTCCACCAGATCGATGAAGTGGGCCTGGAGATCCTCATCTGAGGGGACCAGGAAGAAGGGATCGGTTCCTCCAGTCAGGGGGCGCAGCTTGCCAGAAACTCCGTGCTGGAGGCACTCGTCGGCGGTCTGCTGATCGTTGTCGGTGCCGCAGGAGCCCCTCTGGGTGGTAGTGAACCCCATCTGGTAGTCCAGGTACTTGGAACGATCGCTGAGGAGATCCTGATAGATCGCCACCAGATCTCCCAGGTTGTTGAAGGAGGTGGGACCCCCTTCTTCGCCCCCGTCGGTAGAGACCGCGGTGATGAAGTCCTCAAAGCTGTTCTTGACGTTGTCCTGGTTGCCCTGCATCGAATTGGAGTTGTCCACGATCCACAACACATCCACCTTGTTGGAGAAGGCAGCCTGATCGTAGTGCTGGTGGATGACGGTGTCGTAGTTGTTGCAGCCCGCGGCGAGGAGCAGAAGCCCCAGGGGTACCCTTGAGGTGGGGAGACGAAGAGGAGGGGGGAGGCGCATGAAGGGCTCCAGGGAAGGCCCAGCGGCAGATCCGGGGGGTGGCGGCATCCTGTCCCCAGTCCGAGAGGGCCAGGGCCCCCGCCGAGATTCGGGCGATGCTACCGAAGGGGGGGCATCCATGGCAAGCGATCCCAGCGTGGGAAGCCTCCTTCCCCGGTTTCTTCCGTCGATCCGCCTTGGCCATGGCCCAGCAAGGGCGGATACTCACCCGAAGTGATGTCGATGTTCCCCTCCCGCCTTCGCGATGCTCCCCCCTGGGTCCCCCTTGTGGCGTTGGGGAGCCTGGCCCTCGCGTGGAGGCTGTTCCTGGTGAAGGTCTACGCGGGTTGGGAGGAGGGGGATTTTGGGTACCTGGGGATGACCCGGGGGCTCCTGGCCACTCGCTTCGCCGTCCTGGAGATGGACGAGACCCCCCTCTACTTCGTGCTCAGCGCGCTGGTGCTGGCGGTGGTGGGGGATGCCCGGGTGGCCACCTTGTGCGTGTCCATGGGAGGGGGAGTGCTCACCTGCCTGCTGGGATTTGCCCTGGCCCGCCGCCTCTTTGGTGAAGGCCCCGCCTGGGCAGTGGGTCTGGCCCTGGTGTTTCAACCGGAGCTGGCCCTGTTCTCCGCTACGGCGATGCGGGAGCCGGTGTATTCGGCGTTGATTTTCGGGGCCCTGCTGCTGCTGTTCAATGGAAGGGTGGTGGGAGCGGGCTCTTTACTCGCCACCACTCTGCTGGTGCGCTTCGATACCCTGGTCGCCAACGTGCCCACCTTCCTCTACCATGCCATGACCGGCAAGAGTCGGGTCTCCAACTCATTGAAACTATTTTGGATTGTGTTCGCTGTGGCCGGAGCATGGGCCCTGTATTGCCAGGAGTACCATGGCACCTGGAAGTTCTGGGCCGGGGCGGTGGGCAAGAACGTGGCCTCGGCAGAGGGGCAGGAGTTGGGGACCGCCGTTGACCAGGTGAAGTTGTCCTTGGGGGTGGTGGGAGCCCTTTTGACCGATACCCTCCCCCAGATGGTGGGCTGGCCCCTCCTGGTGGGAGCGGCCTGGCACGGATGGAAATGCGGGAGGGGGCAATTGCGTCGTCCCGAGCCGACCGTTTCCTTTCTGGTAGGAACCAATCTCGCCGCCTGGCTGGGCCTGGGCGCCATCTCCCGCTACGAGCCCTCCCACAACCTCTACTGGAAATGGATGCTCCTCTTGTGTGCCCTCCTGTGCGTGACCGGGGTGCGAGGACTGCATCTGCTAGCCCGAGAGGTGGGCAAGAGGTGGCCCCGGGGTGCCCTGGCGGGGATGGTGGTCGCGGCTCTGTGGACCGCCGTAGCCATGGGCCGGGAGACCTGGGATCAGGTGGATCGCTCCCAACGCCTCATTCGCCCCTATGTGGAGCTCGCGGATTGGGTAGATGCTCACGTCCCTCGCAGCCGCACCCTGCTTTTTGACTACATTCCCCTGATGTGGATGGAACGCAACCCCCTGGAGAGGCCGGTCATCCTCTGGGAGGGGGTGGACAGCCCTCCGGGAGACGCCGCGGCCTTCGGCGAGTTCCTGAAACAGAGGAAGATCGCCTACGTGCTGTGGTTGAAGGAGGAGTGGACAGGGGCCCCCAAGAAGGCGCCCTTCCTGGCTCTTCCCGGCGTACACCCCCTGGGGCCGGTGGTGTTGACAGCGGAGAGGACCGAACTGGAGGCGGGATTCATCTGGTATCGAGTGGATCCGTTATCGGGTTCGCCCGCCACAAGTCCATGAATATTCAATAGCTTTTCAGGCGCGGCTCCCCACGAACCCTCTATCCACGGCCTCCTCCAGATCCCGCCGATGGGCCGGCGTGATGAGCTCCCCCAGGTGTCGCCACAGGACCTCTCCCCCCAGGTCCAGCACTATCGTCTGGGGGACGAACTCCGAATCCAGGGAGAGGCCCGCGAACAGCTCCTCCGGGGTGCCGGTGAACAAGATGGTGGGGTAGGGCAGCCCGGCCTTGCGGGCAAAGTCCTCCACCAGTCGGGTCGTTCTGGCCACATCCCCGTCGGAGTCGAACAGATCCCAGGAGATCCCCAGGACGCGCCCCCGGCCTTTGAGGGTGTTGGCCATCTCCACCAACAGGGGGAGCTCCGCGGTGCAGGGCTCGCACCAGGTGGCCCAGTGGTTGACCACCACCGGCAGCCCTCGGGGGAGCATCGCCGCCCGAATCCGGTTCAGATCCCCCGGTTCGCACAGGGGGGGAGCCTGACCGGGCCCCGGGGGAGAAGAAGCAGAAGGGGGTGGAGAAGGAGGGGAGGCCTTCATCACCGGAGCGGACGCGGCTGGGAAATCACCACTTCGTCGGGCCACCTCCGCCACCACCTTGCGTCCGATTCGACTCAACCATCCAGCCATGCTGAGCTCCTTGCCTCCGGGGAGGGATTATGAAGATGCCCAAGGAGGCGGTGGAAGGCCAGGGAGAGGCACCGCGCCTCCCCATCGTACCGGGCCCCCTCTCTCTGCCGGGCACTTCCATTCCGACCCATCAGTTCAAGAACTCCGCCGAGACAGGATTGAACCCCGCCAGGGTGGCCTCCACCAGGAGGTGGCTGGCGTGGACGCGCCACAAGGGAAGGCGGTGGCCGGGAGGCGGAGCTTCGCTCCGGGTCCTCACCTCTCCCACTTCACCGGTCACCCGATCCACGGTCACTTCCAGCACCCCGTCGCTGGCGCGCAGGGAATTTCCTTCCGCTTCCCAGGAGAGGTGAACCACCACCCCCTCGATGCGGGAAGAGACTCGACGTGAGGCCCCTGGCCCTTGTTTCACCCAAAGTCCGTCTTGAAGGGGCTCGGAGAGGAAGCTGGCTTCACTGCCGAAAAATCGCGGCTTGATTTTATAGGGCCCTCCCTCCTCAGGGCAGAATACATCGCAGTTTCCACATTCGTTGCAAAAATCCGCGTAATTGGCGATCTGGTGGGTTCCTTGTATCACCAATTCTCCCGGCTCTTGAATTACCTGGGAGCCTGTCCAGATCAACACCGGTGTATTCACCACTCCGGACCTGACCTCCACAGTAAAATTAGCGTCATTGGGACACACGGGAACGCATTTATCGCAGGAAACGCAGTCGAAGAGCTTGAGGTGAGAGCCGATCCTCTTGGGGACGGCGGCATTTTTGGGGAAGGCGTAGCGAGGATCTTCGGCGACCCGAGAAGCATAGGCGGCCAGATTGCGTCGGGAAGCTTCCGCCGTGGTGCCGCTGGCTCCTCCCTCCCGGGCGAGGATGAAGTCAGGAACGCTGGCCACCCCCAGCTTCTGCATTTCTCCCCGGAGAGAGGAGAGGTATTTGGGAAGTCGGCCATATCCACCGGGCCTTAGCAGATCGGTGCAGGTGGTGATGGGGGTGAAGCCGCAGGCGACCGCGTCGGCGAAGTTTCCCTTGTCGATGCCGGCTGAGAACGACACTGGGAAACCCTCGCCCAGGGCCTCCACCAGTTGGTGGGCCAGGGTGATGGCCAGGACATGAAGGGGCTGCCCCGACAGGTACATGATCTCGTCGTTCTTGAAGAAATCCCGATGGTTGTGAACCACCAGGGTGTTGGTCAGCTTGAACCCCAAGGTCCTTTCCAGAGACCCCGCCAGGGTGGAGAGGCGCTTCAGCATGGCCAGAGCCTCCTCCCACTGAAGGTCATTGGCGAAGGAGGGAGCGTGGGGGCGAATGGAGGTGTATCCAAGGCGATCGTGCAGCAGGTGTTCCACTCGGGACAGCCCCAGGAGGGTGGGATTGAGCTTCACCACCACATGGACCCGGTGGCGAATCAGCAGATGCTCCACGATCCTCTCGATCTCCGCCGCCGGGCATCCATGGAACGTGGACAAGGTGACGCAGGAGGAGAGGGTCTCGGGGATGGGAAGGTCCAGGAACTCCCTGGCCCTTCCACGCAGGGTCCTCTGTTCCGTGGCGATGAGGGAGCGGGAGTCGGCCGCGGAGTCCAGCCACCGCGACACCGAATCAGAGCAGATGCCCGCCAGATCGTAGCCCACCGAGAGGTCGAACAAGGTGTCCATGGCGGCGGCGGGCAGGTTTCCCGGGTTCCAAGCCTTCAGCCCGTGCAGAAGCATCCACCCCTTCACATACTCCAGGAGGGAATCCTCCAGGCGCAGCTCCTGGGACCACTCCACGTTGTATCCGACGTTGGTGGCGTCGATGCAGGGGCGGGGCAGGACCAGTCGGTCGTTGATCTGCACCGTCTTCAGCTCCAGGATTCGCGCCCCTCCCAACCAACTCAATACCAGGTTCTGGGCCATCTGGGACTGGGGACCGGCGGCAGGGCCCACCAGGGTGGCCGCCCTCTCTCCGTGGAACAGCCCGGAGAGGTCCTCCCTCCCTCCTCCCTGATACCAGGCCCGGGAGGGAAGGTCGAAGATGGAACCTTCGGCACGATGCTCCTCCAGCAGGCGCGTCACCAAAGATTGAAGGGGGACCGGGTGCAGTTCAGCCATGGTCGCTTTCCGTGTTTCCCATGTGTTACATAAAAGGGAGGGCAAGGATTCAGTGTGACAACGCTACGATGACAAAATTATTTGCTACCACAGGAAAATCATAACTCTGCCATTTTCTGCCACAGAAGCGCCGAGGCCTCCCGCCCCCTGGCCTGGATCTCCCGGGCATCTCCCCGGGTGAGACCTCGATTCCGCACCACCCACTCTCCTCCCACCATCACATCCCGTACTTCCCGGCCGGTCAGCCCGAAGAGGAGGTGGGCGGTGAAATTTCGGGAATCCAGGGGAGAGGGGGGGTCGTAATCCAACACCAGGCAATCCGCACCGGATCCGGGAGTAAAGCCTTGAAGGGAAAGGGAGAATCGTTCGCTGGCGATCACTCGACCGTTGTGAAGGCGTTCGGCAGCCCGGCGGGTGGCGATTCCGTCCCGGTGGTCGGCCCCCGCCAGAAAGCCCGCCTGGCATTCGGCAAACAGGTCGGCCCCCATTCCGTCGGTCCCCAGGGCCACCCGGCGACTGGCCGCGGAGAGGCGGGCAAATCCCACCCCATTGTTCTGGTTGGAGCGGGGGTTGTGAACCACCCAGGCCTCGGCGCCGGGGACCAGCCGAAGCTCCTCATCCGAGAGGTGGACTCCGTGGGCGAGGAGGCTGTGCCGAGGCAGGGGGGCGAGCTGATTCACCCGGTCCAGGGCACCGGCAAATCCCCGGTCTCGAGCGGCATCTACGTCGCACTGGTCCTCGGCGACGTGCAGGTGAAGGGGCACCCCCAGCCTCCTGGCAGTGTCTGAGGCTCGGGAGAGGGTCTCGTCGGAGACGGTGAATCCGGCGTGCAGCCCCACCATCCCCCTCACCCTGGGGCGCTGGTTCTGGAGGATGAATCGCTCACACTCCTGGAGCCCTGCCCAGGCCTCCTCCTCCCCAAAGTTTCTTTCGGTGGCGCCATAACAAAGGATGGCCCGAACACCCAACTCGGTGGCCACATCCGCGAGCACATCCAAGGATCCATCGATGCAGTGGGGGGACTCGTGATGGTCGATGACACAGGTGGCTCCCGCCCGGAGGGCCTCCGCCACCCCCACCCTCGCCGACGCCCGCAGCAGCTCAAGAGTCAGGGCCCGGTCCAGCCTCCACCACACCTGCTCCAGAACATCCAGAAAGCGGGTGGGAGTGAAGCGGGGAGGAGGCATTCCCCGGGCCAGCGCCGAGTAGAGATGGGTATGGGCAATCACCAGCCCCGGCAGGATGAGGCAGCCCGAGCAGTCCAAGATTCGAATGCCCCGCGCTGGCGACAGGGAACCGGCGGCAGTCACGCTCTGGATCCGTCCTCCCACCACCAGGACATCTGCCCTCACCACCTGGGGAGGCCAGCCATCCACCACCGTTCCCCCGGTGAGGAGCCACCCCTCCTCCCTCTCCTCATTCATCGGCCCCCTCCCCGGGAGGGGGGACCCCCCCTGCACCACGCCGTCTCGCACCCCATGTGGTCCCCTCCTCCAGGAGCCCTCATCGGGCCCTCCCCACGCTCATGGCCTGGGCCGCCGGCGAATCGCGCATGGGCAGATGAAACCGCCTCCTCCCGTCGAAAGCATAGAGGGCCCCGGCCACCGCCGCGGCCGTGGGAACCAGGCCAATCTCCCCCACTCCCTTGGCGCCGAAGGGGCCCTCCGGCTCGTGGGCTTCCACCAGGAACACCTCCACCGCTGGCATGTCCCGGGCGCGCAACACCCCGATATCTCTCAGTTTGAAGGTGACAGGCATCCCCTCCCGGCACGTCAGATCTTCGGTGAGGGCGTAGCCCAATCCCATATGGATGGAGCCCTGGATCTGACCGATGCACAAGGCCGGATTGATGGCCCTCCCCACGTCATGAGCGGCCAGGACCTTTTCCACCCGTCCATTCTGGTCGAGGATGACCACCTGGGTGGCAAAGCCAAAGGCGGTGTGGGTCTTGATCCTGCCCTCGGTGACCCCCAGCGGGGTGGTGTCATTCACCAGCAGGTCAGCGGCATACACCCTGCCCCGAAGGTCACCGAGGGTGAGGCCCCGGTCCAGGTCCTCTCTCAGCTTCTCTCCCACCATCTTGGCGGCGTTCCCGGCGAAGAGGGTGGCCCGGGAGCCGGTGGTTTGTCCGCAGGCCAGGGCAAAGGTGGAATCCACCCGGGCTCGGATGCGCTGGGGAGGGACGCCGCTGACCTCGCTGACGCACTGAATGAGGATGGTGAGCAGGCCCTGACCCATTTCGGTGTATCCGTTGTAGAGGGTCAGGGTCTCATCCTCTTCCACCACCAGTCGGGCCTTGCCCCACTCGGGTACTCCATTGCCAATTCCTGAATTCTTGATGCCACAAGCGATGCCCACCGCCTTTCCCGCCTCCCTGGCCTCCCGCCATCCATTCTTCACCGCCAGGAGGGTCTCCTTCAGCCCCACGCTCTTCTCCAGGATCTGCCCGGAGCTGAACACCGAACCTACCTCCAGGGCGTTCTGGAATCGGAACTCCCAGGGATCCAGGCCCACCGCCTCGGCGAGCTGATCTACCGCTCCCTCCATGGCGAAGGCGGCCTGATTGGCCCCGAACCCCCGCATGGCTCCGCAGGGGGGGTTGTTGGTGTAGACCGCCAGAGCCTCCACGTCCACACAGGGCACGTTGTAGGCGGAGCAGGCATGACCCGCCGCCCTCTCCAGCACCTTTCCCCCTACGCTGGCATAGGCCCCCGAGTCTCCCAGCATCCGGGCCCTCACCGCCGTCAGGTACCCCCTCTCGTCACATCCCACCTCATAATGCATGGTCAGGGGATGGCGCTTGGGGTGGATGCGGATGGATTCCTCCCGGTTGAGCACCAGGCGCACCGGTTTTCCGGTGAAATGGCACAAAAGGGCGGTCTGGGCCTGGACACTCATGTCCTCCTTTCCGCCAAAAGCACCGCCGTTGGGGATGAGTTCCACCTGAACCTGCTCTTCAGGAATCCCAAGAAAACCAGCAACCTGTCTCCTGTCATCAAAAATTCCCTGCCCTTGTGTATACAGATACACCCCCGGCCCGTCGGGGCGAGCCACGCAGGCCTCTGGCTCCAGGAACAGGTGCTCGATGCGCTGGGTCTTCCAGGTGCCCCTCACCACATGAGCCGAGGAAGCCAGGGCGGCGTCGGCGTCTCCCCTCCGAATGACCGAGCGAGACAGCAGGTTGTGGTGCTGGGGATTGACCTGATGGACCCCCTCTCCCAGCGCCTCTTCCGGGTCGGTGAGGGGAGGGAGGACCTGAAAACCCACTTCGATGCGCCTCACCGCCTCCCGAGCGATGGCCTCGTCATCGGCGGCCACCACCGCCAGCACATCTCCTACACAACGAACCTCCTCTCCCACCGCCACCAGCCCCGGCCAATCGGCGTACAGGAGGCCAACCCAACGTCTTCCCGGCACATCCGCCGCGGTGAGCACCGCCCTCACCCCGGGAAGGGCCCGGGCAGCGGCGATGTCCAGGGAGGTGACCCGGGCCCGGGCGTGGGGAGACAGCAGCACCGCCCCATGGAGCATCCCGGGAAACTCCAGATCGGCCACGTAGGGGCGCATCCCCAGGGTCAACGCCTCCCCCTGATAGCGGGGAAGGGAGGTCCCCACTCGTCCCGAGGTGTCCGCGGGGGAGACCCTCTCTCCTTTTCGGACCCGAACCACCCTCTCCACCGCGTCAACGATGGTCAGGTATCCGGTGCAACGACACAGATGACCGTCCAGGGCCCGGGCGATCTCGTCTCGGGAGGGAGAGGGAGTCTCCTCCAGCAGATGCAGGGTCCTGAGAGCGATCCCCGGGGTGCAGAAGCCACATTGAAGGGCAGCGGTGGCCACGAAGGCCTCCTGCAGCTCCCGGGTGCGGGCCTCGTCCACTCCTTCCAGGGTGAGCACCTTCTTGCCACTCAGCTTGTCTGCCGGCATGGCGCAGGTGGTCTTGGCCTTGCCATCCACCAGGGCAAGACAGCACCCGCACTGACCCTGGGGAGAGCAGCCATCCTTGAGGGACAGGGTCTGGCAGCGGTTCCGTAGCGCTTGCAAGGCCGATTCCCCCGGACGGGGAGAAACCGACACCTCGTTACCGTTGAGGGTGAAGGTCAGGGTCTTTTCCATCACGTCCTTGTCGTTTCTGAGGATTTCATGTCATCCGCACGATCTGGCGGGGTACCACCCGACCGCTGCGAATTCCCGTGGGCTCTCCCCAGCGAATGGCCAGGCGGCCTCGCACCATGACGTGCTCGATCCCCTTGGGATGCTGGCGGGGGTCAGCAAAGGTGGCGGTATCGGTCACTGTGGTTGGATCGAAGGCCACCAGATTGGCGCGCCACCCGGGAGCCAACACCCCCACATGGGGCAGATTCATGGCTCGCGCCGCCTGAGAAGTAAGCTTTCGGATGGCCTCCTCCCACGAGAGGAGCCCTTTTTCGCGCACCAGCCGACCGAGGATGCGGGGCATGCTTCCATAGGCCCTGGGGTGGGGTCTCCCTCCCAGGAGTCCGTCGGTGCAGGCGTTCACCCAAGGCTGAGCAAAGAAGCCTTCCATCACCGCTTCCGACTGGGAATGGGTGATCATGCCCACGCCCAATGCCTCGTCTTTCAGCAAATCCAGCGCGAATTCAAGGGGATCCGAGTCTCCTGCGGCGTCCTTGAGGGTGAGGCCGATGAGCTCCGGCCGTCGACCCGAAGGAATGTCCGGCAGCACGATTCCCTCTGCCCCCGTCCACTTCCAGAAGTTGTCCCAGAGGGAAGGGGAGGGGTCCAGGATCTCTCGCCTCATTCGCCGCCGAGCTTCAGGGTGTCCCAGCCTCTCCACCGCCGAGTCCGGGCCTCCGGCGTGGACCCAGGGGGGGAGAATAGCTCCCAACATGGTGGAGCCGGCGGCGTAGGGATATTGGTCGGCAGTAACGCTCATTCCCCCACCTCGGGCGGATTCGATTTTCTGCAACAGGGCGTCAGCCTTGGAGAAATTGTCCTTTCCCGCGATCTTGAAATGGGAAACGTGCAAGGGAGCACCGCCGATGCGACACACCTGGATCATCTCCTCCAGGGCATCCTCGATGTAATCAGATTCGGAGCGAAGATGCACCACCACCGGCCCCCCATGTCGCGCCGAAACTGCCGCCAGCCGAGCCAGTTCGGGGGGCTGGGCGTAGCAGCAGGGGGGGTAGATGAGCCCGGTGGAGAGCCCAATCCCCCCTTGGGCCAAGGCGGTGTCCAGTTCCCTCTCCATGGCTCCCATTTCTGCTTCGGTGGGCTCCCGATCTTCGCCTCCCATCACAAAGGTTCGCAGGGTGCCGTGGGGAACCAGATAGGCCAGATCGGGGGCGGGACGGGCCCTTCCCAGAGCATCCAGGTATTCCGCTACCGAGGACCAGTCCCAGGCGACCCCTGCCGGATCTCCATCCAGGCCCGCCAGGGAGCGGCGGGTGGTGGCCACATCGGTGGGGCGCAGCGGGGCGACCGAGATTCCATCCTGCCCCAGAACCTCCAGGGTGATTCCCTGGCGCAGCTTCATTTCCAGCAGGGGCTCCGCCATGGCGAACAGATCAGAATGGCTGTGGGTGTCCAGAAATCCGGGACACACCATCAGGCCCTGACAATCGATCTCCTCCTCCCCGCGAAGGCCGGGGGCAATTTCAGCGATTTTTTCCCCTTCGATACCCACATCTGCCTGCCGACGGGGGCCTCCACTTCCATCGATCACCGTGCCCCCGCGCAACACCAGGGGCCAATCGGCAGCAGAAAATCCCATCGTTCAGTTCCCCCTGGAGGAGGAGAGGCGACGGAACCGAGGGGCTCCGCAAGGGACGGGACAAGGCATGAGGCCACTCCGAAGGGTCACGGTGATGCTTGAGTCCCGGCATCAACCGACGAATTGTACCGGTTGCGAGGCGTTTCGGGACCCCCTCTCTTCCATCCCTGGATGTAAAAGTCCCGGTATGGTCATTCCTGTCTTTGTGTACTGTAGGGGCGCCTGACTTCCTTCACGGGTGCGCCATGGATCCCATCCCCTTCCCCAATCTCGCCGACGCTCTTCTGGACCGGACCCTGGCCTGGGGAGGAGGAGGCCGGATCGCCCTCCAAGGGGAGGAGGGTCCTGTCGATTACCGGGCCCTGCATCGGGAGTCTCAACAGTTCGCCCGCACCCTCCAGGAGGTGGGGCTGGGGGAGGGAGAGAGGCTGGTCGTGGCCCTCCCTCCCGGCAGGGTGTGGCTGGCATCGGTGCTGGGGGCCATCAAGCTGGGGATGGTGGTGATTCCCGTGGCTCCAGGGAGGAGTGCGGACAAGACTCTGGAGCTGCTGGAATTCCTGTCGGCCCGAGCCCTGGTGTGCGATGTGGCCGACTCTCCCCAGGTTGCCCAGGTGGTCTTCAGCTCCCTGTCCCTCCGCCACGTATTTGTGGTGGGGGGAGACGACCTTCCCACCGGCTCGGGGTGGGTCAGCGTTCACCCTTACCACCGGGTGATTCCCTACGCCCCCACCTCCCTCAAGAGGGGCAGCCTCCATTCGGACGATCCCGCTCTTGGGCTGATCAGAGAGGATTCGGGCT
>CAYRTW010000135.1:0-15490 GCA_964426935.1 uncultured Rickettsiales bacterium
AGAATGGCTCCCAACCACGACTCACCCCCTCCTCTCACTTTCCCGGCGTGCGCCCTGGCAAACCCCTCCCGTTGACATCCACACTCCCGGGGCGTTTATTGCCGGCAGCCGGGTCCGAACCCCCTCCCCGGCGCCTTCATGGAGGCCTCGTGCGCCCTTTCCCCATCGCTTTCAGCCTGCTTCTGGGAACTTCTTTTTTATCCTCTTGCCTCGCTCGTGCAGCCGAGGTCCCCAACGGATACGACATCTCCGAATTCGCTGCCCTGGATGGTGTAAACGCCATGATCTGGGGCCCCGATGACCGCTTGTGGGCCGGAAGCGGCAGCTATGTGGTGGCCGCTGACAACCGCATCGTTGCTTTCAGCCGGGATGGCACCGAGGAGGTTTTCGATTCAGGCCTCTCGGGCTTTGTGGATGGTCTGGTGTGGGTCGGAGAAGATCTGTACGTCTCTGGAGAAAATTCCATCCTGCTCTATCCCAACGCCCTCACTCTGGGAGCGGGAAGCGGCCCGGAGACAGTCATCACCGGTCTTCCCTCGGGTGCCCACGAGAACAACAACATGGTATGGGACGAAGCCTCGGGGTGGATCTACTTCGGCAACGGGTCGGTGTCCAACACCTCCGTGGGGGGAGAGAACGGCGCCGCCATCAATCGATTCCGCCCCGAGGATCCCCAAGGAACGTTGGAGGAGTACGCCACTGGACTAAGAAATGCCTATGATCTGGTGATCACTCCCGACGGAACCATGTTCGCCACCGAGAATGGCCGGGACGACAATTCTTGCGCCTACCACGACGAGGTGAACCACATCATCGCTGGCGGGTTCTACGGATTCCCCGATGACACCTGCTATCCGCCCGAGGAGGATGGCACCATCGCACCCATCGCCCTCCTCGACGAGGACGCCGGGGCGACTGGCATCGCCTACAATTCAGGAATCGCCTTTTGCGACTATCTGGATACCCTGTTCGTCAACTCCTTCGGGGCATGGGGAAGCAGCAACGGCTACAAGACCGAAACGGTGAGACTGACTACGGCGGGGGAGACCTTCACCGGTGAAGTCGAGACCTTTGCGACCGGTGGCAACTTCTCCCCGGTGGACCTGACCTTTGACCCCGAATTTGAGCATCTCTACATCGGAAGCCACAGCGCTGGAAAAATCCTCATCGTGTCCCCCGTGGATGAGGACGACAACGGAATCGCCGACCACTGCCAGGACCTGGTGGATCCGGGCGACGATGACGACACCAGCCCTGGAGACGATGACGACGCCAGCTCCGACGATGACGATGCCAGTTCAGACGATGATGATGAAAGTGGAGATGACGACGCCCCCCATGGCGGGTGCTCTCAGGGCAGCGGCTCCCCTGCTGGCTTTCCAGCCCTCCTGCTCATTGCCCTGACGCTCCCCCGCCTCCGCCGCCGCTCTGCCGGTTGAGCCCGCCTCTTCTTACAGTTCAAACAGCATGTACCGGAAGATGCGAATCTGGTCGGAGGCGTCGTTGGCCTGGACCCGGAAACTGGAGAACATCACCCGGCCTGATCCCTCGGAGAAGCTGACCAGAACCGGAGACCCCGTCTGATCAATCACCGCGTCCTGGTCGTTCTGATACTGGATGGTTCCGGTCATATGGATGGCCACGGTGGGATCGGCGAACAGAACCGGGGGCCAGAGAGGCAGGTCAAACTGAATGGTGACCGCATTGGCGGAGAGGGCCGCCGCAAGGTTGGGATCGGTCACCTGACAATCCACATAGCCAGGACGACCCCTCTGAGCATCGTCCACCAAAGTGTCGTCGCCGACGAAGGTCAGCTTCTCCGGATAGAGGGCCTCCACCAGATCGTAGGCCCAATCGGACACGTAGATGATTCCCCCTTGGTCCAGATAGGCGTGGATGTTGGCAAGGATGGCATCGTCGTCGATTACCCCCGGCTCGGTGAGCCCCCCATTGAAAAACACCATGTCATAGGTGGTCAACAGTTCAAAATCACCAAGAAAATCAACTGACTCCGCCACATTGATGCCATCCACCTCGGTAAAGTTTCCGAAGCCCATCTCCGCCAGCAGGGTACCGGGATCGTCATAATCTCCAGTGATGACTCCCACGTTGAGGCTCAGTGGGTCGATGCAGTCGGGATCAGGAAGTTTGGTGGTCTCCCCCGCCCGCACCGTGACGGTCCACTCCCCCGCGATCTCGCTCCCCTTGATGGCCAACACATCCAGGTCAGCGTGTTTGGGTACGTTCTCCAAACGGAAGCGCCCATCCCGGTCGGTGTAGGTGAACAGGTAGTCCGCCACCTCATTGTTGGAGTCCACCACGTTCAGATAAACGAACGCATTCTCCAGCCACTCGGTGCCAGAGGGATCACACACCCGCCCCTCAATGGCACCGACGTTTTCCGGGTCATAGATGTCCCCCTGGCTGTTGATGACCTGATCGGAGCAGGCAACCCCGAACCCCACGGAGGAGAGAACAAGAACAAGGGGGATGGAAAGGCGCATGAAACAGGACCTCGATGGTGGCCGGGGAAGCGGGCGGAGAGCACCCCGTGAACCAGCCTGGACGGTAGGGGTAGCATAACCAGGCCGGCGGATCAACGAACTCTTGGGGACGACCTCCCCACCACCCGACCATACACCCCCTCCAGGGAGACGGCGACGGCATCCCAGGTGTACCGCGCCTCCACCACCTCCCTGGCCCTTTTCCCCAGACCCAGCCGCCACGCCTCATTGGTCAGGACTCGCAAGAGGGCCTGGGCCATCGCCGATGAATCGCCGTTGGGCACCACCAGTCCGGTCTCCTCGTGAAGGACCGCTTTGGCGGATGCTTCCGTGGCCACCACTGGGAGCCCGGCGGCCATGGCGTTGAGCAGTTTGATGGGAAACCCGGAACAGGCCCCCCGGGGAATGGCGAACACATCCGCTGCCCACAAATACTCCCTCATCCTCTCAAAACCCGCTTCAACTCGAAGCTCCACGCCTCCTTTGAGGGCTTCGGCCTGACTCCGATAGTCCTCCAAGGTGGAGTGGCTGACCAGCACCAGCCGGGCATTGGGCAGACTTCTTTTGACCGTGGCGAAAGCCGAGAGGAGCAGGTCGATATCCTGGTAACGATCCGGGTTGCCGGTGTATAGGACCAGGGGACAGCCCTGGGAAAGGCCGAGGCTTCGGCGCGCATCTTCCTGAGAACATTTGGGAAATTGCTCCAGGAGCACTCCTGGAGAGAGGACGCTGACCCTCTCGGGAGACACTCCCATGGCCTCCAGAACGGGACGCGCGTCCTCGGCGAGGACCAGGCAATGATCGGCCCTCTTGGGAATCTCCCCATCCAATTGGCGGCCCAACCACTGCGCTCCTCGGCGCGCCCAAGGGCTCTGGTAGTAGAGATGCAGCTCCTCCCCCATGGTGTTGTGGCTGCTGTAGACGACGGGAACGCCCGTCATCGCCCGCACCAGGTAGCCTGCCAGGGGGGCTTCGTAGTTGTGGGCATGAATGATCTGGATGTCATGCTTCTGCACTGTCTGGAGGAGAGTGCGTGCCAGCAAGGCGTCCAAGACGGGTTTTCTCAGATCCGGTCCCGCTCTGAACTTGCGATAGCCAGGCACATCGGGGATGCGATGGATGGCGCTACCTGCCCCGGGGATGTCCTCGCCGAAGTGGTAGGTCACCACATGCACCTGATGGCCACGGCGGACCAGGGACTCGGTCAGCCCACCAATGTAGACCTGGCTCCCCTGGGTGGTGGGGTAGGGGCAGGCAGCCACCATGGCCACCCGGAAAGGGGAGGACACCCTTACTCGAAGTACCCCAGAGCGCGAAGACGGCGCTCCAGGGCCTCTTCTTCCTCTCGGGTGTAGGGAGTGGGAGATGGAGACGGCTCCAGAGAAGGCACCATTGAAGACGGCCCCACCTGATGGAAGGAAACCGTTTCGTTTTCAAATACTTCTGAAAGAACCTTCCCATCGGGTTGGACCCCAGAACCCACTCCGAGCAGGCTCATGAGAGTGGGAGCGAGGTCGGAGATGGCGGCGGGGTGGCAAGGCATGAACCGGACGCCCGAACCTGCCAACAGCCAAATCCCTTGGTCTCGATGGGACCCATTCATTCCCACTCCTTTTCCCCCGGCACTTTCCTCCTTGCCGATTCGGCGGACGGGCTCTCCCGGCCCCCCCGATGGAAGGCAGGTGTAGGTGTACCCATCGGGGATCCGCAGTTCCAGATACAGGTCGGCTGCCCGAGAGACTGCCGGACCCGAAAAGAGGTCCTCTCGGCGATGGACCTTCTCCACCACCTGCCCTCCATCGAAGGGATCCTTCCAGGCAAGCAGTCTCTCCTCCAGTCGTTTCAGCAGGGCTTCCTGAGCCTCTCCCCCGTCCACCGTGCCCTCCGGATCCCTCCCCCTCAGGTTGAGCCAGAGAGAAGGGGCGTAGTTCATCTCGTCGGAAAAGACCTGGGTCCGCGCCAGATCCAGTCCCCCATACCGGGAAGAGGTCTCCACCACCGATCTGAGCCAGGAAGGAGCCCGCCGAAACAGGACCTCGTGATAAGCGGCAGGAACCCGATCCAGCACCTGCTTCTTCACCTTCTCCCCCAAGGAAGAACGGGCTCCCACCCCATGACTCCCCCCTTGGCTCCCGCCCTTGAAAGACAGAAAACCCTGTTGAGCCAGCCAGCGGTTGAGGTAGATCACCCGGTCACCCGCCCCACCAAAGCCGTGATCCGAGACCAGGAGGATATGGGTGAAGGCTCCCGTTTCCCAAAGACTCCCCACTGCTCGATCCAATCGCTGATAGACAGTGAGGATGGTGTCGCCGAGCTGTCGGGCTTTGCCCGGGTCATGCCGTGGGCTGGCCGGATCCATCAACCACCAGAAGTGATGACTGGCGGTGTCTGACTCCCCAAACAACACCATCAGGCAGTCCCAGGGCTCTCGTCCGATAAGATGGTGGGCCAGTTTCTCCTTGCGGGAGATGGTGTCCAACAAGGATTCCCGGGCCTTCTGGTGCCAGCCCTCTGAGATGTCGATCTCCTGAAAGTCAGCAAAACGGAAGTCTCCAATGACCCTTCGGATCTCCCCGTAGAAGGCGCGCGGGTAACAAAACGAGGCGTCGATGCCCGTTGCCACAGGGGAATCAAATCCCCCAACCATGACGCCGTTGATGGCTTCGGGAGGATAGGTGGTGGGCACCCCCAGGGAAGCGACGCGTCTGCCTGCATCGGAGAGGGTCCGGAAAAACGTGGGAGACGTGCGAAAGGTCGAGTTGACGAACTCCACCCGATAGCTGCCGGGACGCCTCACCACGAAATCGAAGATGCCATGCCGGCCGGGATTCACCCCGGTCAGAAAGGAAGACCAGGCGGGCAGGGTCATGGGGGGAAACGTGGAGGCCAGAGGGCCCCACGCCCCTCGGTCCATGAGGCGTTTCAGATGAGGAAGCAACCCCTTTTCCGCCCAACTGAACAACAGCTCAGGGGTCGCTCCATCCAACCCCATCACCAGCAATCGAGGGGTCATGGCCCCTTCCCTCGATCCCTGACGTTCCTCCAAAGGGGAACAGTGACGATGGGGTGGGGTTGAAAAAACCTTGTCACGGCGAAGGTTTGGCCCCGCCAGTCCCGTAGGTAGAGCAGTCCACCCCTGCATCGACGTAGCCCAGCGCCTTCAATTTCTCGCAGGTGGCGGCGTCCATTCCTCCCTCGGCCCTCTCCACCGCCTGCCCCCGGGCAAAGGACTCTGCTCCTTCCAGGGCGGTCATCAACTCGGTCTTCTTTGAGGAAGCGGCGGGGTCGGCGCTCCCCTCGCACAGATTCTGTTGCTCCAAGGGGTCATTGGCCAGATGGTAAAGCTCACACGGCTTGAGGCCCCGAGGATTGTCGGCGTTGGCCCGGATGATCTTCCAGTCCCCCGCGTTGAGGGAAGCCAACACGTTTCCTTCGAAATCCTGCTCTGCGAACGATTGCCTGTCCTTCTCCGCCCTGGCGTTCCAATCCCCCAGAAGGGAGACCCCCTGCCAGGTCTGGTAGGGAGGAATGCCCGCCAGAGAGGTCACGGTGGGGGCCACGTCCATGGTGCGTACCAACTCGGTACGGAGGGTGCCAGCCATCTCTTGGCGGGGGAGCTTGATGATGAGAGGGGTGTGAATCTGCTCTTCGTAAAGGGTGGTGCCGTGCCAGTACCCTTTGTGCTCGCCGAACTCCTCCCCGTGGTCGGCAGTGAGGGCGATGATGGTGTTGTCATACAGGCCGTTGTCCTTGAGATACTTCACCAGTGGAGCAAAGTGGGTATCGAAATATCGCACCTCCCCGTCATAGAGCTTCTTCAGATCTTCAGTCATGGAGGGATCGGGTTTCTCGTGTTCGGCGCGTGAGTATGCAAACCCGTCATGAGGATGGCGGAAGTAGGGGTCGTGCGGATCCATGTAATGCAGAAACAGGAAGAAACGACTGTTCTTGTTCAGGCCGATCCAGTCGGTAGCGGCTGCGGTGACCCGGGGCGCCTCCCAATACACCCTGTCCACATCCTTGGACTTGACCAGCCGCTCCGATACCTTCCGAACCACCGAGTACATGGCGAGGAAGTAGGCGCTTCCCTTCGCTCCGAAGGGATTCTCCGGCTCCAAATAGGTAAAAGTGGAGAAGCCCTGATCAAACCCGAACTGGGCGGTGACGTTGGTGTTGTTGACCATGCCCCCCGTGTAGTACCCCTTGCTGAGGAGCACCTCGGGGAGGGTTTCCACGTCCTGGGGAAGGGCATCGGCCTTGCGATAGGAATTGTGTGAAGAGGGGAAAAGAGAGGTCAGCAAGGTGGCGGTGGAGGCTCGTGTCCAGGACGCTTGAGAGTGATTGTTGGTAAACACCACTGCGTCCTTTGCCAGGGCATCTACGGTGGGACTGGGATTTCCGGGATTTCCATAGACCCCCAGGGCGTCCGCCCGCAGGGTGTCCACCATGATCAAGATGATGTTGGGCTTGTCCTGAAGTCCTGCCGGAGCGGTGCCCCCCGGGGGAACGGGAGTAGCCTTGCTTCCCCCGAAGGTGCCCAGCCAGGCCAGAGCCATCAGGGCCACCCATCCTCCAATGCCTCCCGGAACGGTTGTCAGAAAGGACAAGAAGCTCTTGCGGGTTGCGTTGACCAGGACCAGCAGCAACAGACAGGAGAGGGCCAACCAGCCCACCCCTGCCCCGGCCAGAATGGGAAGCGGCGGCATCTTCTCCGCATACATATCCCGCTTCAGCGTCCAGACGAGGAGAACCAGACCCAGGGGAAAGAAGGGCCCGATGAACCCCAGTCCGTAAGCCCAAGAAGGGGTCAGGGCCTTTTTGCGAATGCCCAGGACTGCCCCAGCCAGGAGCCCCAATCCTCCCCCCATGCTCATTCCGATCAGCCCATACAGGACGGAGGCGTAGGGCAGGGCGGACCGATCCGCCGCTTCCCCCATGGAGGTGACCAAGGCCAGGGCTTCCCCCATTCCCACGAGGGCTCCACCGGTCAGGCCAGCCAGCGCTCCTCGCCACAGCCCGGTCATTGATTGCTTGATCATGAAGGTTTCGCTCCCATGCAACTTGAAAACAGAAACCGGAACTGCCGTCACCAACACAACGGCGCGGCAGTGTAGCGGGAAAGAAGAAGGGGGGGAAGATACGAGAAAGGCGGGGTTCTTCCACGGTTTTCCCCCCAGGCCTTCCAAGACCCCCCTAACGAGGAATGCCATTGTTCCCTTCCCTTCCAGGCGCATCGACCTCAGAGTGGGGCCATGAGCACCCCTCCCACTCCTTCTGCCCGCACCCCCAACCGCCTGATCCATTCCACATCCCCTTATCTGCTCCAGCACGCACGAAACCCGGTGGACTGGTGGCCCTGGTGTCCGGAGGCCCTGGCAGAGGCGGTTCGTTCTCAGCGTCCCATCCTCCTCTCGGTGGGGTATTCAGCTTGCCACTGGTGCCACGTCATGGAAAAGGAATCCTTCGAAGACGAGAACATCGCCGCCGTCATGAACAAGGATTTCATATGTATCAAGGTGGATCGGGAAGAGAGGCCCGATGTGGATCACCTCTACCAGACCGTGGTTCAACTCATGAGTGGCAGTGGAGGTTGGCCCCTGACTGCGTTTCTGACTCCGGAAGCCCAGCCCTTCTTTGCTGGCACCTACTTTCCGCCCCAACCTCGCTACGGCCGCCCAGGATTCTTCCAACTTCTGCGGAGAATCTCCCAGGTGTGGGCGGAGGAGAGGGAGGGGGTGATGGAGAACGTCGCCCAGTTGATGGCGGGGCTGGAAAAGGTCAATGAATCCTCCCCCGGGATGGAAGGGGCTCTGTCCTCTTCTCTTCCTGGGGACGCCGTGCGGACCATGGCGGGTCGTTTTGATCACTCACGCGGCGGCTTCGGGCACCATCCCAAGTTCCCCAACGCCACCGCACTGGAACTGTGCCTGCGCCAATATCTTCGTGAGGGCGGAGGGTTGGGGCTGGGAATGGCGGAGAAGGCGGGGGACGGCATGGCCTGGGGAGGCATCTACGACCATCTGGGAGGTGGGTTTCATCGCTATTCGGTGGATGAGAAGTGGATGATCCCCCACTTCGAAAAGATGCTTTATGACAACGCCCTCCTCCCCAGGGTCTACTTGCAACTCGCCCAGATCACCGAAAACCCCCTCTATCTGCAGGTGGTCCGGGAGACCCTTGCCTACGTAAAAAGAGAGATGACCCAGCCTGAAGGAGGATTTTTCTCTTCCCAGGACGCAGACAGTGAAGGGGAGGAGGGGCTGTTCTTCGCATGGGACGGGGAAGAGATTGGGAAGGTCATTCAGGACACCCAGGACTTTCAAGCCTTTACAGCCGCTTATGAAGTCAGCTCCGATGGCAACTTTGAGGGACGGAATGTTCTCCATCGTCGTAGAGAATGGAACGAGATTGCCCACCGGTTGGGATGGAAGGAAGAAGAGCTGCACGCTTCGCTGTCTCGCTCACGCCGAAAGCTCCATGAGGTCCGCGAGGCTCGGATCCACCCATCCCGGGACGACAAGGTACTGACCTCGTGGAATGGCCTCATGATCGGGACTTTTGCGAAGGTAGCGGGATTTCTAAACGATTCAAATCTGTTGGAGGTAGCACGCCGGGGAGCTGATTTCGTTCTGCGCGAGCTTCGCCTCCCCGATGGACGGCTCCTCCGCTCCTACCGGCAAGGAAAGGCAGGCATTCCCGGCTTCCTGGACGATTACGCATTCCTGGCTTCAGCTCTTCTGGATCTCTACCGTGCCGATGGTGACAAGGGGAGATTGGTAGAAGCCCTGGCCCTGATTCAACAAGTGGAGGAACGCTTCACCGATGGACAAGGGGGGTATTATTTGACGGATGTGGCCGGAGAGACCCTGATCCAGAGGCCCCGATCCCTTCATGATCAGTCCATTCCCTCGGGAGTGGGGGTCCATGCTGAAAACCTGGTGCGCCTCGGGGCCATGACCGGAGACGAATCCTTGGCGCGGCGGGCGGAGACCCTCCTCCATCACCACCAGGGGGATCTGGTGGGTCACCCCTTTGGCGCCTCATCCCTCCTTCTCGCCGCCGACCTGTTCCTGGAGGGCCCCCGAGTGCTGGTGGTGACGACTCCTCCCGAACATCCCCAGGGAAAAGCCCTCCTCGCCACCGCTGCGAAAGTTTTCGCCCCGGACCTGGAGATCCTGCGCCGCACCCCTGACGAGGATCTGGCCGGCCACCCCGCCGCCCTTGTCCTGGAGGGAAAAGATGCCCGCAGCGGCCAACCCACCGCCTACCTCTGTCAACGGTTTGCCTGTTCCCGCCCCCTCCATGATGTCGATTCTCTGGCGAAAGCGCTGAAGAGCTCAGGGAGAAAAACAGCGTCTTGAACGATTCCCTTGGCTATTCGTGAGCCATGAAAGCACCTGATTCGGAGAGGGAGGGTGAAACCGCCTGCCGCCTCGGAGATCCCAGGGGCCACTCGGAGAAGGGGACCTTCAGCTCCATGCCAAAAGCCGCATAGGTGTGATCCTCTCCAGGAACAAATCCCTCCCCAGAAACCTTTTCCACCTGCCCACGTATCGCCATCTCCCAGGGTCCCGGCCTGGAGAGGCGAAGACGGACCTCACCTCCCCCTCGATGCCGCCTCTCCGGGGTCGGCAAGCGGTACACCACTCCATCGATCTCATCCAGAACCCCCTCGCGCTGAATGGACTCGAACCAGGCAGACGCCCCCAATGGGCCGCCATCGTCGAAGTCCAGATAGACCCCCCAGATGGCCGAATCCCCATCCATGGGGTGGCCCATGACCCTTCCCTGATGATGAAACCCCTCGTGGTAGATGCGGTGACGGTTGTACCAGCGGAACTTATCGTCCTTGAGGACCGCTGCTTCGAATCTTCCGGTGAAGGGGCCGACTCCCAGGTAGATCCCTCCCAGATTTCCCACTCCCGCCAGGGCAGGGGCTTGGACTCCCAGGAAGGGGCGGGTGATTACATCCTCTCCACCGTATTGCCAGTACAGCTGAACGAACTGAACCCCAGGGATGAGGGGGGCAAAGGGCAGATTCACCCGAGCGTCCAAGGAAGCAATTTCATCGGCATCCCACTCCTCCCGAGCCACGTCATCGCTGGTGTGGGGGAGAATTCCCCAAAACAAGGACCAGAAGTTGGCTGCCGTGGTGGGGGGCCTTCCCTCTCCCCCATATATGGCAGCCCTCTCCAGGGTCAACTCGATCCACGGAAGGGGCAGCCAGGTCAGGAAAAAAGTCCAAAGGGTTGGTCCTTCCACGTCCGTGCGGTCCAGAGCCAGACGACTCCAGGAGGTCTCAACCGCGAAAGCCCCCAAATACCTCAGCACCCAGGGGAGTCGAAAGGCTTCGGGGGTTCGGACCCGCAGGGTCAGGGGAGGTTCGCTGTTGTTGGAGAGAATCAACCCGTAGTGACCCGGGCCAAAAGCCCTGTCTTCGATCCCCAGGCTGAACTCCAAGACCGGTCCATGTAGTTTCACATACCCCCGCCGCACATCCACACCGGCATCCACCAGGGGAAGAAAGGAGGGAACCAACCCTTCTTGCCCCCGTCCTACCGGATCAACAACAAAACGCGGCTCCACGACCGCCACCACTGGCCCTACCCCCAGTTCCACCCTGTCGGAAAGAGCAAGAAAGGGACCTGTCCCATCTCCACCATGGATGGGGTGAGGATCGCCGGCCCCCTCTTTCGAGGCTACCTGGGCCTCCAATCGCACTTCGACAAGGGGATCGGCATGCACCTTCCAATAGGAACTTCCTCCTGCCAGGTGCTCCAGTTCGGGTTTCAACGCCGCCCTCACCCGTTCCAGCAGCCGTAGCATGGTGGGATCGGAAACCTTCCTGGTCCCCTGTATCTCCACAATCGCCCGCGCCATCTCCATCCGCGTCCAGGGCCGGCGGTGCAGAGTGACCCGGGGCTGGTATCGCAGGGCCAGCTTCTCGAAATCGACCGCCAGGGCGTCCCCTACCGGGACATCCGGGCTGGCTGGCAGCATGACAGGGTGAGAAGAGGGTGGAGCACCGCCTCCCCGGGCATGACCCACCCCCGGTAGGAGCAGACACAGCATGAGGAGAGAGGCAACGAGGGGGATGGGGTTCAAGAGGTGCCCCGGGGGGGACGCGACTGCTACCGGATTCGCCGCAACGCCATCATGGCGTTATAGGCGAGATACTTGTCACTGGAATCCAGCATGGGAGTCAGAATGGGAATGGCCTCCTTTGACGCAATCTGCCCCAACGCCCACACCACGTCATAGGGTTTGTCCTCAGTCTTTGCCATGGCGAGGAGGGGCCGGACTGCTGCAGGATCCTTGAGCTTTCCCAGCGCCTCCACCGCTTCTCGCCTGACCTTCCGATCATCATCCCCCAGCGCCCTGATGAGGGAGGGAATCGCGCTTTTGTCGCCAATAACCCCCAAAGATTCGACTGCCCGAGACCGGATGGTGGCATTGGCATCGCTGATGCTCACCTGGGAGAGGGCCTGCACCAGCTTGGGTTCCTTCTCCTGGCGCGCCTGGGTCACCGCCCCCAGACGAACCATGGGGTTGGGGCTCTTCATGTCGGTCAGATACTGTTCAGCATTGCTGGCACAAGCACTCAAAAGAAGGACCAAGCCCACCCACACAGGAAAGCGAATCCTCGACGCCGAGGGGATGTTCACGAAAAAACTCCTTCAGACAGTGGAATCAGGCCCCATCAACCCTTGAGGAGGCGGAAGCCATTGCCCTTGCGAGGCGCTGCCACCTTGGACTCGTCCTCTCCAGGCTGTCCCTGGCGGCGAACCTTTTCCTCGCCATACATGGAGTAGTACTTGTAGTAGTACCCATACCCTGCCACGCCGAAGTCCAGCTTGTTCAGGACTATGCCGAGGGGCTGGAGGCGAGCAACATCCAGCCTCTGCTTGACGTCCAGGAGCATCTTCCTGCTCACCTTCAAGCTCTCCACCACCAGGATGAACCGGTCCACCTGCCTGGCCAGAGGAATACCATCGTTGACCACCAGCAGAGGAGGCGAGTCGAGGATGACCAGATCGTACACCCGGCTCAGTTCCTCCATGACCTGGCGCATCCTTCGAGATTCCAACAACTTGGCCGGGTTGGGGGGCACAGGGCCCACCGGCAGGACATCCAGATTCTGTACGCTGGTGCTCTGGATGCAGTCCTCGATCTTGGCTTCTCCTACCAAGAGCGAGGTAATCCCCACCGTGGAGGACACTTTCCAGATCTTGTGCTGGGAGGGTCGGCGGAAGTCGGTGTCGATGATGAGAACCTTCTTGCCCTCAATGGCCACGGAAACTGCCAGGTTGGCCGTGGTGGTGCTCTTCCCCTCGCCAGGAATGCTGGAGGTGATCATCAGGGTTTTTACCGGCTCGTCCAGGCTGGCATAGAGAACCCCGTTGCGGATGGTCCGATACGCCTCCACCAGGGGATCCTTGGGGCTGATTTCCGAAATCAACCGGCCCTGGGCTGAACGCATCCGAGGAATGACCCCCAACTGCGTCACATCCCAGACGGCTTCCAGGTCTTCCCGGTTGCGAATGGTGTCGTCGATGTACTCAAAGACAAAGATGAGTCCCAGGCCGCAAAGAAGCCCCAAAATGGCCCCCAGCACCGAGTTCACGATGATCTTGGGAGACACGAACTTGTCAGGAAGAGCGGCCCTCTCCACCGAGCGGATGTCGGTCAGGGTCATCGCCTCGGCAATCCCAATCTGGTACTGATAGTCAATCAGGGCTTGGTAGATGTTCTGGCTGGCCTTCACCGCCAACTGGAGCTGCTCGCTGTTGACCATCTTCTCAGGCAGCTCGCTGAACTTGCCGGTCAACTGGGAGATCCCCTGCTGGATCTGGCCTCGTGCCGAAACCGCAGCAGCCAACTCGGTGCGGTATTGATTGAGCGCGGGAGCACTCTGGCGTTCGACGGCCAGGGCGTCAGAAAGCTGCTTCTCGGTGCTCCCAATCTGCACCTGCATGTTGACGACGTCGGGATGATTTTCGGTCAGGGTCTGCCTCATTTCTGCCAGCTTGAGGCGGGACTCGGTGAGGGTCTTGGTCAACTGATTGACCTGGGGGTTGTCCTGCATGACCGACCCCATGACCGAGGTTGGGGAGGCATTGGAAAGGTACTTCTCCGTCTCCCTCACCCTCTGGCGCATCTGGCTGATCTGAATCTCGGTGGTCTCCGCCTGGGACATCAACGAAGACAGGCGGGACACCGCATCCCGGGTCTCCGCCTCCAGATCGATGATGTTCTGCCTCGTCTGGTAGTCCGCCGTCTGGGCAAGGGCAGCCTGGAACTCCTTCTGGACCACGACCACCTTGTCATCAATGAACTTCTTGGCGTTGCGGGTCTCTTCCTTGGTACGTTCCTGGCTGATGTCGATGAACACTTCCGCCAGGGTGTCGGCCATGATCTGCGCGGACTCCGCATCCAGAGCGGTCGCGGTGATGGTGAGGATGTCGGTGTTGAGATACTGGGCAACGGCATACTTGGGCTTGGGAAAGATGTACTGGGCAAGCCCGCTCTGAACCAAGTCCCCCGGCTTCATCAGGTCGCCGTTGTCATCCCGAATCTGGAGACGCCATGCCGCGTCGTTCATCACCTCTGAGGTGATGGAGAGGGCAATCTTGTTCTGAAGGGTCGTGCTGGAGGATCCACCCAGGCTGGTCACCAACTCCTGCAAACCGATCTCGGAAAGCAAGGAAGCGCTGGCGTCCGACTGCTCAATCATGATCTTGGAGCTGGCCTGATAGGACTTGTCAATGAAGGCCGACGCCACCACCGCCGCCGTCAGGAAGAAGGCGAGGGACTGGACGAGAAGCCACTTTCGCCGTTTGATGACTGTCCAGAGCTTGACCAGCTCCATGAGAACCCCTTTCCTGCCCGCAAAGGGCGGAGCCCACCCCGGCCACCCGTGGAGGACGCCTCATGATAGTCCACTGGCGACTGCTTTCAAGGGAAACTTGCACGCGACTCGAATGAGTGACAGTCAACAGCCCCCCCCCGGGAGTCGCGCCCCCCGGTTCTGTGGATCCCCAGGGCGGCAGACCCGCTCACGGACGAGGTGTCCTCGCCAGCATCTCCATCCTGAAGACCTCGGTGCCATCTTCCTGAATGGTATAGAGCACTGGGGGTCCAGGAAGGTTCTTGGCAAACAGGAAGACATGAGTCTGGGGCGTCCCGTCTTCTTTCTTCCTCGCCACCCGATAGCGCTTGACGGCGAAATGGCCCGCCCCGACCTCCACCTCGACATCATCAAGGATGGTGTCGACGGCGGGGAAGCTGGCGTGCCCTTCCAACTCCTTCCAGGTTGAGGTCTCGGCCCCTTCGTCCTTGAGCAGTTCCCCCCCAGGGGAGAATATCTTTGAGGCGATGGTGCAGGATTCCTGAGCCCATTCAGTCACTTCCCACTGCTGCACCACAGAGTCTCCCCCTTTCTTGCTCATTGCCAGGCGGATGATGGTGCCCTTGGGCATCGAGGCCCGGATGGCGTCCATGCCGAAGGGGCGGGGGGCCAGAGCCGGCGCTGGCTCGGAGGCCGCAGGCTGGCCTGTGCCCTGGGATGGCCCGGCTACGGCCGGAGGGCCATTTGCGTTCGCAGAATCCGCAGCGAAGGCGAGGGGACCGGACAGCGAAAGTCCGGTCATCAGGACCCACAAGTTCCTCAACACCCAGACACTGCGACCGGCGGTGGTTTGAATCCTGGCTTTCATTTTCATCGAATTCGGGGCTCCGCTGTCGAAGGCTTCCGGAGCGTACACCGCAGAGGTCGTCTCTGCCATGGCAGGGGGTGCCCCGCACAGGGCGATTGCATCAAATAGCGCTTGACTTTTACTGAACCCCTGTTCTTAGAACCCAAGGAGGTTCATGCTGCCGACGGCTCGGTGGGTTCCGGGCCGGTGGTGGCCCTGGGTGCCGCCCAGGGAGTTTTGAAGAGCTTCGCCCTCATCGAGAGCACTCGCATCATCGGTAGCAAGACCACC
>CAYRTW010000136.1:0-15383 GCA_964426935.1 uncultured Rickettsiales bacterium
ACATCAAGTACATCTACGAGTTGGTGGAGCGTTCAGAGAATGAGATGCTGAAGACCAAGAACTTTGGTCGAAAGTCCCTCAACGAAATCAAGGAAATCCTGGCCGACATGGGGTTGAGCCTGGGAATGAAGCTCCCCGCAAACTTCCATCGTCGGCGTGAGCGAGAGGTCTGAACCGGACTCTCACGCTGAGGTCACGGAGATTACACCATGCGACACTTGAACTCTGGTCGGCGTCTTGGTCGAAGCACTGGCCACTGGGCTGCTGATTTTCGCAATCTTGCCACGGCGCTTCTTCTCCACGGACGGATTCGCACCACTCAGGGGCGCGCCAAGGAATTGCGGAAGGTCGTGGAAGGTTTGGTGACCCTGAGCAAGAGGGTTCCGGCCTCTTCTCTGGAAGGACAGGAGGGAGAAGCTCTCCGCGCCCTCAAAGCACGTCGCTTGCACGCGATCCGACTTGCGCGAAGGTGGGTTGCTGACCGAGAGGTTCTTCAGCAATTGTTCGATACTTATTCAGTTCGGTATCAGTCCCGGCCGGGTGGGTACACTCGCATTTACAAGCTGGGCAAGAGGCCTGGTGACAACGCCGCGATGGTGTTGATCGAGATGGTTGAGGCCATGGCGACGCCGAGCGGGGACGCTGACTCGGCGACCTGATTTATTCCGAGATGGTTTTTGTATGATGTGTCCACCGGACGGAGTTTCCGCCTGAAGTGGCTGGCTGTTCGTAGCGTGAGTCGCCCGGTATTCTCCTCGGCGTGACCGGGACTTCCCTGAGTCCGTGCCAGGGAATGCCTTGTTGGCCCTGCCGGGCTTTTTCCGCCCCCCCTTTACTCAATCCTCCTCAAGCAACTGGGAAACGGTGCGCTGGTCTGCTTCCGGAAACGGATAGGCATCCAGTTCCTCGGGGGCCACCCATTTCCAGGCATGGACCCGGGCGGCTAGGAAGAATGTTTCGTCAACCCGGGTGTGGTAGACGACCATGTTCACCGTGTACTCGGGGTATTGGTGAAGAACCTCGAGAGAGACAGCGCCTACTTGCGGTGAGATCCCCAGCTTTTCCAACAATTTGCGATGCAGTACCTCCTCATCCGTTTCCCCCAGCCGCCCGCGCCCCCCGGGAAATTCCCAGAGGAGGGGGAGCAGCCCATGAGGAGACCGCTGAGTGATGAGATATTTTCCATCCTTTTCGATCTGGGCGGCAACCACCCGAATTCTCTGACCAAGGTACTTCATCGTCGTCTCCCAGGGGCAATCACGGCGGGGGAGTGTAACTCACATCGGGTGTTCAGCTGATCTGGCGCTGGCACCCTCGTTGCGCATAGGGCTCAGAACGCCTGGGGGTTTGGGTTTCTTCATGGTTCCCATCTTGGCGATGGCGCGATCTCTGACGGGGACCGCCCCTTTTGGCATGGGGTCGTGTCTTCCCATTGACAGTCTTGTCTGCCGGACCAAGAATCCCACCTGCTTCGTCATGCCTGTCAGGCCGAATGGGGTCCATTGTCCGCTTCATCCCAGGAATACGGTGTTTTTACCGAGTACATCCGCGCTCAGGGGCTGAAACTGACCCGGCAGCGTGAGGACATCCTCAGGGTCTTCATCGGAGTGCGAAAGCACATCGCCCTGGAAGAACTTCACCGGGAGGTCCGCAAGGTGAATCCGTCGGTGGGGTACGCCACCGTGTATCGCACCATGAAATTGCTGAGGGATGCGGGTCTGGCTCAAGATCGGCGATTCGGGGATGGCCACACCCTCTACGAACCCAAGGAGCCCCAAGAGCATCACGACCACCTCATTTGCACCGTGTGTGGGAGCATTGAGGAGTTTGAGAATGAGTCCATTGAAAGGCTTCAAGGCCGGGTTGCTCGTCAGCATGGGTTCTTGATGACTCATCACAAGATGGAATTGTACGGAGTGTGTGCAGGTTGCCAGGCATCTGGGCAAAAGGGAGCATGAAGGCCCCCAGCCTGAAGTGGACTTCAGGGGGGCTTGGGATGTCCCTGGTCTGCCTTCTCACTCTCTCACTCGTTGGGCAGGTGATGGGGGCATCCCTGCCGGTGGGGCCACGAGAAGGGATGCGGGCTCCGGCAGTCTCCTTCTTGGATCTGGAGGGCAAGGAGATTCACTTGGGGGATCTCCGCGGGAAGGTGGTGATGCTCAATTTCTGGGCCACCTGGTGCCGTCCCTGTGTTGCGGAAATGCCTGATCTCCAGCGCCTGTGGGCAGGAATTCAGGACAAGCGCTTCCTACCTCTGGCGGTCAACATTGATGCTCGCAGCGGTGAGGAAGTGAAGGCCTTTCTGGCCCGGACGGGAGTGGTTCTACCGGTAGCGATGGATCCATCGGGAGGGGCCAGAGCGGCCTTTCAGGTCGACCCCATTCCTGCCACGTTCATCATCGACAAGGAGGGGACAATCCGGTACCGCATTCTCGGAGCTCGCCCGTGGGCCCATCCTGATTATGCTGCCGGCCTGAAAGTGCTCATGGCGGAGTAGGACATTCGGATCTGCTCAGACATGGGTGCTCAGGTTGGGGGTGTTTGAGGTGGTGGAGTGAAGAGGGGAGACCCTCCGGAGTAGAACGAGAAAAAGCCACCTTGGGGGTGGCTTTTCAAGTTTCAAGGCAGACACCTGTGGTGCGAAGAGGGGGACTCGAACCCCCACGGTATTACTACCACCAGCACCTCAAACTGGCGCGTCTACCAATTCCGCCATCCTCGCAAGGAGACATGTGTTCCAGCCGGCTGAGTGAGGTGTCCCGACCGGAAAGTGGGCGGAGACTAGACACTTTCCCGGATCCTGTCAATCACTGCATCACCGAGTCATCAAGACCCCGCCCGTACTGGGCCGTCAAGACCATGGGGGAATGAACAGGAGGGAGGGGGCTCAGGGGGTGGGAGGGGTAGCGGGAGCAGGGGAAGCAGGAGCAGGGGAAGCGGGAGCAGCAGGAGGGGAGGGCTCACCCGCCGCCGGTGTCGCAGGAGGAGTGGAATCTGCTGGAGCGGCTGGGACGGCATTGGGATCGACGGGGGTGGCAACTGGAGCCCCAGGGGTGGCTGGGGTAACGGCTCCAGCTTCTTCGGGGGCTTCGGTGCCGATCACCGAATCTCGGCGCTGATCTGCGTTGGCAAACCAGGACAAGGAGATGGTGGTCACCATGAACAGCAGGGCAACTCCGGTGGTCAACCGCCCCAGCAGGGAGGTGGCTCCGGCCGCTCCGAACACGGTGTTGCTGGCTCCAGCCCCGCCAAAGGCAGCGCCCACATCGCCTCCCTTTCCGGACTGAAGCAGCACGACGATGATCAAGAAGAAGCACAGGAACACATGGAGAATCGTGATGAGGAGATGCATGAAACCTTCTTCGTAGGGGAAAGGCCCTTCAGACCCATTGTTTGCGGGAGCGAACGATACGCTCGAATTCATCGACCTGGAGGGATGCACCTCCTACCAGCAGCCCGTCAATGTCCGGTTGCGCCAGCAAGGACAAGGAATTTTCGGCCTTGACGCTGCCTCCGTAAAGGACTCGAACGGTATGGGAGACCGGAGCAGGGAAGGAGGTTCCTACCCGAGCCCTCAGCCAGGCGTGGACTTCCTGGGCCTGCTCGGCAGTGGCGGTCTGCCCGGTGCCGATGGCCCACACCGGTTCGTAGGCCAGCACCACCCCCAGGACCTGCTCCACGGTGAGTCCAGCGAGGCCCGCTTGAAGTTGGCGCTGCACCACCTCCAGGGTGTCTCCCCGGTCTCTCTCGGCGAGGGTTTCCCCGAGGCAGAGAATGGGAGTCAGTCCGGCGTTCAAACAGGCCAGGACCTTGCGCCCGATGAAGGCGTCATCCTCGCCGAAAACGTGCCGCCTTTCCGAATGGCCCACCAGGACGGCGGTACAACCCACGTCCTTGAGCATGGAGGTGGACACCTCGCCGGTAAAGGCCCCCTTGGGCTCTGGATGTACGTTCTGAGCTCCCAGGCGGATTTCTGAATGTTGAACCACCTGATGCACAGCGGCCAGGGCAGTAAAAGGAGGGATGATCAACACGTCTACATCCACTCCGGAAGACAGCCGTTTCTTCAGGGAGTGGGCCAGGGAGGCAGACTCGGCTACGGTGCCGTGCATCTTCCAGTTGCCGGCGATGAGAGGGCGGCGAGATGTGTTCATGGGACGTTTAGAGCCAGAAGACCGGGGAGTTCTTTGCCTTCCAGGTATTCCAGGGAAGCACCTCCACCCGTGGAGACGTGGCTGACGGCCTGGCTTACTCCAAACTGGGAAGCCGCTGCCGCAGAATCTCCACCTCCTACTACGGTATACCCGGGGCAGAGGGCCATGGCCCGGGCCAGGGACCTGGTTCCTGAGGCAAAGGCCCCCACCTCAAACAACCCCATGGGGCCATTCCAAAACACCGTGCCTGCGGCCTGGACTTGAGCTGAGTAGCGGTTCCGGGTGGCCGGGCCGATGTCCAGGCCCATTTGACCCTGGGGGATGGCTCCCTCCACCACTGAAACCGGAGAAGCCCCATCTGCGGTAGCGGAAACTACGTGATCGGTAGGGAGAAGGAAGGTGACGCCTTTCTCCTGGGCCCTTTCCAAGATGCGCTTCGCCAGCCACACCTTGTCCTCCTCGAGCCGAGAGGCGCCCACAGCCACACCTTTGGCGGCCAGAAAAGTGTAGGCCATGGCTCCCCCCACAATGAAGGTGTCCACCCTCTGGAGCAGGTTCTCAAAAACCCCCATCTTGTCGGAAACCTTGGCCCCTCCCAGCACCGCCACAAATGGCCTCACGGGCTCCTTCAAGAGCTTGTCCAGGGCCACCAACTCGTCTCGAATCAAGAACCCCGCTGCCCGTTCGGAAAACAGACGGGCGGTGGCGTCCACCGAAGCGTGAGCTCGATGGGCAGCACCGAAGGCGTCGTTGACGTACACCTCCCCCCACTGGGCCAGGGCGCTGGCAAAAGAGGGATCGTTGCGGGTCTCTCCTTCGTGAAAACGGAGGTTCTCCAGGAGGATCACTCCCCCCTCCTTCATCTCCGAAACGACCTTCCTGACTCCGGGCCCGATGCAGTCATCGGTATGGATGACGTCGCACGCCAGCAACTCGGCGAGGCGGGCCGCCGCCGATTCCAGCGAGTAGCGAGGATCGGGAACCCCCTTGGGGCGACCGGAGTGGGAGCAGAGGATGACCTTGGCGTTGCGATCCACAAGGGAGCGGAGAGTGGGGAGGGAGGCGCGGATGCGGTTGTCGTCGGTGATGTCCCCCTTGGAATCGGTGGGGACGTTGTAGTCGACCCGTACCAGGACTCGTCGTCCGGTCACGTCTAGTTCGTCCACGAAGCGAATGGTCAAGTTGGCCTCCCGGGCAGAAGTCCCGTAAGAATGGCGGCCCCGTAGCGTTTTCAGCGGAGTCCCCAGGCGACGAAGGACCGAGTACAGACCGCGACGCCGCACAAAAAGGCACAACAAACTACAGGAGAGGGATCTCACCGTCAAGGTCAGGCGAGCCGCCGGTGGGCTCCTGAGGGTCGGGTAAGGATGGAGAAAAAAAGCACAGCGCCTCACTGGATTCGGGTCTCTGGCGTCACCTTCTCGGGGGAGAGGGAGGAGGGGGTCCTCCGGGAGAAGGTGGCGTCGGCCCTGGGGATTTCAGCTTCTCTGGTGGAAGAGGTCCGTCTGGAGAAGAAATCCCTGGACGCGCGGCGGCGACCTCCTCGTTGGGAGTGCCGGTTCCTGTGTCGATTGGGGATGAGGGCCCATGTTCAGTCCTTCTCCCTCAGGGCAGGAGTCAAGGTTGAAGAGGGTGTGCAGCCTCCCCGGGCAACCGTCAAGGAAGAACCCCTTTCTACCGTCCCCGCAGGGTGTCGGGTGGTGGTGATCGGAGCCGGCCCGGCGGGGCTCTGGGCGGCCCTCGCTCTGGGGAGACGCGGCGTGCCGGTGGTGCTCCTGGAGAGGGGCCAGACGGTGGAAAAAAGAGGTCCGGCGGTGAACCTCCACTGGCGCTCCGGGACGGTGGATCCAGAGAACAATGTCCTCTTTGGCGAGGGAGGGGCAGGCACCTTCTCGGACGGCAAGATCTACACCCGCATCCGGGATTCGGCGGTGGAGAGGGTTCTTCAAGATCTCCATGACCTGGGAGCGCCCCCTGACATCCTGACCGATTCCCGGCCTCACATTGGCACCGACCGTCTCAAAGTCATCCTCATGCGCCTGAGGCAGCGTCTCACCGATCTGGGGGTGGAGATGAGGTTTTCCGCCCGGGTCGATGGGTTGCGGTGGGAAGGTGGGCGGCTGCGGCGAGTGATTCTGGCCAGCGGGGAAGAACTGGCGGCGTCGGCGGTGATTCTAGGGCCGGGGCATTCGGCGCGGGATACCTTTGCCTGGTTGCGGGATCTTGGGGTTCCCATGGAGGCCCGACCCACGGCGATGGGAGTGAGGATGGAGCATCCCCAGACCCTCCTGGATCGCTTGAACTATGGGTGTCCGCGAGAAGATGTGCGGCTGCCAGCGTCGGACTACCACCTGGCAGCTCCAGAGGGACCAGGGGGAGTGAGGAGGGTGTGGTCCTTCTGCATGTGCCCGGGAGGCAAAGTGATTTCCGCCTCGAATACCGAGGGATTGCAGGTGACAAACGGTATGAGCTACTCCAAGAGGGCGGCGGATTTTGGCAACGCCGGCATGATTGCTCAGGTCGATCTTGCCGATTACGCCCCCTTCGGTTCCTCCAACGATCCCCTCCGTGGCTTTGCCTTTCAGAAATTCTGGGAAGAGAAGGCCTGGGAAGCCGGTGGAGGGGGATTTGTGGCTCCGGTACAGAGGGCGTCGGATTTCCTCTCGGGGAGGCCCGGTGAGGGGGAAGAATTTTCCACCAGCTATCAACCGGGAGTGCGAGGAGGAAATCTGGTGGGCTGCCTGCCTCGGGATGTGGTGGGGTCCTTGCGAGAAGCCCTTCGCCGTTTTGACCGGCGTTGGCCGGGATTTTCAGGAAAGGAGGCCCTTCTCATCGGCATCGAGAGCCGCACCAGCTCCCCAGTCCGCATTCTCAGGGATCGACAGGGGGAATGTCCGGGATTTCCAGGTCTGTATCCGGTGGGTGAGGGTGCGGGTTACGCCGGAGGCATTGTGTCGGCGGCGGTGGATGGGGTTCATGCCGCCACGAGCATCCTGGAGACCGTCAAAAAGCAGGTGGAAAAAGCGTACTAGACAAGGTCGGGGCGAAAAATCCTGGGGAGTGCGAGGTGGGAAGAGGAGGGGGGTGTTGCACCTCGGCGGGGCAGGAGGCACCATCGCTGGGAGATTCTTTCCGGGACAAATCGCCTGCTTCGCACCCTCCCCATCGTGGCCCTTCTGGCCCTTCTGGAATTGCCTTCCTGCCCCAAGGAGAAGACGGTTCCCCCTCCCCGTCCCCCGTGGGAAGCGGATGTGGCCCGTTACTCGGCTCAGGACGTTCCCGAATCTCCTCAGAAGCGGCAAGAAGTGGCCTCTCATCTGGAGGAGTGCTTGAATCGGGAGGGCTCCCGGGGCCTCTGCCTGGGAGTGCTGGCCGGTCTGAAGGCCGAAGCGGCGCGCCAGGCTCGAAATGAATCCATGGTGATGGAGGAGGCGGCTCGGCTGGTCCAGGCCGAGGCCAGCGGGGGAGGGGAAGGCAAGAGCGGAGGCCCACCTGATGAGGAAGCCACCCTGGCTCAGGCCACCGTCGACGCAGCCGAGATGGGAGCGAAGGATGCTCGTCAGGTGGCCTTTGCGGCCTTGGATGTGGCACGGGAGGCCCTGACCACGGCGGAGGTGGTGTGTGAGAGGGAGATCGGTGCAGCTACTCCCGCCTGGAAACCGCGACTGGCGGCGGCCAAAGTGGCGGCAGTTTATGCTCACGCCCGCCTGCTGGAAGACTTCGGAGATCCCCAGGGTGCCTTTGACGTGCTGACCCGCTGTGAGACGGGGTGTGAGCAGGGGCGTCCACCCGAGGCCTTTTGCGAAGATGCCCGACTGGGGGTTGGCAGGGCCCCTCCCCACCAGCTTCGGACATGGCTGGTGGCCTGCCGAGGGGATGTCTTTGCTCAGGAGAATCCCAGCGAGGAACAGCTTCGGGCGGTGGCCCGGGCGGAGGATGCGGTGGAACCGGACGCGGTGGCTCACCGAGATGGATGTGTGCGAAAGATGCGTCCATGGAGTGTTCCCAATGCAGTGGCCAGGAGAGGTCGGATTGGCAAGGAAGGGTGCGAAAGGGCCGTCGCGGAACTGGGAATGGAGGCGATCCTGGGTCAGCAGGAGTTCCGCCGTCGTCATCGATCGGCCACCAGGCGTGAATTGGAGGATGAGCTGAAGGACTCAGAATCCAGCAAGCGCTTCTTCACCTGGTTTACCGGTCCGGTGGGTCAGGGGGCTCAGGTGGCGTTTCGCCTGGCGTTGACCGGCTACTGCGGGTGCATCGAGGATTCTCCCCGCTATACTGCCCCGCCATGACCTTTCCTTTGCGCCGGGCGGAACTCGCCGCCTCTGCCCTGACCCTCCTTGCCGCCGTGGTCCTTCTGTATCCGGGGGCGGCCACTCTGGGGGAGACCTTCTTCTTCCACGATCTGGCTCACCATCATTATCCCTGGCGGGTATGGGCGGCCCGAGAGTGGATGGCGGGGAGGGTTCCCCTGTGGACCGATCTGGCGGCCTGCGGATTTCCTCTGCTGGCGGACGGACAGGCAGGGGTTCTCTACCCACCCAACGCCTTGTTCCTTTTCTTTTCCGGCACTGCGGCCCTGTCCCTCTCCGTGCTTTTCCACACCTGGTTGGCCGGCTTCCTCATGTATCTGTGGATGCGGAATCTGGGTCTGCGTCCAGCAGCGTCGGCGGTGGCGGCCGCGACGTTTGGCTTTTCGGGATTCTTCCTGACCCACCTCCTCTATCTCCCCATGTATCACGGCTATCCTTGGCTACCGGGTCTGTGTCTGTGTGTGGATCGCCTGGTGAGGCACAAGGAAAAAACTCCGGCTCTGTTCCTGGCCATGGGGGTGGCCATGGTGCTTCTGGCGGGGCACCCCCAGTTGGCGGTGTACGCCCTGTTCTTCTTGTTTACCTATGCGGGGTGGCGGGTGTTTCGGGGGTATCCAGAGGGACTGGAGGAGGGGGCGGTGCCTGATCGTCAGGGGCGCATGAAGGCCCTCCCCTGGGGTGCCGGAGCGGCCACTCTGGGAATCATCCTGGCCCTTCCTCAGCTTCAAGCCACCGCCGAGCTGACGGCGCTTTCCCAGAGAGCTGGCGGAGTGGACACCGGATTCGCTGCTATGGGAAGCCTCCCTCCCCAGGAGGTGATCCAGGCAGTCCTTCCTCGATTTTTCGGGTACGAGAGACCGGCCGACGTCCCCCTGGTTTATCACCACCACGGAGACCGCTATTGGGGAAGTGGTGAAAATTATTGGGAAGACGCCTTCTTTTTGGGAGTCCCCGGGGTGCTCCTGGCCTTGCTTTGCCTGCTGAGGCGCCCCCAAGGATCTTCCTTCTTCCTGGCCTGGATGCTCCTATCCTCCCTGTTGATGCTGGGGCCTTTGACCCCCGCCTACCCCCTGTTTCGCTTGATTCCCGGGATGGGATTCTTTCGGTTTCCGGTGCGATTTGCCTATCTCCTCACCGTGGCGGTGGCAGTGGCGGCCTCCTTTGCGGTGGAGCAGGTGTGCCGGGAACGGGAGGGAGGGAGCTCCTCTCGGACAATCCGGCGCTTTGCTGGAGTGGTGGTGGGAGGGCTGTTGCTGGCCTGGGGAGGAGGGGCTGTCATTCACGGGATGTTGGAAGCTCGCCAGGAGGAACTGGTGGAAAAGGGGAGGGGGTTCTTCATCGAAAAGGTGAAGAGAGAGGCGGAGATGATGGCCAACGCTCCTCCCGGAGCCGTCCCTCCCGGGCTCCCCCTTCCCCCTCCCTCCTCACCGGATCGCCCCCCTGACTGGGTGGCCACTGGCTACTCAGGGGACGACTACTATGGGTGGAAGACCAGCAGAATTGTGGAGGAATTGCTGCGCAACACCGATCCGCTGGGGGCGCGGGTCCTCCTTCCCCTGACCATGGCCCTGGCGACGGCCCTGCTGCTGCTGCTGTTGGGGCGATGGCGAGCCATTGCCTTTGGGTTTGCTGCCCTCCAACTGGCGGATCTGCTGGCCTTCGGCTGGGGATACAACCCCACCACTCCCCGAGAGGAGATTGAGGAGGCCCCGGAGATTCTCACCCTTCTCGGAACCCCTCAGGGGACGCCTCCGCCAAGGGTGTCCGGCTTCGAACGTCACATTCCCGTGTCGATGCAGGAGGAGGCCATGAGTGCCTCGCTGAACATGCTGTGGGGGTGGCCCGATGTGGTGTTTCCATCGCCGCTGCGGATGGTGCGGTCTGATGTGATCCTGAGCCTGTCGGGTCAGGCCATTACCATCTATCCAACGGAAATGCTTCAGGAGTTGGTGAAGAAGCACCGCCGACTGGTGGATCTCCTGGGCATCCGCTACCTGGTAACCCGGGAGGATCTGGGGGCATCCTTCGTCCTCAAGGGGGGATCCTCCCTGAAGGTCTATGAGAATCCCTCTGCCCTTCCCCGGGCTTTTCTGGTGGGGGATGTGGTGGTGGGCAAGGGGGAGTGGGGTTTCGTGGAGGAGATGACTCGCCTCGGCTTTGATCCGGCAGAGCAGGCCGTTCTGGACGCCCCCCTCTCTTCTCCTCTTTCCGGTGGAGCGGTCTCGGGAGGGGCGGTCGTGGAGAAATATCAATCCCAAGAGGTGGTGGTGAGGACCCAGGGGGACCGGCCGGCCCTGCTGGTGCTCACCGACACCGCCTATCCCGGCTGGAGGGCGGAAGTGGATGGAAAGGAAGCGCCCATCCACGTGACCAATGGCATGTTTCGGGGAGTGCCGGTGCCGGAGGGGGCGCACCGGGTGACCTTTCGCTATGACAATCCGCCGTTCTTCCTGTTGCTGTGGCTGGGTGCCTTGGGCTGGTTCGTGTGGTTCCTTGGGCTGAGCTGGACGGTGCTGCGGGGACGGCCCCTCAAGGAATGATTCCCATGTCTGAGCCCCTTTGGGGAGGGAGTCGGGGACAACGCGCGGTTGTGGTGGGGGCCATGCTGACAGCCACATTCCTGGCCAGTCTGGAGGTGACGGTGGTGTCCACCGCCATGCCGGTGGTGTCCCGGCAGTTGGGGGATTCAGCCCTCTACCCCTGGGTCTTCTCGGTCTATCTGGTCACTGCCACCGCCTCCATTCCCGTGTACGGCAGGCTGGCGGATCTGTGGGGCCGGAAGTGGACAGCCCTGATGGGACTGGGGTTGTTCGTGATGGCCTCTCTTCTGTGCGGCGGGGCCACCACCATGGGGGGTCTCATTGCTGCCCGAGCGTTGCAGGGACTGGGAGGAGGGTGCATTCAGCCCTTGACCATGGCGGTGTTCGGCGACGTTTTTCCACCAGCGCAGAGGGCCCGGTGGATGGGTCTGTTTTCCCTGGCCTGGGGACTCAGCTCGGTGGTGGGCCCCCTGGCGGGAGGGGTGATTGTGTCTCGCTGGTCCTGGCCGTGGATTTTCTACCTCAACGTGCCCCTGGGCCTGGCCAGCATCCTTGCCCTGGTGATGGCCCTTCCCAGCGAAAAGAAGAGGGGGATGGGATCGGGAGGGCTGGATCCCTCCGGAACCACCCTGGTGCTGCTTTCGGTGGGGGCCTTGCTGGTGGCCCTCCTTCCCCCATCCCAAAGAGAGGGAGCAGGAATCGGGCCTTCGACTTTGTGGTGGGGAATCGCGGTTGCAGCCGCATTCCTCCTGGCCTGGGTGGAAAAGAGGGCTCCTCATCCGGTGGTGCCTCTGCCCCTCCTCCGGAATCGGGTGCAGGTGGCGGCGGTAGGGTCGGGGTTGTTTCTGGGGGCCAGCTTGTTCGGAGTCATCACCTATGTGCCTCTCTTTCTTCAGGAAACCAAGGGGTGGAGCCCAGAAGAAGCGGGGGCCACCCTCCTCCCCATGAGCGTGGGATGGACGGTGGGGGCGTTTGGTTCGGGGCGACTGTTTACCCGGTTCGGGTTCCGGCCGGTGGTGAGGGTGGGAGGAATCCTGGTGAGCCTGGGAACGGGGCTGACCTTCTGGGGGGCGACGCGAGCCCATCCAGCCCTCTTCCCTCTGGCGATGGGGGTGTTCGGCCTGGGAATGGGGGCCAGCGTCACTGCCCTGATGGTGGTGGTGCAGGAGGACGCGCCTCCCTCTCAACGGGGGGTGGCCACCGCCCTGACCCAGTTCGCCCGAAGCATGGGAGGGGCCATCGGTCCGGCGGCCTTGGGGGCGTGGATGGCGTCGTCGGACCCGACCCAGGGGGTGGCCAGGGTGTTCGGGCCGGTGGCTCTTTTGGGAGTGGGTGTGGCGCTGGTGGGGATGAGCTTGTTTCCCGAGGTGGGGGTGTCGGGAAAAAGCGTGACCCCCTCCTGATTCTCCAGTTGGATCAGAGAGTTGGTATTTTCAGTTGTCTGCTCCAAGGGGCGCTGACCGGTTCAGGCAACCTTGGATGGGCACTCTCCGTTTCTCCCTGGCCAGGGCGGCCAACACCCGACTCTTCCGATTGGCCGTCGCTACTGCGACGGTGGCGCCTGGCAGGTCGCTGGGGCCTCTGCAGATCTCCTTCGGTCGTCCATGGTAGGGTCATTCAACCGCCATGAAATCGTCACCTTTTTACCTTCCCTTTCCCCTCCCTCCCCCAAGAGCGTGCCTGTTGGCAATGGGAGCCATGGGCCCGGCCCTCCTGGCCGCTGGTTGCGACCCCCCTCCCACTTCGGGAGACGACGACGCCACCCCGGTGGTCCAAGACGATGACACCACGTCGCCGCCCGGAGACGACGATTCTTCTCCTCAAACGGAAGAGGGCCTGTTCCTGGGGGGGTGCCCGGTTTCCGGGCAGGCGGCGGCCCGAGTCCTCCAAGGGGAGGCGGAAACTCCCTGGGGTCCCGAAGCTCTGGCTCGGCCAGGAGATGTGCTTCTTCTCTCCACGCGGGCTGCCTTTGTGATCCAGGCCCCCGGGGAGGTGCGGAGCTACTACCCCTACCCGGGCCTGCCCGTCGACGCGGTGGCGGTGGTGGGATGCGAGCAGGCGGGTCCTGAGCTTTTCGGGGAAATCGGTCTGGTGGTAGGGAGGCTCAATCTTTTTGACTTCACCGCCTCCACTCTGCACATGCTCCGGGGAGATTCGGTGGAGGTCGTGGCCGACGGCAGCGACGGGGGCGCGGCGGTGGTGGAAGTTCATGGGACCGATGATCGGTTCTGGCTGGCGGAATTGACCCTGGTGCGAGAGGTGTACGCCTCGGGGGGGCGCAAGGAACTGGGGCCCCTGTATGGCCTGGACATCACCCTGCGCTACACCCTGGAGCCAGGGGCGGCGGCCCTCCAGACCGAGGTGATTCTGGAAGGGGATCCGGTGGAGAACGGGTTTCTGGTGGGGGCTTTGCTATTCCCTTCAGATCGAACCCCCCAGGAGGCCCTCTCCACCTCCAGTCTGAACGTAGGGGGATTTTCCATGGACCTGGGGGTGCCCTTCGTCTCTTCTGGAATGGGCGAGGGGGCCCATGCGGTGGCCATGCCCGGCGCCGCTCTGGCGATGGCCAACGTTTCGGGGGTGACGGCCCTTATCAACGTGGACCAGGCGTTGACTCCCCTTCAGGTGGGAAAGGACCAGGGGCCGGCGGTCACCTCCTTCCTGCTGACCACTGGCCCTACCGATCCCATGAGCGCCTCTTTGGAACTGGAAGGGAATCTGGAAACCCCTCTCCCCGGGGAGGAATCCCAATGGATCGACCTGGGAGGCGTGGTGATCGATCCTGCCGGCATCCCAGTGGAAGGGGCCACGGTGCGGGTGGAGGTTCAAGATGGGGAGGGGAGATGGCGAGGAATGGAAAGGGCCGCCACCGATGAGGAGGGGAAGTTTTCGGGGAGGACATTGGCCCTCACCGGCCCCTTCAGGGTGAGGGCTACCGGAGCCGGTCGGGACGATGGAGAAGCGGTGGAGGTAGATCCTTCCCAGGCGGGAGCCCTGACCCTGGGTATCGGTGCTGCGGGGGCGCTTCGGGTACAGGTTCTGGATGAGGGGGGGAATCCCATGACGGCCCGGGTGGAGTTGGAAGGGGGGGACGGCCGTGTAGCAGTGTACTATCCCACCCCCCTTGAGCCCGTCCTGGACGTCCCTCCTGGGCCGTGGAGGGCCTTTGTGAGCCGTGGATATGAATACGCCTTGGGCTTTGAGGAAGTGGAAATCCCCCAGACGGGGGAGGGTTTGTTGGAGATGACCTTGCCTCGCCTTGTGGACACCGCCGGATGGGTCTCCTTTGACAGCCACGTTCACGCCGGCCCCAGCCCCGACAGCACCACCCTGGCAGTGGATCGGATGAAGACCGTCGCTGCAGCCGGCCTGGACGTGATGATTTCCACTGATCACGAGGCCATCATCGACTTGTCGGGGGCCGTTGCCGAGACGGGACTGGAGGGGGAACTCCTGGTCCTCCTGGGCAGCGAAGTCACCGCCACCCTTCCTGAGCACACCAACGCCTGGCCCTTTCCCCCGGAGCCTGGTCCGGGCCGAGGTGAGCCGGTGGTATGGATGGAGAAGGGGTTCGAGGGGATCTACAGCGCCGAGCGGGAGAGGGGGGCCCAGGTGATTCAGCTCAATCACAGCCGGGTCAATGGAGAATGCGGAATCCTGTGCCTTCTGGACTGGGATCGCCTGACGGATCCCCCCTCTACCGCCGACGTCACCGCTTTGGGAATGCCCGAGGGGACGACGCTGTGGAGTTGGGACTTTGACAGCATGGAGGTGATGAACGGTCTCCGCAGCCCCTTCTTGGAAGAGGAGGATCCTCGGCACAGCGGCGCCTTCTCTGACTGGATGGCGTTTCTCAACCTTGGGTATCGGGTGACCGGAGTGGCGGTGACCGACGTTCACGGGCTCGACATCCCCGGCAGCCCTCGAAACTGGGCCCAGGTCGATGACGATACCCTGGGAGTTTTCGGAGAGGAGGACCTGGTGAGTGCCGTCCTGCAAGGAGCGGTTCAGTTCAGCGGTGGAGCCTTTGCCAGGGTGGAGGTGGAGGGAGTCGGTCCCGGGGGAACCGCCTCTGTTCCCGGTGGAGACGCTTCGATATGGATCCACATTGAGGCCCTGCCGGAGGTGGACCTGACTCGGGTGGAGGTCCTGGTGAACTGCGACTCTGTCCTCTCCCTGGTTGCCCCTACCCCAAGTGAGGTCACCAAGCTGGATGCTTTGGAGTCCCTTTCCCTCTCGGAAGATGCTTGGGTGGTGGTGGTGGGAATGGGGGAAGGAGCGATGCCCCGGGGCCTGGAGGGGTACAATGCCCTGGCCGTCCCCCGAGTGGTCACCAACCCCGTGTTTGTAGATGTTGATGGAGACGGATTTTTTAC
>CAYRTW010000137.1:0-15201 GCA_964426935.1 uncultured Rickettsiales bacterium
GCCGTTTCCGCTCCCCAGGGGTAGCGCCCTCCATTGAGCCGCCTGTCCGCTTTGGGGGAAGAGCACTGGAACCCGTCGGAATCTCTTCGGTTTCTGGCCATGGCGCGAGATCTGTCTTCCGCTCTGTGGGGGGAAGCGGCCCTGCTCCTGTCCCTCCTCATTCTCCTTTCCGCCGACCCTCCCCTTCCCCGCCGGGCTCCCCCGGGGGATCTGTGAGCGGCGACCTCACCGGCGGACTCCGGGCCTTCCCTCCCTTCGTGGTCCGCAGCCTCCTCTGCTTGGCCCGAGGAGAAGCGGCAGGAGGAGAGGTGCTCCGTCACGCCGCCGTGGTATCGGGTCGGTGCCTCCTCCCCGTCACCATCAGCATGCTGCCCTTCGGAGCAGTCATCGCCGTGCAGGGGATGCAGATCCTCATCCTGTTTGGGGCAGAGCGTCTCCTCTCCGGACTCCTGGCCCTGTGCGTGATCCGTGAGCTAGCGCCAGTGCTGGCTGCCGTTCTCATCGCCGCCCAGGCAGGCTCCTCCTATGCGGCAGAGTTGGGAGCGATGCGAATCAAGGAGGAGTTGGACGCCACGGCGGTCATGGCGGTGGACCCGGTAGGCTGGCATGTCATCCCCCGAATCCTCGCCATGGGCCTGGTCTGCCCGGCCCTGACCGTCCTGGCTTCGGCAGCGGGAATCTTCGGAGGGTGGATCGTGGCGGTGGTGGGCTATCACCAGTCCCAGGGGACCTTCATGGGTCACATCATGACCCTGCTCGGCCCTTTTGATCTGATCGCCGGGGTCATCAAAGGTTTTGTGTTCGGCATTCTGGTGGGGATTCTGTCCACGTTCTATGGCTTTTACGCCCAGGGAGGAGCCGAGGGAGTGGGCAGGGCGGTCAACAACACCGTGGTGGCCGCCGTGGTTCTCATCCTGGTGGTCAACTATTTTCTCTCCTCCCTGATGTTTGCCTGAAATGAATCCCGCACTGCGACTCCTCTCTCAAGGCCTGGCCATGGCCGGCGGCTACGTCTTCTTCACCTGGGATTGCTGTCTGGCGGTTCTTCACCACGGAATCAGCGGCCGGGCCACCCTGGCTCAGGCATATGCCATCGGAGTGCGCTCCCTCCCCGTCCTGGTGACCATGGCGGTGTTTGTCGGCTCCAATCTGGCCATTCAGGGGTACTCCGCCTTTCGCCCCCTGGGGGCGGAGGGGTTGACGGGAATGTTCGTATCCCTGGCGGGAATTCGAGAGGTGTGCCCCCTCCTGGCGGGCACCATGGTGGCAGCCAAGGCGGGCACGGAGATCGCTGCCCACATCGCCGTCATGCGAACCAAGGAGCAGATCGACGCCCTGGAGGTGATGGCCATCAACCCCTACGCCGAGCTCATCGCCCCCCGATTTGCCGCCATCCTCCTGACCATGCCCGCCCTGACCCTCCTGGCCATCGGCATCGCCATCGTTTCTTCCTGGGCGGTGGCGGTGGGACAGTTGGGCATGGATGCGGGGGATTACCGCCACTACCTCTTCTCCAACATGAAGGTGTTCGACTTCGGGGTGGCGGTGTTGAAGGCGGCCATCTTCGGAGCCGTCATCACCACCGTCTCCGGCTATTTCGGATTCACCTCCACCCGAGGCCCCGAGGGCGTGGGGCAGGCCACCAACCGGGCCATCATCGTGATCTGCGTGGTCTGTGTGGGCATAAACTACCTGGTGACCTCCGTCATGTATCAATAAATCTCGATGAAAAAGGTGTGATTCAGCGAGCAATGGCGACCAGAAACCTGTATGCACACCAACTGTTTTTTCTTCTTCTCCTGGGGAGAGGGTTGTTCTCTCCAACTCCCGCTTGGGGCGGGTCAGATGGGTCACCTCCCCCCTTGAGCATCGGTGACGGTCCCGCCGAAAGCCTCCCCGGGGAGCCAGCCACTCCCCCTCTCAAGCGCTATCGCTGGCTGATCCTCCCCACCCTGTTCTGGGACAACGACGACGGCTTCGGCTTCGGGGCTCGGGGGGAGGTCCAGCGCCTGGAAAAGGACCGATCCCCCTACAAAGCGGCCCTGGTGATCCACGCCTCCCTGAGCCTGCGGGGCTATCACCATCATCGGGTTCACCTGGACCTCCCCGGCCTGGGCCGGGAGCGCCGCCTTCGTCTTACCGCCAAGCTGGCCTTCCGAGCCTGGCTGAACGACGGGTACTGGGGGATCGGCAACGGCACCACCCGAGAGAGGGAATATCTGGTGGATTTCGAGGCCGATGATCCTCTCCGAAAGCGTTACCGCTATTCCCTGATCCAGCCCTTCGCCTTCCTGGGAGCGCGGGTGCGCCTGAAGGGCCCGTGGCATGCCTTCGGTTCCCTGGTGGCAAAGTACTCGGTGGTTCAGCCTTATCCGGGTTCCCTCCTGGAGGAACAGCAGCCATCCGGGATGGACGGGGGCCTGGCGGTCGAACTTCAAGGGGGCGTCCTTTACGACAGCCGGGAGCCGGAGGTTTCCCCGGATCGGGGCGTTCTCCTGGAAGGCAGCGGTCGGTTCACCCCCGGCTCTCTCCAAGGGGAGGGTGCCTTCGGCGGTCCCTTTGTCTCTGCCCGAGCCTTCGCTCCCCTGGCCCCTCGCCTCGTTCTGGCCAGTCGCATCATGGGGGAGTGGCTGTTTGGCGATGTCCCTTTTTACGACATGGTTCACTGGGGAGGTTCGGTACCCATCCAGGGATTCGGTGGATTCGAGACCCTTCGGGGGGTCTCCTTCGGTCGGTGGCGGGCGCCGGGAAAGGCCGTGGCCAATGTTGAACTTCGCATCGACGCCATCCATCACCGCCTCCTGGGGAGCCCGATGCGCTGGCAATGGGTCCCTTTTGCTGACGTGGGGATCGTCTGGGGAGAGGGAGAAGACGCCACCGCTCCATCTCCCCAGGTCCCCTTTCATCCCGCCGCCGGAGTGGGGATCCGGGGAATCTGGAACGAGGCCTTCGTCCTTCGCATCGACTTCGGATTCGCTCCCGACGGAGTGACCGAGGCGGATGGTTCCATCACTGAGGAGCCGGGATGGGGGGTGTACATTGTCTTTGACCAGCCCTACTGACGCAGCCCTCCGGGTTTCCGGACTTTCCCTCCTCTTCCCCAACGGCACCCTGGCCTTGGATTCGGTGAATTTTGCTCTGCCGGAGGGGAGTTTCACTGCCCTCCTGGGCCCGTCGGGCTGCGGAAAGTCCACCCTGCTTCGCCTCATCGCCGGCCTCCTTTCCCCCTCCCAAGGCCACGTCGATTCCCTTCATCGCCCCTCCGACCCGGTGGGGTTCGTGTTCCAACAGCCCACCTTGCTGCCTTTTCGGACATTGATGTCCAACGTTGAACTTCCCCTTGAAATCCAAGGAGTTGAAGTAAAAACTCGCTCCACGAGGGCCCGGGAGATGCTGGCCATGGTGGGACTCTCCGGATTTGAAAACGCCTGGCCCCGAGAGGCATCGGGGGGAATGCAGATGCGGGTTCAACTGGCCAGGGCCCTGGTCACCCGGCCTCGTCTCCTCCTCCTGGACGAACCCTTTGCCGCCGTGGATGAGTTGACCCGTCAGAAACTCCAGGAAGATCTCTCCGCCTTATGGGAGCAGGAGAGATTCACCACCCTGCTGGTCACTCATCAGGCGGCAGAAGCGGTGTTCCTGTCCCAGAGGGTGCTGGTGATGACCCCTCGCCCCGGTCGCATTCATGCGGACCTCCCCATTCCCGGCGACTCGGCCCGAAGAGGGAATCTCCGGGAGGCTCCCGACTTCCATGCCCGGGTGGCAGCGGTGAGTCGAAGCCTGCGGGAAGGTGCCGCGTGAAATTTCCCGGACCCTCCCCAACCTCTCTGATGGGGGAAGCCTTTCCCCCCCTCCTTGCCCTGGGAGGAGGGCTGGCCCTGTGGCAGGGGGCCTGCACCGCGTTCCAGCTTCCTTCCTGGCTCCTTCCTCCTCCTTCCTCCCTGGTGGCAGTGGCCTGGGTGGAGAGGACCGCCCTGGGCCAGGCCATGGCGCTCACCGGCGGGGCGGCCCTGGCAGGATTCGGCCTCAGCCTGGTTCTGGGGATCGGCCTGGCGGTGCTCCTGGCCCAGGCAAAGTGGGTGGAACGCAGCCTTACTCCTTACGCCCTCTTCCTCCAGACCGTCCCGGTGGTGGGCATCGCTCCCCTCATCATTTTGTGGGCAGGCACCGGCTTCCCCAGCGTGGTCCTGGTGGCCCACATCCTGTCGGTGTTCCCGGTCATCACCGTCACCACCGCAGGCCTGGTCGGTGTGGACCGAGAAAAAGTCGAGTTGCTTCGCATTTTTGGCGCTTCTCGCACCCAGATGATGTGGAAGCTCCGCCTCCCCAGCGCCCTTCCCCACATCGTTACCGGGGCTCGGAACGCGGCGGGGCTGGCGGTCATCGGGGCCATCACCGGGGAGTTCTTCGCCGGGTACGGAGCCCGCCAACACGGCCTGGGCTATTACATCATCGTCGCTTCAGGGCAGTTGAAGACCGACCTCCTCTTCACCGCCATCCTCGCCTCCACCGCATTGGGGTGGGGAATCTTCATGATGGTGACGATGGTGGGAAATCGCCTGACCGCCCGGTGGAGGGATGTGGGTTGATGGACGGACTGGAACGACCCCTCTCACCGGCTTCACCCGGTAACTGGTCACCACCAGCTCGGCAATCTCACCCCTCCCTTCCGCTTTGGAATTGATCCGCCGGGTCGTCATGACTCGATGCTGAACCATCCCCGGTTGTTGATACAATTCTTTGATCAGGGGAGCGGTGCTGTTGGAAAGCATCCATTGGCAGCGGGGAGAAATTCGTATCAATAGATCCCGTAATTGCGCCTGGTGGGTCGCGGTGAAGACATCTTTCGCGTACGCGGTAAACGAGGAAGTGGCGGAGAGGGGCATATAGGGCGGATCGCAGTACACAAAATCGTTGTCTTGGATGTATCGCTCACAATCCTGAAAACCGCAGGCTTCGATGCGAACTCCCTGGAGGGCCTGAGAGGCGAGTTTCAATCCTTCTTCATTCAGGATCCTTGGATTCCGATAGTCCCCCATGGGCACGTTGAACTGTCCCTTGCTGTTCAGGCGATGCAGGCCATTGAAGCAGGTCCTGTTCAGGTAGAGGAACCGCGCTGCTCCCTCCACGCTATCTGGAGGGGGGCGCTGACTTCTCACCTCCAGATAATATTCCAGCCTCTTTTCCCGAGAAATTCCTGGAGCGTTGTGACACGCCTGGTGATGGATCAGGAGGGGGCGAAGTTCCTCCAGAGAATCCCGCACCTTTACAAAGAGATTGACCAATTCGGGGTTGGCGTCCAGCAGGGTGCAGCGAAGAGGCTTCCGGGTGTGGAGAACATGAAAAAACACCGCCCCCGATCCCATGAAGGGCTCCACATACCCCCTTCCCGCCAGGGTCTTGGGAAGCCAGGCCTGGAGTTGAGGCAACAGGGAATGCTTGCCACCGGCCCACTTGATGAACGGTTTCGCTTCCTGCTTGAGGAAAAAAAGGGGGGGGTGAGACACGAATATACCTTGGAGTTGGAGCAAATCAGGTAATGGATTTCATGTTTCAGCTCGCTACTCCTCCTGACACAGTGAAGCCGTATCCTCATCCCAATCGGCTAGACCATTGAGAATCAGCCGGACAATGCTCTCGTCATCGGTGTCGGCAGTGCCCAGCCCCATGTGACGCCACAGGGGATAGAAGTGGACCGTCTCCCCCGGGGCCCTCTCCCAGTAGACTTCAAACTGATAATCCTGGGTAAAGAAGTAGGCTTCATCATCAAAGACAGCCGGTTCAGTCATCACCGTTCGCGCCAGCAGGAGGGGGCCGGACTCCACGTCTTCGATTTCCATTGCTGGCACGTAACGGGCTCCCCCGACCAGCTTTTCGGTAAAGGGCTGCCCCACCTGGGTCCCCTCGATGTCCACCGTCCAGGTGAGGGTGAACACCTCCCGATTCCGGTATTGCTGCTCGTCAGACGTGTACTCCCTGTGGTAGCTGGTGTAGCTCCCCGGGTACAGCTCGTCCTGGTTCAGGGCGATGATCAGTTCCTCCACCTGGGACAGGGTGCAGGGGAGTACGTTGGCCAGGTACATGCCGGTGGGAACCGTGGGATCCACCTCCTCGCCCATCCCCAGAAGGTTCAGCTCCTCCCGGCTGAGATCGGTCAGAAACCCATCCTGGACCTCCTCCAACTGGCTGGCGTTCAAGGCCGCGTGGGCGTTTGCCATCCCCGCCAGGAGATCCTCGTCGCTACCGGATTGGTAGTTCTGCAGGAAGTAATGGGCCAGTCCGTCCACATCCTCGGGGGCCGGCTCCACCGGTTTGCAGCCTCCTCCCCCCCAGCCCGCCACCCCGACAAGAACCAGGGACCGGAAGATGCGACCGGCAAGAAATCGGTGTACACGGGGCGGGTTCACGCTCTGCTCCCAGCTTGTCGAGGTGCCATGTCGTCGCCTTCCCTTGTCCGGGCCTTCCTCCTGGCCCTGTGTTTCCTGGTCTCCAGCTGCGGCGCCGTTTATCGCAGCCAGATTCTCCCTCCCCCTCTCGCGGCGCCACCATACCACCCTCCCATCGACTGGTCAGCGGCGGGGCAGGAAGCGGCCCAGGTCCTTTCGGCCTATCTCCAAGTGGACACCACCAATCCTCCAGGAAACGAGGAGAAGGGGGCCGAGTTCCTGCGGGATCTTCTGGCCAGGGAGGGCATCGAAAGCCGCATCCTCTCCTACGCCCCCGGCCGGGGTTCCCTCATCGCCCGCCTCCCCGGCCACGGCCCAGACAAGCCTCTGTGCCTGATGTCCCACATGGATGTGGTCACCGCCGAGGCCGACAAGTGGGCACCCGGCAAGGCTCCCTTGGGGGGACTCATTGAGGAGGGCCAGGTGTGGGGCCGGGGAGCCCTGGACATGAAGGGGATGGGCACCATTGAAGCCATGACTCTCATCTGGTTGAAAAGATTGGGGATTCCTCTGAAGCGAGACGTGATCCTGCTGGCAGTGGCCGATGAAGAGGTCAACAACCAGGGGATTCGCCACCTGGTGGATGAACATTGGGGGGAAATCGGCTGCTCCGAGTTGATCAATGAAGGGGGCCTGGGCCTCAAGGGAGCCTTCTTCCCCGACCAGACGGTCTATGCCATCTCGGTGGCGGAGAAGGGGGCTCTGTGGGTGAAGATGGTGGCCCTGGGAGAGCCAGGGCATGGCTCCACTCCTCGCCCGGGGGGAGCGCCATGGCGCCTGATGGATGCGGTGGACAAGCTAAGGGAGAGAGAGGTCAAGGCCCGGTTCCACCCTTCGTTTTTTGAGCTGCTCTACCAGGTGGGGAAGAGCCAGAAGGGCCTGAGCCGGGCGGTCTTGACCCATCCCTCCTCAGTGCGAAGCCTTCTCACTCCCCGATTGATGAAGAATCCGGTCATCCGGGCCACCCTCACCAACACCGTCAACCTCACCGGATTCAGCGGTGCCCGAGAGCCCAACGTGATCCCCTCGGAAGTGTCCGCCATCCTCGATTGCCGCCTCCTTCCCGGAGTGCAACCCCAGGAGGTGCTGGAGGAACTGAAAGCCCTGACCGGCCACGATCCCCACCTGCGCTTCGAGATCATCGACCAGAAATCAGGGAACGATTCTCCCTGGAACACCCCCCTCTATGAAGCCCTGGCCCGACGAGCGGTGGAAGGGCGCGCTGATGCGGTGGCAGGGCCAGTGGTGTCACCCGGATTCACCGACTCCATCATCGTCCGGGAGAAGGGAGTCCACGCCTACGGGTTGGTTCCCTTCGAGGTCACTGCCGAGGAACTGGCCACCATGCACGGAAACAACGAGAGGGTCAGCATCGCCAACCTGGAGAGCGGCCTGCGGATCCTGTTGAATGCAGTGATGGACGTGGCCGGGCGCTGAGGCTTGCCGGGTCATCTCGTGCCCTGGGGTTGATCTGGGTCCTTGATCGCGCTACCGGTGGGAGACAAGGTCCTCCCGGGTAGAACGGGGGGACAAGGCAGACGGAGGCTTCATGAACCCCCCGAAGGATCGCGCACCAGCCCGCTCATCTCTCTTTTCTCGGGGCCTCGCCCTGGTCACTCTGGCCTTGATGGCTGGTGGTTGTCTGGCGGTGGCTCCCCCTCCCATGGCCCCCGGTGCCATGGACAACCGCTCCACCCGGCCAGGACAGTTCGGGATGCAGATCAGCGGTGGCGGAGGCAGCGCCGCCCAGGGGGATCCGGGAGGGCCCATGGTGATGCGATATGGCGGGCCCGATTTCCACTTCGACATCGGCCTGGCCAGGGACACGATCTTCCGCATTGATGCCCAGGTGTTCCAGGTGGATACCCCTGACATGACCACCTTCGTGGGTCGAGTGAGGCCGGGGGTGCGATGGCTCGTGGTGCCGGGAATCCTGTCCCTGGGCGCGGGCATGGGGTTCGGGGGCACCTTCCTGGAGGATTTCCGCTGGACCCCCGACCTGGAAATCGGAGTGGGACACCGGTGGAACTGGTTCCAACTCTCCTTCGTGGGGCGGCTGGGGTACGAGATCATTGCCCTCAGCTTTGACGAGAACGATGAAGACCCTCGGGGCGGCACCACCTCTGCCCTGCCGGTAGTGGGGGAACTGGCGGTGGGGTTCTTCCCCAATCCTCGCTTCGGCCTCACCATCGGCGGGATCCTCGGCTCCCACCACGCCTTTGATTCCAAATCGGTGACCTGGTACCGGGGTGCCCACTTCGGGTTCGCCGCCCGGTTCTGAGGGCCCTCCCGGAGCCCTGCCCTCCCTCTCCCCGCGCTTGCACCTTCGTCCAGCCGTGGTGACTCTGGGCTTTCCTCTGCCGCCCTTTGTCCAGGATCTGCATGGCTCCCTCCTCCGATTCCGCCTCTCCCCGCCGCTCCACCAGCCTCGCCGAAGCCCTGAAGACCTTTCGTCACGGACGTCGGGCTCTTCAATTGGTATGGGAAACCAGCCGCCTCAGCACCATTCTCCTGGCCATTCTCACAGTGATTGCCGGGCTCCTTCCCGCTGCCATCGCCTACGCTGGAAAGCTCATCGTGGATGGAGTGGTGGGAGCCACTCCGGAGCAGGAAGCCCAGGTGCTGCGATATGTCGCCTTGGAAGGAGGGTTGGTGGTGGCCATGGCCGCCGTGCAGCGGGGGCTGATGGTGAACGAATCCCTGCTGCGGGCCCTCCTTGGGCAGAAGGTCAACGCCCTCATCCTGGAAAAGGCCTTGAGCCTGGAGCTGGTTCACTTCGAGGACTCCCAAATCTACGATCAGATGACCCGGGCGCGCCGTGAGGCCTCCTCCCGCCCCCTGTCCCTGGTGAGACGCACCTTTGGCATCGTCCAGAACGGTATTTCTCTTGTCGCATACGGCGGATTGTTGTTTCAGTTTTCCCCCTGGGCGGTTCTGGCTCTGTTGGGAGCCGCCCTGCCAGTGTTTGCCGCAGAAGCAAGGTTTTCCGGGGAGGCGTTTCGCCTGTTTCGGTGGCGCGTGCCCGAGACACGGCAGCAGGCCTATCTGGAGACGGTCATCGCCCGGGAGGATTACGCCAAGGAGGTCAAGCTCTATGGCCTGGGACCCCTTCTCCTGGACCGATACAACGCCATCTTCTACAAGCTCTACGGGGAGGATCGGCGCCTTACCTTGAAGAGGGGAGCTTGGGGCTTCGGGCTGGGCCTTCTCTCCACCGCCGCGTTCTATGGGGCCTACGCCTGGATCGCCTTGGCCACGGTGGCGGGAACCCTGACCTTGGGGGGCATGACCATGTATCTCCTGGTGTTTCGCCAGGGACAGACCGCCCTTTCCGCCACCCTCTCCCAGATCGCCGGGATGTATGAGGATAATCTCTACCTGTCCAACCTTTATGAATACCTGGAGCTCTCAATTCCTGACGCGGAGGGAACGGCTGCAGCCGGCCCCCTTCCCGGAGACGGCCTGCGCTTTGAGAACGTGTCCTTCACCTATCCTGGCGCCTCCACACCGGCCCTCGCCGAGGTGTCCTTCCACCTTCATCCCGGGGAGAAGTTGGCCCTGGTGGGGGAAAATGGCTCGGGAAAGACGACCCTCATCAAGCTGATGACCCGGCTTTATGCCCCCTCCTCCGGTGCCATTCTTTTGGACGGTCTTGACCTGCGGGAATGGGACCGGAAAGCACTGCAGCGGCGAATCTCGGTGGTGTTCCAGGATTTCGTGAGGTATCAGCTCACTGCCGGTGAAAACATCGGCGCCGGGGATGTCACCGCTTTTGAGGATCAGGCTCGGCAGAGAAGGGCGGCGGAGATGGGCATGGCCCTCCCCTTCTTGAAGGATCTCCCCAAGGGCCTGGAAACCCAACTGGGACGCTGGTTTGATGAGGGGCGGGAGCTTTCATTGGGACAGTGGCAGAAGGTCGCCCTCTCCCGAGCGTTCATGAGACAGGAGGCCGACATCCTGGTTCTCGACGAGCCCACCGCCTCCATGGACGCCGAGGCAGAAGCGCGCATCTTCGAGCACTTCCGGGCCTCCACCGAGGGGCAGATGGCGGTGGTCATCTCCCATCGGTTCTCCACGGTGAGGATGGCCGACCACATCGTGGTCCTGGATCAAGGAGGCATCACCGAAGAAGGGACCCACGAGGAATTGATGAAACAGAATGGGCGCTATGCCCGGCTGTTTACACTACAGGCACAAGGGTATCGGTGAGACATGAGGGCGAGGTGATTCGTGGAAGGAGAGTCACAAAAACTCAGAGGATCACACCGAATGCGTAGCGCAGCGAGCGAACGGCCGGAGGGCAAGGAGCGGAGGGACCCAAAAAACGCAGCAACCGCCCTGGGTTGTGAGGATTTTTGGGGGGACCCGCGACGCCGCGATCCGGCCATGCAGCAGCATTTCGTGTGATACTCAGTTCACCTTCTTGAGTTCCACCTCAATCATCACCTGGACTTCATCCCCCACCACGATGCCGCCCCCGTCCAAGGACTTGTTCCAGTTCACTCCGAAGTCCTTGCGATTCACGGTAACGGTTCCTGAAGCTCCCAGCTTGGTGTTTCCATAGGGATCCTTGATCTCCTGGGTGGGCCCCTCCACCTTCAGGGTCACTTCCTTGGTGACTCCCCGGATGGTCAGGTCTCCCACCAGGTCAAAGCCAGCAGCGGTGACGTTTTTCACTGCCTTGGACTTGAAGGTGATCTTGGGGAAGGTGGCGGCATCAAAAAAGTCGGGGCTGCGGAGGTGATCGTCCCTCTTGGGCTCCCGAGTGTCGATGGAGGCGGTGTCGATGGTGATGTCGGCCTTGGCCTCGGCCACCTTGCCGGTCTCGTAGGTAACGGTGCCGCTGACCTTGCCAAATTCCCCCCTCACCCAGGTCACCATCATGTGACGAACCCGGAAGGCGGCCGTGGTGTGGGAGGGGTCGACCTCCCAGGTGGCGGCGGCAGCGGGGGCGGGCAGGGACAGGGAAGCCAAAAGGAGGGCCACCGAAGCGGCGCGGGTGAAGGACAACATGAGAATCTCCGTGAACGGGCAAGCCGTTCGGTTGGGAACGAATACGGGGGAGAAGGTAAGGACGAAAGGTTCAGCAGTAAAGCGTTCCCCGAAGGATGTTTCATCCCACTGGTGGGATGATCAGCCGACCCTGGAGAGAAACTTCCCCGGCGGGGAGTTCAATACGGGCCGGAGTTCCCACACCAGGGGCTGTAGTCCGGTCGGATCGCGGCGCCGCTCATTCCACATGATCCCCCATGAGTGGCTCCCCCTGGCCAGCTCCCTCACGGAGAATGGGTCGACGGCACCAGCTTTTCCAGGAGAGCAATCAGGGATTGCTGCTCTTCGTGCTTCAGAAGTCGGTCAAAGTGCTCCCGGAGGAGGCGATACACTTGGGGATACGCTTCCTCAAACAACGCGACCCCTTGGGGAGTGAGGTGGGCCAGGACCTCCCTCTCCGAAGATTCGTTCTTTTCTCGCCGTACCAGCCCCCTCTCCTCCAACCTCTTGGCAATGCGCGTGACGTTGGGGGGTGAGGTCAGCATTCGCGCCGCCAGATCTCCCATCCTCAGCCCCTCGGTGTTTCCCAGGGTAAAGACCACGTCCATCTCTGAAGAGTGAAGCCCCAGCGAAGCGGCGTAGGAGCCGGCAGTGGCATCCATCGACCTCCACCCCCGCTGGAGGGCCCGGAGGAGATGCAGAGTGACGGTGCTGCGGTAGCTTTCAGACATGAATGCAGTGTTCCAGAAAACCCTCTCCCATGTATAGTCCATCGCGAAGGCCATCTTCGTTGCCCAGAGAAGCCTCCATGTCCCGATCCTCCCTGCTCCCCGCGTTTGCCCTCCTCCTCACCCCTCTATGGGCTTCCTTTTCCGCCTGCGGGGGATGGGACAGTGAGGGAACTCCTCCCGTGCAGGACGACGACTCTGCTGGTGGAGACGACGACTCCACCCCCTACACCGAGCCCGACGACGACTCCTCGCCATCGGATGACGACTCCACCCCCACCGATGACGACTCCGCCCCGGTGGACGGGGACGGAGATGGGGTGACGGTGGGAGAAGGGGACTGCGACGATGAAGACGCCAGCACCTGGCCCGGCGCCCCTGAAGAACCCGACGGAGCGGACAACGACTGCGATGGCCTGCTGGATGAAGGCTCCTCCGCCTACGACGACGATGGAGATGGCCAGAGCGAGGACGAGGGGGATTGCGATGACGCCGACGTGGGCACCTACACGGGTGCTGCCGAATACGGGGATGGAGAGGATAACGACTGCGATGGCGCGGTGGATGAGGGCACCGACGGCTTCGACGACGATGGGGACGGGTTCTCGGAAGCCGAAGGGGACTGCGATGATGGAGATGCCACCTCCCACCCCGGTTCCCCCGAGGCGGCGGACGGCATGGATAATGACTGCGACGGCATCGCCGACGAAGAGACCTCAGGCTACGACGATGACGGGGATACGTATTCAGAGGACGAGGGGGACTGCAACGACGGCAACGCCGCAGTCCACCCCAACGCCGCCGAAGACGGTGGCACGGGAACCCTTCACGCCAATGGCCTCGACGATAACTGCAACGGGCTTGTGGACGATGGGACCCTGGAATTTGACGATGATGGCGACGGATACTCAGACCTGGAGGGGGATTGTGACGACTTCAACCCCGACCGGGCCCCTGGCGCCCCTGAGGACGCTTCCGACGGTGTCGACAACGACTGCGACGGCAGCATCGACGAGGTTCCTTCCTGCGACTGCTCGGGGAGCCCCACCTATCCCCAGTCCATGGAATTGTGCGAGGGGGTGATCTCCTCTTCCACCTCCGGCAACGCCTCCTCCCGAGCCGTGGCCACCTCGCTGGGCACCATCACCCCCAAGGCCAACTGCACCATGGTTCTCTTGTCCTCGGGAGTGGCGGGGGCGGCAGACAACCAGCCGGGGAGCGATCTGGGCAGCGGGGGATCGTCAGGGGACACTTCATCCCTCACTCTTCAACTTCAAGTTCCTGAAACTGCTGAAGGATTCAGCTTCCAGTTCTATTTTCTCAGCGCCGAATATCCCGAATGGGTGGGGTCCGCCTACAACGACAAGTTCACCGCTACCCTGACCTCGGGGGCCTACTCAGGGAACGTCAGTTACGACGAATACGGTAACGCCATCTCCATCAACAGCCTGTTCTTCACCGTCACCTCCCCCAGCCTCCTCACGGGAACCGGCTTCGCCTCGGAGGGAGGGGGAACCGGCTGGCTCACCACCACCGCACCCCTCATCGGTGGAGAGGTGGCCACCCTGGTCTTTTCCATCGGCGATGTCTCCGACGGTATCTACGACTCCGCCGTGGTCATCGACAACTTTCGATGGGTGTACAGCGAGGTCGGGGATCCCAACACCAACGACTGACCCCGACGCGGCCCTCGAATCCCCCCGAGCCCTCGTTTCTGGCCTCTCTCAGCCAGGCTTGAAACCACCTCCTCTCTCTCTGGTACCGTTCCCCAGTTCGTCTTCCCCATCATCCTTGACAAGATTCTCACGTCTGTAGATAGTGCCTCCCGGTTCTGCCAAGGGTCCTGACCCACTACCCACTCTCCCTTCCCTCCTCATCCCGCCGGATTCTTCAACCCAACCGGCCTGAAACCCTCCCCCTCGAATCCCTGCTTTTCCCAACGACCATCGGATCGACAGGATCGAGCCGGGATCCCAACCCGCCACAGGAAAGCCAGATGTCGCGCACCACCCGAGAGCTGCACGAAAACGACCTTGACCTCAACGAGCTGAAGGCGAAGAGAATTGCCGACCTCGCCACCCATGCCAAGAAACTCCGCATCGAGAACTCCTCGGGGATGACCCGTCAGGAGTTGATCTTTGCCATCCTCCAATCCCAGGCCGAGAAGGGAGGAGCGGTGTACGCCTCGGGAGTGCTGGAGTGCCTCCCCGACGGCTTTGGCTTCCTGCGATCTCCTGACTACAACTACCTGGCGGGCCCTGACGACATCTATGTCTCCCCCTCCCAGATTCGCCGGTTCAACCTCCGAACCGGCGATAGCGTGGACGGCCAGATTCGACCTCCCAAGGAGTCAGAGCGTTACTTCGCCCTTCTCAAGGTGGATCGCATCAACTTCCAGGAACCGGAAAAGACTCGGGAGAAGATCCTCTTCGACAACCTCACCCCCCTCTATCCCAACTCCAAGTTGAATCTGGAGTTCCAGACCAACAACTACTCGACCCGGATCATGGATCTCATGACCCCCATCGGGAAGGGGCAGCGGGGGCTCATCGTGGCCTCTCCCCGCACCGGCAAGACGGTTCTTCTCCAGAACGTGGCCAACGCCATCGCCACCAACCACCCTGAAGTCATCCTCATCGTCCTCCTCATCGACGAGAGGCCCGAAGAGGTTACTGACATGCAGCGCACGGTGCGGGGAGAGGTCATCTCCTCCACCTTTGACGAGCCCGCCACCCGCCATGTGCAAGTCGCCGAAATGGTGGTGGAAAAGGCCAAGCGCCTGGTAGAGCACGGTTACGATGTGGTGGTGCTCCTCGACTCCATCACCCGCCTTGCCCGAGCCTACAACACCGTGGTTCCTCCTTCCGGCAAGATCCTGTCAGGCGGCGTGGATTCCAACGCCCTTCATCGCCCCAAGCGCTTTTTTGGTGCCGCCAGGAACCTGGAGGAAGGGGGATCCCTCACCATCCTGGCCACCGCCCTCATCGACACCGGCAGCCGCATGGACGAGGTGATCTTCGAGGAGTTCAAGGGCA
>CAYRTW010000138.1:0-15187 GCA_964426935.1 uncultured Rickettsiales bacterium
CCCCTGCCGATGATGATTCGGCTCCTCCCGAACCCCTCCCGTACGAATACGCTCTGGTGACGGACACCGATCTCCCCGGGGCGCGCCTTCTTCGCATCCGAGAAGATCAGGCCTCGGTGTTGTGGACCCTCGACTTCACCGAAGTGGCCCCCGAGCTTTGCCCGCCTGAAGATGACCTGGCCTGTACGGTGTTCGATGCCGAGCACCGGGTTGCCGCCGATGGAACCGATGTCGTGCTGACCTCCTGGGGGCCCGACGCCCAGCAGATGGTGTCCGAGTTCACCATGACCTCTCCCCCGGTGGAGAGATGGCGTATGGCCCACATTGACATGGCGACCGCCCCCGCCCCCTACACCCTCCTATGCCTGGGCTCATTGCCTCCCGCCGTTTGCTTCCCCTACGGGACCCACGATTCCGACGTCATCGAAGAAGACGACGCCTCGGTCTACATGATCCTGGCCGATACGGTGAACGACCGGGTGATTGGGGTAGACCTGCTCAAGGACGAGGACACCGCCCGAGTGAGATGGGTGCTGGGAACGGGGATGGAAGGTTGGAGCGAATATTGGCACCTGCCCAACGACGTGGACGTAACCCGGGAAGGGGACGACCTTTTCCTGCGCATCAGCTTTCGTACCGGACATCTGGCGGGGTTTCGAATAAGCGACGCCGGCGAACCCATCTTTTTGTGGAGCTTCCCCATAGACCTTCCTGACTCTGACGACGGCAACGGTCTCAACACCCCCCATGGGCTGGCCACGATTTCGGCGGGAGACGGACTCGACACCGTCTATTACGCCCACTCCCTGGGCCTGGACCCCACCATTGAGCAGGGGGGCACCATCGGCAGGATGGTGGTAAATGAGGACCTGTCCGTCGATTATCGCTACGACCTGGATCGTTCCCTGACGGAGGGAGAAGAGGCCTTCTGGTTTCCCCGTTCCATGGCACCCTGGTCCCCCGACCCGGACACCGGAGCCCCCCGCCTCCTCATCACCGAGTCCGGCTGCGACCGCTCTCCCGGCTGCTCCAATCCTTCCCGCCTGTCCATCATCGGCGATCCCGATCCCTCCTTGAACAGCGGATTCCGGGGGAGTCCCTTCGACGGAATGGCAGGAATCAACAAGGTCCCCGTCCACCAGTTCTGGCGAATCGATTGCGGATGGCGCCTCCTCTACACCGCCCAGTCCCTGCGACCGGGAGATTTCGCTGAAGACCTCTCTTCGTGGACGCCTACCGACGCCTGCACGGTGGAGTAGACCCTTATTTCCCGGGGGAATCGGGGCGCAGAACAGAGGCCTGGCGAAGGGGTTCGGCGTCCCATGCGTGATCCCGAAACTCGGGCTCCCCCTCCCTGTCAGCCCTCAGGATCTGTTCCAACACCTGGATTCTTTCCCGGGCGGTGCGGACCAGTTGGGCCTGATCGTTTCGCACCGAAGCCAACTCTCGCAAGGCGTCATCGTCGTGGCGACGGAAGGTGCGGGCGGAGCGATGGGCCTGATAGGCGGGGGTTCCCAAGAGACGCATGGCATCCACTCCCACCCGAAGGGAGGTCTCGAAGGTCTCCCGATAGACCCCCTCCACTCCAATTTCCAGCAGCTCGTAAGCTTCGGTGCGTCCCCTCGCCCGGGCGAGGATGGCCAGGTGGGGGAAGTGGGCCCGAGCGGTTCGCACGATTTCCAGAGTCTTTTCGTGGGCATCCACCGCCACCACCAGCACCCGGGCGTGGGTGGCCCCGGCGGCGTGGAGGAGATCCAGACGAGAGGCGTCCCCGTAGAAGACCTTCTGACCAAATTTCCTGAGAATCTCCACCTGATCCCCATCCACGTCGAGGACCGTCGCCCCCACTCCCTGGGCCCGCAGGAAGCGGCCGGCGATCTGCCCGAATCGGCCGTAGCCAGCGATGAGCACCGGGTGGCTCTCGTCCTCCACATCCGATTCCCTCTCTGAGGAGGCGGAAGGGGTGAGGCGAGGCAGCAGAACGTTCTCGTACAAGACGAGCAGAAGAGGGCTCATGGCCATGGACAATGCCGTCACTCCCACCAGAGGGCTGGCCACCTCCTGGGGAAGCACACCGCTCTGGGTGGCAAAGGAGAACAAGACGAAGGCAAACTCTCCCACCTGGGCGAGGCTGGCGGCAAAGAGCACTCCCTGATCGGCGCGGGCCTTGAAGCTGCGGGCGAGAAGGAGAAGGACGGCAAACTTCAACGCCACCACCGAGACCAGGAGCCCCGCTATCGTGCCTGGCGCCTTGGCCATCCCCCCGAAGTCAATGGAGGCCCCAACGGCGATGAAGAACAGACCCAGGAGAAGTCCCTTGAAGGGCTCGATGTCGCTTTCCAGTTCGTGGCGGTACTCACTGTTGGCCAGGACCACCCCGGAGAGAAAGGCGCCCAGAGCTGGACTCAGCCCCACCAGGGTCATCAGCAGGGTGACCGCCACCACCAGGAGGAGGGAGGAAGCGGTGAACATCTCTCTCAGCCCGGTGCGGGCCACCGCTCTCAAGGCAGGCCTCACCAGAAAGCGCCCCGCCAGGATCACCAGGGCGATGGCCAGGAGCACCAGGCCGGCGTGCGCCCAACCGGGCAGCTTGTCCAGGTAGGTGACCCCGTGCCCTCCCTCCGTCCCTTGGGGAGACGCAGTGGCCAGAAGGGGAAAGGCCGCCAGCATGGGGATCACCGCGATGTCCTGAAACAGCAGCACCGCAAAGGATTTCTGACCGGCGTCGCTTTTCATCAGCCCCTTTTCCCGAAGGGACTGAAGAGCGATGGCTGTGGAAGACATGGCCAGGATCAGCCCCACCGCCACCGCCTGTTGCCAAGGCAGGCCCAAGCCAAACGCCACCCCGGCCACCACCAGGGCGGTTGCCCCCACCTGGAGCCCCCCCATTCCCAGAATGGGCCCCCGCAGTCGCCACAACAGGGCCGGCTCCAGCTCCAACCCCACCAGGAACAGCATCATCACCACCCCGAACTCGGCGAAGTGCATGACGTCCTGTCCTCCCTCCCCCACCAGCTCCAGGCCGAAGGGACCGATGGCCACCCCCGCCAGCAGGTAACCCAACACCGAGCCCAGTCCAAAGCGGGCCGCCAGAGGCACCGCCACCACCGCCCCTCCCAGATACACAAACGCCTGGAAGAAGAATCCTCCTGAATCCACGGCCCCTCCCTACTCGCCCAGCAGGGCGTCCAGATCGTGATTGATGCGGTGGTGACCCCCGACCCCCTCGGGATCGATCCTCTGATCCCTCAGGGCCTCGATGACCCGGCGGTAGTGGTCCACCTGCTCTCGAATGTCATCGGAGTCCAGGCGATGGGTGCCGTGGATCACGAAGGGGGGAACGAACACCATCCCGCAGGTGCGGGCGCTCTGCTCAAACGGGGCGAGAAATTGGCGGACGGGAAGCCGATTGCCCCCTCCCGCCTGGTAGGCCTCCTCCTTGCCCCCGGTGGTCACCGCCGACATCAGCAGCTTGCCTCGCAGCGCCTCTCCCCCCGGTCCGTAGGCCCAGTGAAACTCCAGCACCAGATCCATCCACTCCTTGAGCAGGGCAGGGGCGCTGTACCAGTAGATGGGATGCTGGAAGACCACGGTGTGGTGGGCGAGAAGAAGGGCCTTTTCCCGCGCCACATCGACATCGAAATCGGGATAGGCCTCGTACAGGTCGTGGACGGTGACTCCCGGCAGGCTGGCGATGGCCTCTTTCATCCTGCGGTTCACCCGGGAACGGTGAAGGGCGGGGTGGGCCAGAAGGACCAACACCTTGCCTTCCCCGGCGGGCGGAGAAGGGGAAGGAGGACGAAGGGAGGGGCGGGGAGCAGGGGCAATCATGGCGGGCCTGGGAAGGCGAAGGGCAGAAGCATCGGTTCCCTTCTCCGAAGAGGCAAGGCGCCGGTCAGGCCACCCCGCGATTCACTGGTAAAGGAGTCCCGAGGGGGTCATCTCTCCACCGTTCAGGAGCATGTAGACCTCGTAGATGGGAGTGAACCCGGCGTCTTCCACCAGGGTGATGAAGTCCTGCACGGTCACTCCGCCGAGATCGTAGGAGGGCTCGATCACGTCGCTGTAGTAGTAGGTGGGGAAGCTGGCCTCCAGTGTGGCGGCGTCGTAGAGGGGGTATCCGGCAAAAGTGCAGTTGGCTGAATTGGGGCCAGAGTACTGGGAGTTCTCCAGCTTGCCGATGCAGTCGGGGCAGTCAGCGCTTCCCTGATGCGTCCCGGAGATGCTCCACAACTCCGAGCATCTCTCCACAAAGTCGATGGAGTAGTAGGTCAGTTGGAAGTCCCCGGAGAAGGAGTCGGTGTTCACGTTCATCTGGGCCACCGGTCCCATGTAGTAGGGATCGGAGAGACCGGTGGAGAACACCCACCACACATACATGGTCCACTCCCCCTCCAAGGCCCCACCGCACAAGGCGTCGCACTCGGAAAGCCCCTCGTCGGCGGTCCCATCGCAGTCGTTGTCGGCACAATCACACAGCTCCTCCATGGATGGAGCCACTTCGGGATCGGCGTCATCACAGTCCCCCGCGCAGGGAGAGGTGCCATCCCCATCCTCGTCAAAGTCCTCATCCACCTTGGTGTCGCAGTCGTTGTCTTCGGCGTCGCAAACCTCGGGAGCCCCAGGATGGGCCGATGAGTCTCCGTCATCGCAGTCCCCCAGGCAGGAGACGTAGCCATCGGCGTCCAGGTCATACCCCTCGTCGATGAGGGTGGAGCAGTTGTTGTCGATGCCGTCGCAAAGTTCAGGAGCCCCGCCATGGATGGTGGGATCCTGATCGTTGCAGTCGATGGCAGCGGGATACCCGTCGCTGTCCGCATCCAGGGCCTCGGAGGGGCTGGTGTCGTCGTCTTCGTCCGAGGGCTGGCAGCCTCCGACGACGAGGACCACACTGAAGAGGGCGACGGGTAGGAAGAACGAGAATCGGCCCATGGCATCCCCTGAGGCAGCGCGGACGGTCGCCCGATGAATGGTAGCACGACCCGACTATCGATGGGTGGATCGTCCCGAAAGAAGAGCGCGCAACCACGCGGAATCCTTCAAGTTCACCGACTGCCTCACCTCAGCCATTGCGCCAGAAATCAGGGAATCCCCCCGGACCAGGATCAGCAAGGGAGAAAGGGCCTCTGCTTCTTGGGAGGACAGGGGACAGCTCTCCTCATACCCCCTTCTGGCCCCGGCGGCCCACCCTCCCGAGGGATCCTTCCTGTTCAGCTCTTCCATCAGCCGGGCCAGATCGAAGATCCACGGGCCCCGGTGGCACAGGTCGAAATCCAACCACGCCGTCACCTTGCCTTGGTGATACAGGGCGTTTCCCGGGTGAGGATCCCCGTGGAGGGGGCCTTCTGGAAGATCATTCAGAACGGCCCGCAACGCCTGAATGGGGACGGCCAGGACCTGATCAACCTCCTTGGCTGCGGGTAGAGCCAGCAACTTTTCTGCCGCTTCAGGCCCAGCCCATTTATTCACCCATCCGGCCAGGGATCCTTCCCTCACCCATTCCAGTCCCGCTCGGGGGCCTCCCCTCCACCCGAGCAGGGTTCCCGTAAATCCAGCGGCGCAGCGATGCAACTCTCCCAGGGCCCTCCCCAGGTTTTCAGCCAGGGACTCGGTCATCTCCCCCTCTCCATCTCCATCCAGGAACAGATCCCTCCCCGGCAAAGAGGCGGTCATCCAGCACCAGGCCCCCCCTGCTTCCACCACCGTTTCTCCTCCCGCTGTGGCCTGGGGAGTCGGCACGGTGGCGCCGACAGCGGCCAGCCAGTCCTGAAAGCTGTGCATCGCAAGAAGCCTTTCCCGGCTCCTCTCCTGGGGAGAAACACTGTGCAAGACCCATTCTCCTCTCGACCTTCTGGGAACTCTCCGGGTCCGAAAACCCACCGCGAAGGCCCCCTCCCTCCCGCGCTGAAAGTCCACCTTTTCCACCGTCTCCCCTTCAAGAAAGAGAGAGACCACCCTCTGCAACCCATCTCCCCGGAGGGGGGGGTCCCAGGAATTTCCAACAGCAGCAAGGGTCACCGGCCCTTCACCTCCCTGGGAGAATGCTCAAAGCGAAAGCGCCCCACCTCCGCCGCCAGCTCCCGGTTCCAGTCCCGACCTCCCACCCTTTCCTTCAAGGAGGCGCTCAAGGGACGGATCAGCGGCGCTGCCTCCCAGCGCACCGGCTCCTGGGTGAGGGTGTCCTTGACCTCCCCTCGGGACACCGCCTGGGACGCCTCCCCCAGGGTCAGCCCCTCCAGAGCGAGGCGAAAGGCGGCAAATCGGGCCTCGGCGTGGGGCTCCAGAAAGTCCATGAACCCCCGGGCCAGCACCGCCATGTGATACCCCCCGGGGCGATAGAGAAGCCCGTCAAAGGACAGGCGCTCGGCGGCCATGATCAACATTCCCACCACCTCCTGGAGGCAACCCAGGCCGGGATGCTTCTGACCGGGGAGGAGGGGGCGCTCGGGGGAGGGACGTTGATGGGGATCCTGGAGGAGAAGCCATTCCACGCAGAGGAGGCGGAAAGGAGGGATCTCGTCGGATTCCCGGGCCACCAGCTCGATAAGCAGGAGCTCCCTCCCCTCCTCCACCGCCTGGAGGCGAACCAGGTGGCCGGTGGGATTGTCCAGATGGAAATCGAGGCGGGTGCGGGAATACCCCCGGGCGCGGACCTTCTCCATCACTCCATAGCGCTCCAAGGCCACTTCCACCCCATAGGAGGAGTAGAACCCCAGGAACCGGGTCTCCTGGGGAGCACCCCGCAGGTCGGACAGCAGCTCGGCGGTGGAGATCCCCAGGTCCTCCTTTTCAGGAGCCCCCAAGTCCTCGGCCGTCAGGGAAGCGGCGATGGCCCGAAAGGAATGCAGGCGGGTTTCGGGAAGGGATGGGAGAGGAGGCGCCTTGCCGGTGGTCAGGGCCCCCAGGGAGCGGGCCGTATACCGCCAGGCTCCTTCCCCATATCCCCCCGCCAGAAGCCACACCAGAGGGACCCCGGCGAGGGCGGTCACCACCCGCCGATCCCTCTCCAACAGGCCGTCGGGAGACAGTCGCCAGTTTCCCAGGGCATCGTCCAGGGCCCCGTCGACCCCGGCCACGTATAAGCAGAGGGATGGCTGAGATTCTTGAATGACTTCAGGGAGATGTACTGAGAGAGCTTCCAAGAATGCCTCATCCCCCACCGAAGGCCCCAACGCCACGCAGCGGTCCGCCACCGTCTCCAGGGGCTCGGGATCCACGGCATGGAGGGAGAAGGTGTAGACGGTGGGGTCCTGGGCAAAAATCTCTCGCGTCCCATCCCCGGGGTGAAGGTCCAGGTCCACCACCAGGATGGAACCAGAAAACCCATCCAAGCGGGCCTGGGCGACCCCGGCGGCGATGTCGTTGAAGGCACAGAAACCGCTCCCGTGTCGGCGACGGGCATGATGGAACCCTCCTCCCAGGTTCACCACGGGCGAAGAGGAGGAGGAGGGGGAAAGGGCGAGACGGGTGGCGACCAGGGTCCCTCCCACCATCCATCGGGCCGCCACCAGGGCCAGGTTGGCATCCCTCTCCGACAGCCCGGGAAAGAGGCGGGCCAGGGAGTCCTTGTCCTGCACCCGACCCAGGTACTCGGGATCGTGAACCCGGGCCAGTTCGGCGATGGTCGCCGGACGAGCGGGATGGATGTCGTCCTGGGTGATGCAGTGATTCTCCAACAACCACGCACAGATCCTCTCTGCCCTTTGGGAGTCCACCAGGGAGGAGGAGGGAGCCCGGTAGGCGGGATGGATCACCACCTGAGGATGCTCCCTGGACCACCGACCGGTGACCAGACGCTTCAGGGAGGTCAACAGCGCAGAGACAGTCATGCCCCGATGATGCCACGCCTTCCCCATGGTAGGTTCCCCCACCGCCCTTCTGGACAGGAGCTCCTTCCCCCATGGTCCTCGCCTCCCTGACTCAATTCCTGGAACGCACGGTGTGGACCGTTGCCGGAGTGTCCCTGACGGTGGAGGCCCTTCTGCTGGGAATCCTGGTCTTCATCCTGACCGGCATCCTCGCCTCCATGGCCTCCCGAGCCATCAAAAAGATGGGGGAAGCCAACGACATGCCGGTGGGCACCCGTTTCGCCCTGGCCCGCATCGTTCGCTACACCGTCCTGGCCTTCGGCGCAGTCCTGGCCGCCAACGCCATGGGATTGAACCTCACCGCCCTGATGGCCGGCTCGGCGGTCCTCCTGGTGGGAATCGGTTTCGGCCTTCAGAACATCGCCCAGAATTTCGTGTCCGGTCTCATCCTCCTCATCGAACAACCTGTCCGTAAGGGCGATTTCGTCAAGATCAAGGATCATCTGGGGACGGTTGAGGACATCGGGCTGCGGGCCACCCGCATCCTCCTCCGGGACGGGGTGACCCTCATCGTGCCCAACAGCGATCTCATCACCAGCGCCGTCTTGAACCACTCCTCGGGGTGGGGACGCTTTCGGGTGCAGGTCAAGCTCGGGGTGGTCCATCACAGCAATCCCATGCAGGTCAGGGAGATTCTGTTGGAGATCGCAGCCCGTCACGAGGAGGTGCTGGAAGAGCCTCCTCCCCAGGTGGTGTTCGAGGACATCGGAGCCTCCTCCCTCCAATTTCTCCTCCTGGCCTGGATTACCCGGCCCGGAGATGACGTGAGAATCGGGTCGGAGTTGCGTTACCAGGTGGCCAGGGAGCTGGCGGAAGCGGGGATTGAAGTCCCTGTTTCTCCGCAGGAAACGACCCTCATCGGCAGGAAATGAAGACACCGCCCCACGGGGCAAAGGGGGTAGCGTGAGTGAAGCAGATCCAGTGGAAACCGGGACCCCAGTGGTCCTCTGCGGAGAGGCCAGCATGGGGGCGCGGGCCCGGGACATTCACGACCTGCTGGTGGCGGCGGGGCATCCGGTGACGCTGGCGATGGATCATCCGGAAGCGAGCTGGTCCCTCCCCGAGGCGGTTCAGAAGGGGGCCGTTGCCCTGGTGTTGTGGCCGGATTTGGGATCCTGGACAACGCTGGATTCCCGCTTGGATGAGATAAAAAAGAGGGGGCTGAGTTCGATCCTGGTGCTGGGGCCAATCCCGAAAGCGCCTCCCCCTTCCCCGGCGGGGGTTCGGATTCTGAGACTCGAACAACACGCCTTCACCGTCTCCTGGAATGGGGGAAAGCTGGTGGCGGCAGTTCAGGGAAAGCCCTCCGGAGGGGACGATGAATCACGACTGGTGGGGAAGTACCAGAACGCCACCTCAAGGCATGGCCAGGAACTGGAGGCAGCCATGAACAGCCTGCATGACGGCCTTCCCTTGGCGGCTGGCCGTGCCTCCATCCGAAACGCCTTCCCGCTTCCGGAATTGACATGCCACGCAGCGGAAAACTTCATCAAGAAGCAGCATCTCACCCTCGGCCTTGAGCTCCTCCACGAGCTTCAGCTTCGGTATCCCCGGCTGGCTCGCCCTCGCCAACTGCATGCCCTGGTCCTGAGCCGTCTGAATGCCCCAGACCGGGCCAGATTCCTACTGGGAGTGCTGGAGAGGGAGGGATTTACCGACGGGGAAACGCTGGGGATGCTCGGTGCGCGGTTCAAAGAGCGATATTTCCAATGCGGCCACCCGTGGGAGCTCCATCGCTCCTTGAAGTTTTATCAACGAGGGGCAAAGCTGGAGCCCGACAATCACTGGCTCCTCATCAATGTGGCGGCTCTCTACCTCCTGAGCGGAAAACCCAAAAAGGCGCGCCGAGGAGCCCGGAGCGCCAGGAACGCCGCTCGAGTCGATATTCGTGAGGACTTCTGGAAGCTGGCCACCCTTGCCGAGTCCTACCTCATACAGGGGAAGGTGTCGAAAGCGGTTGCTGGATACAAATTCGCCTGCCAGAAATTCCCCGAGGAGGTGGGTAGCCATGCGGTTGCCCTGAGGCAAGCCAGAATCCTCCTGAGATGTTTGGAAGGTCAGGTCCTGAATACCCTGGATCCCTCGATCTCCCCCACCCCATCGTTCCAAGGCAAGGCCCCATCTGACAGCAAAAAGGACATCCTGTTCATCACTGCCTGCCCCGACGACCAGAAGTGGGCCGGCTTCGACCTGGAACTGGCTACCGTGGTGGAGGCGGCAACGGCCTCAAAAGAGAACGCCTCTCCCCTCCTGATCGAACCCCGTTGGGATGTAGGGCGCGCAGAAATCATTGATTTTATTTGTCAATTCAGCCCCAGTGTCCTGTACCTCAGTGCCCATGGCAGCGAAGGAGGGCTGGCCTTCGTGGGAGCGGATGGCCTCTCCGAGCCGCTGGCGGCGAGGCAGATGACTCAGGCCCTCAGCGGCGGGAGCCCACCGTCCCTCATCGTTCTCGCAGCATGCAACACCCGGAACATGGCCGCTGAGATTCATCAAGCCACCCAAATCATCACGGTAGGCATGGAGGGAAAGATCCAGGCCAGCGTCTGCATCCAGTTCGCCAAAGCCCTGTTCGGGAATCTGAGAAGAGCTCAACACCCCCTCGTCGCCTGCGAGCAGGCTCGCAGGTCAGCTATGGACCCCAATGGCGACAACAAAATCCACATCTTTGCTACCCGACCAGGAAACACCCCATGATCCCCCTCCTCGACCCCCGCTTTGAGCTCGGGGATTACTTGGGTTCGGGCTCCCACGGCGATGTCTATAAAGCTTGGGACAGGCTGACGGAAACCTCGGTGGCGGTGAAGTTCCTCAAGGGAAACAGCCCGCGCCGGATGGCCCGGTTTCGCCAGGAAGTGAGGGCCCAGGCCAACCTCTCCCACCCCAGCGTAGTGCAGATCATCGCCTACGGAGAGGGCAGCGCCGGACCCTGGCTGGCCATGGAATATGTGGATGGGGCTGAACTGGATCGGGCTTTGGGAAGAGTGCGGGGGACCCTGCCTGAAGGCGACCCCTGGCCGGGAATCCGGGGTGCGGTGACCCAACTGCTCCAGGTGCTGGCCGAGGTCCATTCCCGCGAATTCATCCATCGGGATCTCAAGCCCGGCAATATCATGATGGATAGGGAGGGAAACCTGCGCCTTCTGGATTTCGGGCTTTCCATGGCGTCGGACGATCCCGACGGGGCCACCACCACTGGAACCGTGGTGGGAACCATGGCCTACGTTGCTCCTGAGGTCCTGGGAGGTCAACGGGCTACCCGGCGATCCGATCTCTACGCAGTGGGGGTCATCACCTACCTGCTTCTGACCGGGGAGCTCCCCTACCATGCCCAGTCCATGATGGATCTTCATCAGGCCCATCTGGAAGGCAGACCCCCTCGACCCAAGGAGAAGAATCCAAGGGTCTCCGACGCCCTGGATGAGTGGGTTCACCGCCTGTTATGGCCCCAACCCTCGGATCGGATCGCTTCGGCAGTGGATGCGTTGCGACGGCTTCAGGAAGCCGGCCTGGTGGAAAAGTCTACCGGCCCCGTCCCTTCCCGGGCTCCCCTTCAACGCCCCTCCCCCCTGCTGAACCTGGGACGAGAAGCCGAACTGGCGATGGTGATGGAGGTGGGCCGAGGCGTCATCACCGGCGGCTCCGCAGTGGTGGTCCTCCTCGGTCCTTCGGGAATCGGTAAATCCTGGTGCCTTGAGCAGGTGACCAGCCGGCTGACCAGGGAGGGGTTTGCGGTGGCAGGGCGCCCGGGAGCCTACCCGCGGCAGGGGCCGGGGAGCCTTCTGGAGGATGGACTCCGAACCCTGAGTGACCTCTCGGGTTCGGAGAGAAAACCCAAAGAATACGGAGAGTTGGTGACCACGGTCCTGGGAATTCCTCCCGAAGATCTCCAAAGGCCTGCCGCCGCCCACGCCCGCAAGCTCCGGTCTTTTGAGGGAGTGCTGCGCCTGCTGGAGGACGCCTCCCGCAAAGGACCGGTGGCCTGGGTCATCGACCAGATTCATCAGGGGGACGAAGTGGCGGCGGATCTGGTGAGGTACCTGGAGACCGCCGTGGCCGAAGGAGCCCTCGCCCATTGCCCCGTCCTCATCCTCCATGCCCGGCGAGAGGATGCGGGTTCTCCCTCCCCCCGTCCTCGCTCTTCACCGACCTTCCTCCCCGTGGTCCTGGGGCCCTTGTCAGAAGAGACCCTGCGCCAGACGTTTGCCGCCGAACCCGCCATGGAATGGGAAATCCAAGAGGCCGGAGCCCGGCTTCATGCCGCCTCCTTGGGAATCCCCCATCGAGTGCGACACACTTTGGAACGATGGCTGGAGGCCAACTGGATTCGGCGGACCCCTCGCGGTCTGGAGTTGACCCAAAAATTCCTCACTGCGGGACAGGAAACCATCGAAGAAATGGAAAACGGCGACCCGGACAGACTGCCCCACCCGCTGCCCCGCCTGAGCCATTCTCAACGAGAAACCTTGGCCCGCATGGCAGCGGTGGGCCCCGTCGCCGAACTGGCCCTGTTGCGAAACGCATTGGGAATTCCTGCCCTGACCCTGAACCTCCACTTGGAAAGTTTCCTGGACGCAAAAATCATCACCGAAGAAATCATCCAAGACGAGGTCCTCTACCGCTTCGTCGATGAGAGGCTGGCGGAAACGCTGCAGGAGGAATTGGAACCGGAGGAACACCGCCTGTTGCATCAACGGGCCGCCCTGTGGTTGGAAGCCCATCCCCTCATTCCCGCCCAGCAGCCGGGTCGGATTGCCCGCCATCATCGGGCTCGGGGAGCCCATGGGGTCGCCACCCGCTGGTTTCTGCTGGAGGGAGAGAGGGCCAGGGCTCGTCAGGCCCGAAGAGAGGCTCATTCCGCCTTCGTGTCGGCAGTCGAGGAGGCTCGCCTGGGAGGGGACGAACTGGCCGAAGCCGCCGCCCTGCGGGGACTGGCAGAGGAGTGTCGAATCCTGGCCCGTTTTTCCCAGGGACTGGAGACCACGTCTCAACTGCGGGAGTTGGGGCGGCGATTTCGAAGCCCTTCCCTCTGCGCCGAGGCGGATGTGCTGGCCGCCGGACTGCTGATTCACGAAGGAAGCCACATCGTGGCAGGGAGATACCTGCGCCAGGCCATTGCCGGTGCTCCGGAGGGAACTCCCGTGGCTGCAGAAGCGCGAATGCGCCTGGCCCAGGTGCGACAATTGGTGGGGCGGACCCGGGATGCCGTACCCCTACTGGACGAAACCATTCGGCTTTATGCCGACCTGGGGGATGCCCGGGGTGAGGCTCGGGCCCGCATCAACCGCGCCCTTCTCGCTCATCAATTGGGGGATCACAAAGACGCCCTCCGCCGGCACAAAGGGCTCCGCAAGCAGCTCCTCTCCCCCGATCTCCTGCCCATCCTGCACTCCAATCACGCTCTGGTGCTTCTGGAGGCGGGGGAACCGGAGAAGGCCATGGTCCTCCTTGAGCAGGCCCTGGCCGGATTCGAAATGGGAGAGGATCCCATCACCGCCGCGCACACCCTGGCCATGATCATCGTGACCAAGGCTCGCCTGCACCAGCACCTGGACCCCCGCTTCCCCGGCGTTCTGGCCTTTTCCCGACGTGCCGGCCTTTCCCGAGTGGAGGCCATTCTCTATCACGCCCGCGCCCTGGCCTTATGGAACGAGGGCCTCCGCGATGGTACCCGAAGGGATCTGACTCGGGCCCGGACCCGATTCAAGAAGGCGGGCCTTCCCGTGCAGGCTTGCGTGGTGGGGATGGATGTCGCCCGCGCCCTGGCCCAAAGCCAACCGCTGGTGGCCCACCAGTGTGCCCGGAAGATGGTGGGGGAAATCCCCCGGGACATGCTCCCCTCTCTTCGCTGGCAGGTCCATGCCCTGGCAGCTTCCATCGCTCGGAACGCTGGCCAGTCCCTGGATGACGACAGGTGGACCGCCCTGGCCAAAGAGGAGTTTCTTGCCTTCTTGACTGCCCTTCATGGGCCCCATCCCACCGCCGAGCAGATGGAAGCGGAACGGAAAAAGCCTCGTCTGCTGATTACCGCAGCGGAGTTTCTGAGCGGTGAAGAGGAAGAGGGGGGGCCTGCCGCTCACCGAAACCCCGTGGAGCGAACCCGATTCACCCCCTCCTGAACGCTGAAGGCGGAGCAGGAACCAGGAAGAAGCGGCGTGGGAAGGGAGGCTTCCTCCAGGTGGGGGAAGCCATGGAAGTGGGGCAGCCAGGGTTGAAGAAAGGGCTTTTGTCCAGGCGACTCCCCTTCTTCAACCCCAGCTAGCCCTCTCCTCTGTCAATCCAGCATGTCATTGGCGGCGGTAAGAGCGCTTTCGATTTCCCACACCTTTCGATCCCCTACCGACCCATGCCAGTCCCCGGAGGCGGCAAAGGCTTGGATGATGCCTTCCGCCTGGCTCCGTCGTGAAGCGGTGGTGGTGCCGGTCACCAGGGTGCTGGTGGCATAGGCGCTGAGGGTGGCGGGGGCGTCATCCAGGGTCTGGGTGGTGGCGATCCACTGCTCGGATCGACGAGGCACGGATTCGTGGACCCATACGATCAGGAGCCCATACTTGTTGCCAGAGCTATCCACCAGGGCCCAGTTCCCCGACAGATAATCTCCCCTGTCCCCCAATCCGACCATGTTCGATGCCATGTTGATGCTCTCCTTGGACGGCCAGCGGGTGCATCCCGTCCGGCGCAGAGGCACCCTAGAGCAAGGGTTGCGTTTTGGCCTTACGGCGCAGTGACCCGGGAAAGAAGAGAGAGAATCGCACCCGGATGGGGCACCCCCGGACCGGGGAGGCTGTGCTACCTTGCCTCCGCCGCGCCCCCCTTCTCCTTGGTCCGGGTTTCCCCCAGACCGGGTGAATCGGGATGAAACTCCTGTTGTTTTAGGTCGTTGAACATGGCTCAGGATTTTGCTCCCCGCGTCTCCATCCCTCTCCCACGCCCGGGAGGAGCGGTGGCCTTCTCCCCCGATGGCCAGCAGATCGCGGTGCAATGCAACAACTACGAGGTCCGCATCGCCGACGTGCAGGCCGCCCGGGAGGTGGCCCGCATCCCCGGCCATCCTTTCGGTGCTTGTTGGGATGGCATCGCCTGGTCCCCCGACGGGAAGTGGCTGGCGGTGAAGGGCCCGGGACGAAACGAGGCCTCGGTGTGGGACGGGGCAGGAACGGCGGTGAGGGTGGTGCTGAGGGGGCATCAAGAGCTGGTTCATGCGGTGCGGTTCTCCCCCGATGGACGCTGGCTGGCCACGGCGGGGGACGACGCCACCGCCCGCCTTTGGGACCCCGGTTCAGGCCGCTGCCGAGCGGTCATCCGCCTGCCCAACAACA
>CAYRTW010000139.1:0-15157 GCA_964426935.1 uncultured Rickettsiales bacterium
GAGGGAGGCGGGGGTCACCCATCCTGGTCAGAAATGGATCAAGAGGGTGGTGGCCGAATTGGGAGGGAAGGACGCCATCCTGGTGGATGAGGATGCCGATCTGGATGCCGCCTCAGAGGGGATCGTCGCCGCCGCTTTCGGATTCCAGGGCCAGAAATGCTCGGCCTGCTCCCGGGTGATCGCCGTGGACGCCGTTCACGATGCCCTGCTGGGCAAGGTTCTGGAGAGGGCCCTGGCTCTGAGGGTGGGGTCCCCCGAAGACGCCCAGACTCAAGTGGGACCCGTCATTGACGCCGAGGCCGAGGCCCGCATTCTTCGATACATCGAGGTGGGCCATCAGGAGGGCACGTTGTCGTTGGGGGGAGAAAAAGCAAGTGGAAACGGGTACTTCATTGTTCCCACCGTCTTCCGGGACATTGCCCCTACCGCCCGCCTCGCCCAGGAAGAAGTATTCGGCCCCGTTCTGGCCTTCATCCGGGTCAAGAATTACCAGGAGGGAGTAGAGGTGTTCAACGGCACCGTCTATGGCCTGACCGGCTCCTACTACGGCCATCGTCACCTGGAAGATGCCCGCCTGAAGCTGGAAGTTGGAAACCTCTATCTCAACCGAAAGTGTACGGGGGCCCTGGTGGGGGTTCAGCCCTTTGGCGGATTCAATCTCAGTGGCACCGACTCCAAGGCGGGAGGGCGGGAGCACCTCCTTCAGTTCCTCCAGGCCCGGTCCATCTCGCAGCGAAAGGGATAGGAAGGGACCCGCCTCTTCCTTGCCCTGAAAGAGATTCTCTTGCGCGCCCTCAAGATCAGCCCCGCTTCTGCCCGATTTATCGATGCCGGCCATCCCTGGGTCATCCGGGATGAGGTGACGGGAGACACCGATGGCTTTCGCCCCGGGGATCCGGTGGAGTTGGTGGACACCCGGGGGGTCTATGTGGCTCGGGCCCTGGTGGACCCCCGCTCGCGGGTGGTGGCTCGGGTCGTGGCCCGCCGTCGTATTCCCATTGATGATGCCCTGTTCCAGGCTCGCGCTCAGGGAGCGGTGTCTCTGCGGCGCTCTCTCCTGGCCGATGGGTCCACGACGGCGGTGCGGCTGATCAACGCGGAGGGGGATGGGTTGCCCGGTCTGGAAGTGGACCTCTATGGTGATGTGCTGTTGGCCACCAGACGCACTCCCGTGGCGGTACCCCTGTGTCCTCCCGTCTATGACGTGCTCAAACGGGAGTTTCCCGGTACCACCCTCTATGAAAAGGACCATTTTCGTGACCTGCGAGTGGCCGAGGAACTTCCCGGGCGGGTGCTGGAGGGGTCGATCGAGCCCCCCCTGAGGGAAGCCAGGGAGAGGGGGCTTGCCTTCTCGATTCGTCCTTTTTCGGGTCTGTCCACCGGGCTCTTTTGCGATCAGCGGGAGAACAGGCAGCAGCTTTCCGACCTGGCTCCCCGCACCGCCCTGAATGCCTTCTGCTACACCGGAGCCTTCTCGGTGGCCTTGGCGGCGGTGGGGTCTTCGGTGATCTCGGTGGATCAGAACAACGCCGTCCTGGACGTGGCCGAAAGCAACTTCGTCAGGAACGGCCTGGATCCCTCCCACCATGGGTTCGTTTGCGCCGATGCCCGTCAGTACCTCGCTGAAACCCGGCGGCGGTTCGACCTGGTCATCCTCGATCCCCCCACCTTTGCCACAGGACGACACCGAGGGCACTGGTCGGCCCGCACTGGGTATGCGGCACTGGCGGCTCTCGCCCTTTCCCGCACCGAGGAGGGGGGCTTCCTGTTTGCCTCCCTCAACGACCGACGGGTGGATGAGGCCGATCTCATCGAGTTCCTGGTCGAGGCGGGGAGGGAGCACGGCAGGGACGTTCAGGTGGTGTCCGAAGGCCGAACCGGAGTGGACTTCCCCTGGCCAGCAGGGTTCCCTGAGGGACGCACTCATCGGGCGGTGTTGGTTCGCCTGTTATGATGGGCTGCCCCTTTCCGTCAAGAGAATCGGACGCCGCCGGTGGCCCCGCCATGAAAGTCGAGTCGTGAGTTCATCTGTGGTCTACCTGGAAGGCGGTTGCACCTGCCGATGGGTGAGATATCGGGTGCAGGCACCCCCTCTCTTCGTCCATTGCTGCCATTGCCGCTGGTGCCAAAGGGAAACGGGTTCCTCCTTTGCCCTGAACGCCATGCTCGAATCGGACCGGGTGGAGTTGATGGAGGGGGAGGTGGAGGAGGTTCCGACACCCTCCAACAGCGGCAGGGGCCAGAAGATCGTTCGATGTCCCCAGTGCAGAGTCGCGGTGTGGAGTTGCTACGCGGGCGCGGGCGATGCGATTCGATTCCTTCGGGTGGGGACCTTGGACGAGCCTGATCTCATGCCCCCCGATGTGCACATCTTCACCGCGTCGAAACAGCCATGGGTGGTGCTTCCACCCCACACCCCCGCCGTGCCCGAATACTACAAAGCCGCCGAACTGTGGCCCCCAGAGAGCCTTGAGCGTCGTGCCGCACTGCTGGCGAAATTGCGGTCATGACTCCCGAAAACCCATCGTTTGTCTCTTGCGCCCCCTGCGCCCTCGGAGGACCCCTGAATCATGAGCACTCGTGAGAGGTTGACGCCTCGGTGGGAGGCGGGAGGGGGATCCCCACCGGGATTCTCGGTGTTGACCCGGCTGGTGGGGGCTGCCTTCAAGATGACCGGCCGCCTCAGCCCGGCCCTGGCCACCTGGCTTCAGGGAATGAGGCCCGAAATGCGGCTTCGATGGGGAGGGATGGAGTTTGTGGTGGCCCAGGAGGGAGTGGAAGCGGCGGCCCGCCCCGGAGAAGGGTGGGGTGACAATCCCCGGCACAACTATGTGGACCGGGTGCAGGATCGACACGAATCCCCCCTCCAGTCCTCCCCAGAGAGGGGCGCTTCCGCCTCACCCTCTCCAGAGCCTGTCTCATCTGTCTCACCTGTCTCACTCACTCCGGCTGTCCCCCCTGCATCCGCGCCGGTGGCTCCATCGATTCCCTCTGGCTCAATCCACGGGGAAGTCTCTCGTTCCATTTCAGAGGAATTCAATTCGTTGTCATCTGCTGTTTCAGTTTCATCGGCGCCTTCGCCTGTCTCAGGGATCCGTCCCACTCCTTCTCCCCGCCCCCGCAAAAAGGCCAGCAAGCCTCCGCCTGCTCCTTTGTTCATCACCCCAGACGAAGGAACGGGGCGGGAGCTGCCCGGGGGCCCACCCAGCTTTGATCGCTCCTCCTTGGAAGCGGATGTGGCCACCCGCATGGGAAAGAAGCCGGAATCGGAGGCGGTAACGGTGACGGAGCCGGTTCCCCGTCAGTCGTCTGAAGAGCTTCAGACTGAATTGAGCCGCATCCGCGATATTCTTCAGAATCTCGATGATGTGCAGGACTTTGAGCTGATCAAGAGCTTGGATGGGGAGCTGTATCAGCTTCACCGGGCGGTTGAATACAAAATGAGAACTCACAAGGCCAGTGAGGCCAAGGCGGAGTTGGGCAAGCTGTTCAAGATGTGAGGGGTCTCCCTGAGAATTGGGGGAATTTACTCTTCAACTCGAACCCTTGACGCCTTTGGGCAGGATCGGGCGGAGAATCAAGAAGTTGGGCCCATCCGGACCGGGGTGAGGGGGCGTTTCTGGAGTGGGTGGCTGCCTGAACGGTTGCAGATTTTCTTGTATCCACCTGAAATAAAGCACCAGTGACTCCCCTGGTTGTCATCACACTCGCCTCCTCCCACCCAGCAGGTCTCCTCTGAACACTCCCCCCTCCTTCTCCCTGACCACAGCACCTGAAGAGGCCTCCTCTCCTTGGGAGGTCCTTCGTCTGGTTCCCGGTGGGGAGGGATTTGCCCGGGCCCCTGACGGTCGACCGGTCTTCGTTCCCGGCGGCATGCCCGGGGACAGGCTGCTGCCGGTGCGGGTGGAGGATCGAGGCTCCTTTCTCCGGGTCCTGTCCCACCGCCTGGTCGAGCCTTCTCCCCTGCGGATCTCCCCCTCCTGTCCCTTGTTCTCACAGTGCGGTGGGTGCGACTGGATGCAGATGGAACGGCAGGCCCAGGTGGAGGCCAAAGGCAAGCTGGTGGCCGAGGCGTTCTCCCGCACCGGCGGCTTCTCCTTGGATACGGTTCCCATGGTGGCTGGAGAGGGGGAGTGGGGTTTTCGGGGCCGGGTCCGCCTTCACATCGACCCTCTGGGGCGCGTGGGCTTCTTCGCTCGGGGCTCCCACCAGGTGGTGGAGGTGGTTCGGTGTCCCGTCAGTCACCCCCGGCTTCAACCCGCCTGGGATGCGCTGCAAGAAGAGAAACACGCCGACTTTCGAGCGCTGGCCTGCTTTTCAGGGGTGGAGCTGCGGCACGCCCCCGGCGGAGCCGAGGTGCTGATTCATCTCTTTCCTCGTCAGGGAGCGAACGCGCTTTCTGGGAAGGGCCGTGAAGTGGCCGAGCGCCTGGCGGAGCGGTTTGCGGTGGCGGTGGCAGGCTCCCCGGTCCGTCCCTTTGTCGAGCAGCGCTGGCCCCTGCGGGGGGGAGTGGAGATGAGGGCGCCGCCGTTGGCCTTTACCCAGGTGAACTGGCCGGTGAACCTTCTCCTTGTCGAGGCGGTGGTGGCGGGGGCGGCGGCTCGGGGAGTGAAGACCTTCTGCGACCTGTATTGCGGGGCGGGAAACTTTGCCCTCTCCCTGGGAAAACAAGGGCTGGTGGGTGCAGGCGTCGAAAGTCAGGGGGAGGCCATCGCCGCTGCCCGTAGGAGTGGCCAGGGGATGGAAGGGCTGGAGTTCCTGGCGGGGGACGTGGGCAGGAAGGTGGATTCCCTGGTTGCGGCGGGGCGTCACTTCGATCTGGTCATTCTGGATCCTCCCCGGACTGGGGCCCAGGACGCCCTGTCCCTGGTGACCCGCCTGTCTCCCCTCTTCATCGCCTACTGCGCCTGCGATCCGGTGACCCAGGCCCGGGACTTGCGGATCCTGACCAAGGGGGGGTACCACCTGGAAGCGGTGCAGGGATTCGACATGTTTCCCCAGACCCACCATGTGGAGACCCTGGCCTGGATGCGGCGTGACGCCAAGGACTTCCCCAATTCTGGTTTCCCCGGAGTGTGAAATGTCGCGGATTTCTTGGTTTCTGATTTTCATGTTTCTCCTCCCTGCCTGCCAGGAGGCGAACCATGGGGATGATGACGCCACCGGGGACGATGATTCCACCAGCGATGATGACACCGCAGATGACGACGATGTGACAGGCGATGATGATACTGCCGATGACGACGTGACCGGGGACGACGACGCCACCGGTCCCTGGTTCGTCGATGCCACCGACGACTGGTTTCCCGAGCAGCCTTGCGGCACCGGCTCCAACCAGGGGTGCTACACCAATTTTCTGATTCTGGCCGATCTCTGGGAGGAGAGCACCCTGTCCGTCCTGTTCGCCAACGGGGGAGGGTATTACACGTCGGGAAACGCAGAAAGCTCGGTGGTGTACCGCCTGCAGGACGGTGGATATGCGGATGTCACGGCCTCTGTCTTTGCGAATGCGGAATCCAGGCTGAGACAAGTTGCCGTGGCAGATGTGGATGGAAATGGTCGGTTGGATGTGGTTCAGCCGGGCGGATACGGAGAGGATCTGGATCGCCTGTGGATGCAGCAGGAGGGGGGTTCCTTCCTGGAAGAGGCGGCGACCCGCCTTCCCCCGGGGTGGATGTCTCGGGCGGGAGCGGCCCATTTTGCCGACACCGACGACGATGGCGACCCGGATCTATATGTGACCGACTGGGGAAATGCTCCGTTGATGGCCGAGGGAAACGTGTTGGCCCTGCGAAATGAGGGGGGAGTCTTTCAGGCCTGGGAAGGGGTCCTGCCGGCACCGTTGGATTCGGGCGACGGCAACACCCCCATCGATCTGGATGCCCAGGATGTGGATGGGGATCTGGACCTGGATCTTCTGGTGAACCACCGCAACGGCCGCAGCCGCCTGTTTCGCAACGACGGAGAAGGCGGATTTACCGCGTCGGATGAGGATCTTCCTGAAAAGCAGGGGCCCTACACCTACAACCTGGAAGCCTGTGACGTGGATGGCGATGGAGATCTGGACCTCCTCGCCGACAACGCCGCCGCCGATCTGGGGTCGGGACATCGCACCCAGGTACTGGTCAACGACGGGACCGGTCACTTCAGCGATGAATCGGAGACCCGGGTGAGCGGGGAGCCCAATACCGATGACAACGCGGTGAAATGTGCCGATGTGGACGACGACGGCGACTACGATCTGTTGGTCGCTTCCCTGGCCCACTCGTCAGAAAAGCTGCTTCTGAACGGTGGCGGGGGGGTGTTTCAATACGTTGATGACGCCTTTCCTGAAATCGATGATCCTACGCTGGGGATCGACGTGGGCGACATCAACGGGGATGGGATCCTGGATGTGGTGACCGGGCAGGGAGAAGGAACCCCGCGCTTGAATCGCCTGTATCTGGGAACGGGTCCCAGCGCTGCCGACACTCATCCACCCCAGGTGCGTGCCCAGGGCGCGCGCTCGGCGGGGGCGGGGACGGCTGTTTTTCATGTCGCCCTTCAAGACGGAGCCACCAGCGAGACCGGGCAGCAGGTTCGGGAGGTGACGGTGGAAGTGAGCGTGGGGGGAGATTCCCAGACCCTTCCCCTCTTCTTCATGGGAGGGGACCTCTACCGCGCTCAGGTGGAGGGGCTGTCCTCGGGAGTCAGTATCACCTTCCAGGTGCAGGGGCGGGATCGCTGGGGCCACGCGATGATTGCCTCTCCCCTGGTGTGGATCGCACCCTAGAAGTCTGGTACACACCGGGCGAACCCAGAGCGGGATGAAAGATCGGGAAACGAAGATGTTGCTACCGATTCGTCACCTGGTTGTCATGTATTTGTGGAAAATCGCCCCATGATTTTTACATCTCGTCTCCTTTCCCTCCCCCTGGCCCTGTTCTGTGCCCTCAACCTTTTTCCTGGCGAGGGGGCCGAGGCGGCCACCCTGATCAGCACCGACGCCACTCGAGCCGGCTTTGATCGCTTCGACCTTCAGTTCGGCGGCTTCCTCCAGCCCCGCTTCACCGTCATTCCCGATGACGAGGACAACGGGGCCACCGGGGAATTGGGGTTTTCCCTCTCCCGAGTGCGGATGGAGACCAGCGCCGACCTGGTAAAGACCTTGCGCCCCGGCTTCGACCTCACCTTCACTCCCGCCTTCTCGGTGGAGTTCATGCCCGAACCGGTCCTCAAGGACGCCTACGTGCAGGCGGATTTTGGGGGAAGGGTTCGGTTGCGGGCGGGGCAGTTCAAGGCCCCCATCAACCGCTCCAACCTCATTTCCGACCGGCGCCTCCTGTTCCCCGATCGCCCCCTGGTCTCCTCCTACCTGCCGGACCGGGATCTGGGAGTGCAGGTCTCTGGCAACCTGGGAAAGAATCACCTGGAATGGGCGGCGGGAGCCTTCAACGGAGAGGGAACCAATCGGATCAGCAACGTCAACGACAAGTTCCTCTACGCTGCCCGGGTGGTGGTGAGTCCCTTGGGAGGACCGGGAACCACCAGCGAGATGATTCCCCTGGACAACGGCAAGGACCAGAAGGAGAGGGTGGTGTTCTCCGTCGGCTACTCGATTCACTACAACGTGAAGGGGGAGCCGGGGGAGGAGGAGGCGTCCTTGGGGCATGACGTGGAGGGGTTCTTCCATTACCGCTGGTTTACCCTTCAGGGAGAGTTCGCTCATCGACGCACCAACTTTGAGGCGGAGGAGGTCCCCGACTACAATGCCAGCGGCTGGTATGTGCAACTGGGGGCTTTTTTGCCGGGAGTGCCTTGGGCGCAAGACCACATCGCCCTCCTCTTTCGCATGGAAGAAGGAGACTCCTTCGATCCCGTGTCCCAGGATGTCCCCCTGGCTGGACCCACCGATCCCTACCAGGGCTCTCGCAACGTGTCGGTGGGGGCTTCGTTCTACGCTGGGAAGCCCCTGTTCAAACTCATTCACGACCTGAAGTTTTCGGTCATCTACGTGGCGCGCACCGAACTTGAAGATCAGCCCTTCGCCAACGACAGGTTTCTGGTATTCAGCCAACTGGCTTTCTGAGATTTCGTCTGTAGAGAGATGAAGTCATTGAGGTGTCATGTCGTTCTTCGATGGTTTCGCCCCTTCCTTCGCTCTCTCTTCCGCCCCCCTCCTGATTCTGCTTTCCGCCTGCTCGTTCTATGCCTCGGACGATGATTTTTCCGTTGGCGACGATGACACCCTCCCCGGGGATGACGACAGCAGCGACGATGACCTTCCCAGCGCCCCCGACTGCACCGAAGAGGTCTTGCTTCCCCCCAGCTTGTTGAGCGCCGAACCGGCGGGTCCCGCTGATCCTCACCAGGACGTGGTGGGTGCTGCACCCACCCCCTTCAACCTCATCTATGGGTGGCCCTCGCGGGATCCTTCTCGTTCGGCCTCGTTCTTGTGGCGCACCGATCTGGACACCCTGGCCACGGTGGTGGAGTACGGGGTGGGAGCCGGGCTCCCTGAGGAGGCCCTGACCGAAAGAACAGAGGGATACACCTTCACCTTTGGCGGTTCCGACGCAATCGACTTCCGGGCCCACGAAGTGAAGCTCTGTGGTCGGCTCCAGCCCGGCACGGCCTACAGCTATCGGGTGGGAGGAGAGGGGGCCTTCTCACCCATCTATACCTTTACCACCCCCGGGGAACCGGGAACCTTCGACACCTTCCGCGTGGCCATCTCTGGGGATTCTCGGGGCGCTTACGACACCTGGGGCACCCTGCTGGCCGCCATGGAGGCCCACTCCCCCGATTTCTACCTGTTCAGCGGCGATGTGGTGGACTTTGGCACCAGCCAGGACGAGTGGGATGCCTGGTTCGCCGTCTCCCAAGAGGTGTTTCCCCGCAAGGCCTTCATCCCCGCCCATGGGAATCATGAATTCCTGGCTTCCAACTATTTTGCCCAGTTTTCCCTGCCGGGCATCGAGGAGTGGTTCTCGGTGGATTTCGGCACCCTGCATGTGGTGTCCCTCAACGACACGGTGCGGAGCCAGGACCAGATCGAGGGAGAGGAGGCGTCGTTCCTGGATTCCGATCTGGCGGCCACTTCCCAGCCCTGGAAATTCGTCATGCACCATCAACCTGCCTACTCCACCTGCACCACCCACGGCTCCAACGAGACAGTGAGGGAGGCCTGGAGCCCCATCTTCGAGCAGCGGGGAGTGCAAATGGTGACTTCGGGGCACAACCACATCTACGAACGCTCGGTGCCCATCCTGGCGGGAGCCGAGGTCTCCGATGACGAGGGGGTGGTCTATCTGGTTTCGGGAGGAGCGGGCGCCGACCTCTACGAGAACACCGAGGATCAATGGTTCGGGGCGGTGGCCAACCCCATCGAGCATTACGTCATCGCCGACGTGACCCCCGAAAAGGTGACCGTCACCGCGTATGACATTGCCGGAAATATAATTGATACATTTGTAATTCCAGCTAGATAGAAAATCACCACCCCGGTTGGGCGATGGAGCGAACCACCATCCCCAGCCCTGCCGTTGCCACTCCGCACAGCCAGGCCAGAAGAAACAGGGAGCGAGCGACCCGCCGTCCTTCCAGGGTCTGCCTGGCTCCCCTCAGGCTCAACCATCCCGCCGCCGCCAGAACCACGGCGAAAAATCCCAAATGCTCCTTGGTCTCGAAGAGGAGGGCAATGGAACGGGATTCCACCCACAAAGATGGTTTTATCTCACCTCGGTACGTTGGATAGAGCCACAGGGCCAGGGTGAAGGGAGCGACCAGGAGGAGGAGGGCCAGATCGGCGCTCCACAGGGTCCCCCGGGAAACGGGGGGGCGGCGTCCCAGGGTGATGACCGGATGAAGCAGCACCGCCAGGCCCAAGGTGGCCAGATGTCCGTGGACGGCGGCCAGAAGGGAAAACAGCCTCTCGTTCATGGCCAGATTCCCAAGACCAGGGCCATTCCCAGCACCGCCAGGCCCACTCCCCATGGGGTCCATTTCCCCAGCCAGAAGAGGGAGGCCCCGTCCTTCATTGCGACCCTCACCAGGACCCCCGATGCCACCCCGTGAACCAGGGCCAGTCCGATCCGGCCGAAGTAGGGAATGTGCTCCTGGCTCACCAGGGAGGTGAAAGGGGGCTCGGTGCCGCTGAGGGCCAACAGCCGCTGAGAGGTGTAGGAGAGGAGGGTTCCCAAGGCAAAAACCAAGGAGGCGAGGGCGAAGCGAGGGGAATCATCGGGGAGCATCTGTCACATTCAAGTAAGGATTTCTATTAATGATACATAAACAACTTCATGCTGTTGCACCGGTTGATTCGAGAATGTGACGCCAGGGATGGGGATGAACTCTGGGGCATTCAGGATCGGGGGACAGGGGATCCCCGGTGACATGAGCCGCCACCACCCGGCATCCTCCCCGGCAGGCGGATTGCCAGGGACAGGTGCTGCAGGGAGGGGGAGGAGACCGGGCCCGGTCGCGCCACTCCCTCAGGGTCTCATCGGTGCGCCACCGGCTCTCCAGGGAGAGAGGAGGGGGAGTCGGTGAGGAAGGAGGGCTGAATGAACAGGGTGAGAAGGCGCCACTCACGTCTCGGGTCCACAAGGATTCCCCACCCGGGCACCCGGTGACCCCCATGAGGTTCAGGAGATCCGGGGAGGGCCGATGAACCACCAGAAAGGGGAGGAGGGCGCAATCAAACCGGATGGGAAGTGCCCGGTCCGCCTGCATTTCCAACGCCCGTGGCCACAGGGACCAGGCCTGCTCGGGGGTGAGGCGATGGGCCTCGTACAAGGTAGAGGCCCGGCCGGCGGGTTTCCAGCGGAGCCACTGCCACTCCCGGGCCCCCCGGGCGGAGAGGGCTTCTCCCAGGGATTCCAGACCGGCTACGTTGTGGCGGGTGAGGACGGTGTTGATCCCCGGAGAGGCCCCCGCCTCTACCAGCCATTCCAGGGATTGCAGGGCCGCATCGCTGCCGTCCCACCCCCGCACCCCTCGATAAGATTCCCCCAAGCCATCCACGGACAGGTTCACCTGGCCGAACAGGGAGGCGGCGTCCCGGGCCCGTTGCGGAGTCATGCCCAGGCCAGAGGTGGTGAGGTTGGGCACCATCCCCAGGTCCCGCACCACCCTCGCCGCATTCCAAAGGAGGGGGCGCTCCAGGGACTCTCCCCCTCCCAGGGCCACCTCCAGGACCCCCTGTTCCGCCATCTGGCGGAGGTCGGTCACCAGGGAGTCCCATTCCGCGTCGTTCCCTCCCCGGGGACCGGCAGGCAGGTAGCACCCTCGGCACCCGGCGGCGCAGCGGGTGGTGAGGGAGACGTGGACCTCGGTGGGAGCGGAGAGGGCGCCAGGAAGGGGAGAAGGGGAGGGACGCCCGACGGGATGCACTCCCCGGGCGCGGGCTCGGGACACTCCCGCAGGGTTCAGGTACAGGAGGGAGGGGGGGGCCTCCACCGCCAGGATTCCTCCAAAAGACTCTTCTCGCAGGCGGGGAAGAGTTGGGGGAGGAGGGTCGGCTTCCCGGTGGGAATCCGGCCCGATCGGCTCGTCCTCTGGATCCTCCGGGCCTCCTTCCGGTTCTTCAGGTGGGGGGTCCCTTGGCTTCAGGAATCGGGAGGCAAAGGCGTTCAGCAGGACCGCCGCTGCCAGAGAGGAGAGGATGGCCAGATCCACCACGCTTCCTGAACTGGAGCAGTTTGGACTTCGACCCCGCTTTATTTTCAGGATACCGGAAGAGATGCTCTCCTGGGTAAATTCAATTTCTGGCTTGAAATTGGATATTTTTGTATACATTTATTATTCCAGCTACAACCCAAGAAAATGCAGGGAGTTGCCGGTCTGGAAGATCAGGAAGATCCCTCCCCCGGTGGCCCAGGCGGCGAGGACTCCCACCGCCCCTCTCACCACTCGGGAGGTCCTTTGCCCTGAAAGCAGCAGGGCTCCTTGACCCGCCAGGGAGCTGAGGAGGTGGATCGCAACACAAGCGGCGGCAGCGAGGAGGAAGGGGCGCTGGGGGCCATCTCTCCACAGCTTCATCAAGGCGAAGGCTCCCCCCAGCAGGACTCCCAGGGGGAGAAGGCCAAGGGGCAGGCGAGCCTCTCCCCTCCTCAAGGTTCGTCCTGCCAGGGGAAGGGCCAGGACCAGAAAGGCCGCCAACCCGCCTTGGGCCATGCCGGTCATCCTCTGTCTCTTCTGATCCCGAGCCATCCTCTCCACCAGGGGAACTCCGGCAGCGGGGGAGGAAGAGGGGGAAAGGGTCTTCGCCTCCTCCCATTTCCCGGCCCGGGCTAGGGCACGGATCTTTGCCTGAGACCACGCCAGTTGAGTGGAGACGGGAATCCCTTGGGAAGGAAGTTTCAGGGAAAGGGCCCAGAACGCGGCGCCCTCAGGATCCCGGCGTCGCTCCAGATCGTCCTGAATCAGCCAGATGTGGGCCTCCACCGCCAGGGTGGGGGAAAGGTCGCTGGTTCCCAGCAGAGACTCCACCCGTCTCCTGGCCTCATCACCAGGGAGGGAGCGCCATCCCTCCCGGACTTCTTCCAGGAGGGTCAGCCCATCCCATCCCCCATCCCTGTCCCGTCGGAAGAGGAGCCACTCCCGCCGGGCTGCGGCGGTGACGGCGCGAACCCCGGCGGGAGCCCGATCCACGGCATCCTGGTAGGCCAGCAGGGCGTCCTCATACCGCCCTTCTGCTTCGGCTCCTCGTCCAGAGAGAAAAAAGGCCTCCGCTTCCGTGGCGGGCGAGGCCAGAAGGGGAGGGGAAAGGCAGAGGGCAAGGAGGACGAGGAGGGAGGGGCCGCCCGAGAGGGTCCGGGGATTCACGGAGAGTGAAAGGACCGCTGGAACAGGGAGTCGATGGCGGCGCGGCCATTGGGCTCCAGGAAGCGGGTCCCGGTGCCGCAGAAGTGGGGGTGGCTGATCACCGGATCGGTGACCGAGGCGAAGGATTCTCCCGTCCACCGAAACCACCCGTTCCTGTCCTGATCAAAAACGAACAGGGGTTTGTTGCACAGCTTGGCAAACTCGGCCCCCCAGCCGGTGCCCCCTTTCACAGTGTCATCCTCCAGAATCTTCCCCACCACGAACACCTCCTGACCGCTGTTCACCTGGTGCCAGATGCTCTGGAGCACCCTCTTGAACAGGGTGGTGTCGGGATAATCGCGATGCATCAGCCGGGCAAGGTAGGATAGGCTCACGTCTCCCTGCTGCAATTCGGCGTGAGTGAGGATTCGAATTCCCCGGCGCCGGGCGTCGGGGTGACCCTCAAAGCTGTAGTTCACCTCGTCCATGCCGAAGCGCTCGGCGGCCTCCCCGAAGGCAGCCTCCGCTCCGTTGGCCGCACCGCTGAACAGCACACAATCCTTCTGATTCATCATCGTCGTCGCGCCTCAAGACCGGGGCATTCTGCCTCTGCCGGCAGTCCAGCGTCAATGAATGCACTCCTGGAAGCAGGTCCTTTCCAGGTTGGCCTGGAAGGCTCGGAAGCCGGGAAGGTGGGGCTGGGGAAAGGGCCAGGCTCGCGGTCGGCACAGGTCGGCAACCGAAAATGGTTTTTCCCGAAAGGTTCCTCTCATCTTCAAGGGGGCCCATCCCTCATCGCACCAGGTGGTCACCTCTTGAGCAAGGGATTCCTGGTTCCACAGGCGGGAAGTGAAATGGGCGTTGACCTCGGGGTCCTGGGGAGGAGGGCCGATGGCGGCAAAATCCACCCGGATGTAGGGGTCGGAGAGGCGCAGGGATTCGGGGAAAAGGAGGCTGTTCCAACATTCTGAGTCGATGCGGAGGTTGCTGAGCATGGCCGAGGAGTGATGGAACTGAAGCCCCAGGTAGGGGGTGAGACCGTTCATCCACAAGCAGGCGACCAGGAGGAAGGCACCCCATCGTCCTCCTGGGGAGGAGACCTCGACCCAGGCGCCTCGGCGGAGGAAGACCGAGGACGGTTTCTTCGTCATCCATGCGGTCAGCAACAGGATCCCCAGGGTCCACAGGGAAGCCTCCTTCAGGGACCAGAAGGGAAACCACTGGTCATGATCGCGGGCATAGAGGAGGAAGCTGATCCATCCCGCCATGGAGCCCAGAATCAGGATGAAGCGGAGACGTCGCCGTCCCACCTGGGTCAACCAATGAAGATCGGGGTGGGTCAGGAACATCACCCAGCCGCTGAGCATGGTGAAGGCGAAGGAGGGGGCAAAAACGATGGTGAGGGGGATGTGGAGGGCCACTCCCAAGAGCATGGCCAGGGCAGGCCAGAAGAGGAGCCCCGCCGCGAACAGGCCCTCGCAGATCAGGAACAGGGGGCCCCACAGAGGAGCCAGGACGGCCGATTCCAGGGAAGGGAAGTCCCAGGTGTCCGCCAGGACGGCGACTCCGGCTCCGGCGCAACTGATGGTGGGGTCCAGGAAGCCGGTGTTGGCCTTGTGCAGGGCCGCCAGGGCATAAGCGGAGAGGGTGATCCCCCGAATCATCAAGGCCAGATCGGCCCCTCGCTGCTCTGACGAAGAGGAGAGGGGCAGGAGGGGGACCAGCGCGAAGGCGAGGAGGAGGACGCTCTGGGTAAGCTGATCCTGGAAGAAGAGAAGGGGGAGGGCCAGCCCCAGGGCACACAAGGCAAACCCCCATCGGCTCCCCCTCCAGGCGACCGCCAGGAGACCGGTCCAGTAGAGGAGGTTGGCGGGGAGCCACTGGCGATTCCAGGCGTCGGGGAGGAAGAGGTGGATGGCCGAGGCCAGGGCAAAAAGCCGACAGAACAGGCGGTAGCGCGAATCGGTGAGGAAGAGGGGGTCGGCAGAGGACGGCATGGGGAGATCAGGGGGCGAAGGGCAGTGTAGGCGTCTCAATAAAAATATGGGAATTCATGAATTATTTTGATAAAAACGATCGAATTTATTGTGGGTCAATGGCCCATGTATGTATCGTCAAACACGAGGAAAAATAGCGAAACGGCCATGGTCTGGAGCGGGGAGGATTTTGACACGCTGCCTGTGCATGGATAGCATGCTCGACGAGGTTTTTGAATGAAGAATATCACCCTTTCAGTCGATGAAGAGGTCGGGCAGGCTGGTCGAGAGTGTGCGATGGCTCACAAGGTATCGTCCACGGCCCTGGTCAGGAAGCGGATTGAGAGTCGCACGCGAAATGCCGTCCAACCTGCCAACCACGATGACTCGTCGCG
>CAYRTW010000140.1:0-15034 GCA_964426935.1 uncultured Rickettsiales bacterium
AGGACCTCTATGACCACGCTCCCCACATGTACTTCACCTTGAACTCGGGGGGCGTGGTACGGGATTGCAATATGGCCGCTCTGGCTGCCTTGGGATGGGATCGGGACCAGGTCGTGGGGAGAAGGCTTTCCACCTGGATTCACTCCCAGGATGTTCCCGACTGGGAGGATGCCCTGCAGACCCTGGGAAGAGGGCTCCCGGTGGATTCCTTTGAGTTGACCCTGATCGGCCGCAACGACTCCTCGCTGGACTGTCTGCTCAACGCCGTCCCCATGCCAGAAGCGGCGTCGGACAAGCATCCCGGCTCCCGAGTCCAGCTACTGGACATCACTGCCTGGAAGGTGCAGCAGGCCCTTCTCCAAAAGGCGTTTCAGGCTCTGGCGGAGAAGAACGCCCTTCTGGAGGTGCAGAGCGAGAAGGTGGCCCGGGCCCATCGTCTCCGCACCGAGTTCATTGCCACCGTCAGCCACGAGCTGCGAACCCCTCTTCACGCGGTCATCGGCTTTGCTGAACTTCTGGAAAAAGGAATCTATGGCCCACTGGAATCGCGTCAGCAACGCGCCGTGGAAGGAATTACCGCCCGAGGAAACGATCTCCTCCGTCTCATCACCGACATTCTCGATTTGTCCAGGATAGAGGCAGGACGCCTTCCCCTGGCCACCGAGCACTTTGCCCCCGGTGCGGTGGTGGAGGAGGTTGCCGCCACCGCGCAGGTGCTCCTCCGGGAAAAGGCGGAAAAGGTGACGGTCATCGCCCGGGTGGAGGGCTCTCCCCTTCGCTGCCAGGGAGACCGGGGTCGGTACAAGCAGATCCTCCTCAACCTGATCACCAACGCCGTCCAGCACACCGAAGTCGGGTCGGTGGAGCTGGTGTGTCGGGATGGAGGGGATGGCACCTTCACCACGGCTGTGGCGGATTCGGGGCGGGGCATCCCCCAGGAAGAGATCCCCTCCATCTTCGACAGCTTCTACCAGATCGATTCCACCTCCCGGCGGGCGGTGGGGGGAGCGGGGTTGGGATTGGCCATTGCCCGGAGGCTGGCGGAAAAGATGGGCGGTACCCTCCAAGCCCAGAGCCGTCTGGGAACGGGGAGCTGCTTCTACCTGCACCTGCCCCTGGAAGCCAAGGATGCCGGAGGAGAGGAAGAAGAGTTCTTCGTGGGCCCGTCGGGACGTTCCCTTCCCGTGCTGATGCTCATCAGTCCCGACCCGGTGGAGCTGGAGAGGCTGGTGGGAGCCCTCGAAGAGGAAGGTATTCGTACCCATGTGGCCCGGGAGGGCCGGGAGGGACTGGCCATGGCGCGGGATCTCCTTCCCACCATGATCGCCTTTGACGACTCCACCTCCGATCTTACCGTGGAGGATCTTCTGGCCTCTCTGCGAGCCGATCCCCTGACCGCCCATATTCCCGCCCTGATCCTGACCCGGGAGGGATTCGCGGACTCGCGTTTCGGCCCTCACCCCCCTGACGCGGTGATGAAGATGCCTACGGATGGGGTGGAAATGGCCCTTCGGGTATGGGAACGGGTGGGCAGGGGTGCTCCTCGGGTGGTGATGGCGTCCACCGACCTCTCCTATATGGCCTCCCTGGTGGATCACCTGGGAAAGGAGCCCTTCCCCCTGCTCAAGGCGGTCAACGAGGCCCAGATCCTGCGGCGAGGGGCCTCGCGAAACGCCGTCCTCCTGTTGGATATGCATTGTGAAAATCTGAATAGTTTTCAGGTGTTGGATGTTTTTGAGTCCATGGATGAGGGGAGGAGGCCCAAAGTCCTTGCCCTGTGTGATGAGGGACACTTGAACCTTCTTCAGCATCGCCGTTTGGAGAAGAGAGCGCTGGCACTCCTTCCCCGCAGCCGGTTGAACCCCTCCTTTTTGCTGCGGGCGATCCAGTCCAGTCTGGAACCCTCTTCTTCGGTGTCCTCCAAGGCGCCTGCGGTCACCTTGCGTGGATGATCCAGGAGGCATCACCCGCCGCCCCGTGGGGCGGTTTCGTCCACCGGGAACCCAGGAGGAGGACATGGATGACCTGGCGGTGGAGGAGCCTCTTCAACTTCGCCTGAATGGGGAAGAGGTGGCGGTTCTGATGCGGACCCCTGGGGACGATGAGGATCTGGCCTGGGGATTCGCAATCACCGAAGGGTTGGTGGCGGATCCTGCCGATATCGCTGGAGTAAAGAGGGTCCCCCGGCCCGATGGAGCTCCCCATCCTCACGACCTCGATATTCAGGCCACTCCCCGTCATCGCGACGCCTTGCAGGCAGCGCGTCGTGCCCTCTTCGCGTCCACCTCATGTGGGCTGTGCGGGAAGACCACCGTGGCCGCCATCCACCTGCAGGCCGAGCCCTTCTTGAGCCCTCTCCACCTGGATCCCGCCTGGCTCCTCACCCTCCCCTCCCTCCTCCGGAGCCGCCAGGCCAACTTCGCTCGCACCGGGGGATTGCACGCCGCCGCCCTCTTCCGCCTCGCCTCCGACCCCCTTTTTCTTCTCCGAGAAGACGTGGGAAGGCACAACGCCTGCGACAAGGTGCTGGGTGCGGCCAGCCGGGCCTGGGGACGGGGGCAGGGAACGCCCCCTCCTCCTCTGGGGGCCCTTCTTCTGGTGAGCGGAAGGATCAGCTTCGAAGTGGTGCAGAAGGCGTGGCTGGCGGGGGTTCCTGCGGTCGCGGGACTCTCCGCTCCCACCTCCCTGGCGGTGGATCTGGCCCAATCCGCTGGAATGACCCTGGTGGGTTTTCTGGCTCAGAGTCGCCTGAATCTCTACGCGGGGAGCCTCTCCGGGGGGTAGGCTCCCCTTCCCCGTCTTTTCGGAGTCAACGGCTCCCCTTGCGTCCCCGGCGCGCCCGGCCGTGGGGAATCCCCGAGGCGGTGAGCTTGGCCTTCAGGGTGTTCCGATTGATCCCCAGGAGCTCGGCGGCCTTGATCTGGTTTCCCCGGGTGCGCTCCAGCGCCAAGGTGAACAGGGCCCTCTCGGTGGTTCCCACCACCAGATCATAAAGATCGCTGCGCTGCCCGAGGGCGGGGGCGAAACGTCGGACCACCGGCCTCAATCGGTTCATGACCAGGTCCTCATAGGATTCTTGAGGTTCAATGACCATCCCGGGAGGACGGGAGGCGTCCTTCAACTCCTGCCGATCCCCCAGGAAATCCCGGGCCCGGAGCATGCCCTCTCCGCTCCATTGGCTGGCCCTGAGGAGGGCGTGCTCCAGTTCTCGCACATTCCCCGGCCAGGGGTGCTGGACCAACCAGGCCACCGCATCCTCTCCCAGGGTGCGGGGGGTGCGTCCCTCCAGGAGCCCTTGCCGTTCCAGAATCCAGTGGGCCAGAAGGGGAATGTCCTCTCGTCGGTCCCGCAGGGGAGGAACCTCCAGTCGCGCCGGAGTCAGGCGAAGGTAAAGATCGGCCCGGAACCTCCCCGCTTCGACCGCCTCCTCCAGGCTTTTCCCGGTGGTGGCCATGACCCTCACATCCACGGGGACCGCCTCACTCCCTCCCTGGGGCACAAAGCGCCCTCGTTCCAGGGCGTTCAGCAGGCGCACCTGCACGCTGTCGGGGAGATCTCCCACCTCATCCAGAAACAGGACCCCCGAATCGGCCACCCGGAGACGACCATGGCGACCCGGTTGGGAGGCGGATTGGCGTTCCTGGCCGAACAGATCCGCCTCCAGGGAAGCCTCCGACCCTGCACCGGCGTGGAAGGCCACAAAGGGACGCGACGCCCTGCGGCTGCGGGCATGAATGGCCCGTGCGACCAGCTCCTTGCCGGTCCCCGTCTCTCCAGTGATCAAGATGGGCACCTCCGCTGCGGCGAGGCGGCGAATCTGGGCCAGCACTTGGGCCATGGCGGGAGAGCGGCCAAAGAGGACCCGGGTCCCCGGCTCTCCGGGAGGGCCATCCCACATCTGATCGGCAGGAAGGGAGGCAGAATTGTCTCTCACCAGGTCACTCCCCATGAACTCCTTCAACGTGGACGACACCGGACGCCAGCCTCCCCCAGGAATTCTGGGTGGTTTTCTGAATCCCAAACCGCGTTTTTTCGACCAAGGGGAGTGACCGCGTAACGTCGGATCCCCACCGGCCGTAGTTGTTCCCGCCAAGACCGGAGTCCCCGGGGCGCTCGAAGCACCCGAAGGACACCTTCCGGCGGGCACGGTATCACGGCGAGGACGGAATCGTTGGATTCCTGAGTCGCATTGCGGGGTTGACTTGTTCATGAACCTGTGGAAGGTTCAGCGGATCCTCCGAACGCCCCTCCAGGGCACCGGCGAATCAGAAAACGGGAGTCGGATGATGAAGACCAAGGGCATTTCCGGGATCAATTTCCTTCTTTCCCCCCTGGTCGGGGCAATTCTTCTGTGGGGTTCTTCCGTCCCCACCGCCCGTGCTGGGGACGAAGCTGCCACCGACTCCTCCCATGAGGCGGAGAGGCGGCGGATCCTGGAGAGGATTCGCTGTCAGGATGTGGTGGCGGAGAAATGCTACATCCCCGAGGATGCCGACGCCCAGGACGATCCCCCACCCTTGTATTACGACGCCGAAGGGCGGCCGGTGACCTCTGCCCAGGTGGATGCGGAGTTCCTCCTCAACGAGATGCGCACCCAGTTGGAGCGCCATGAGGAGAATCGGGTGGTGCAGGCGGGAGCCGAGCTGGAGGACGAGCGCTTCTCCGAGTTGCGGTTTTTCGGGGTGACCGATCACTACCTGGATCCTCCCATCGACTTCTACAAGGACCCGGTCAAGAGCATTTCACGTCAGCCCATGCTCTTCCTCGACCAGATCCGTCCCGAAGACTTCGACATCCCCATCGTTGTCAACGAGCGCGTCCAGGACTGGATGGTTTACTTCCTCACTACCGGCAGGAAGTACTACGTGAGGTGGCTGGGCCGCTCCACCCGCTACGAATCCATGGTCATGGCCAAGCTGACCCAGGCGGGGATGCCTCGCGCCCTCTTCTACCAGGCGATGATCGAGAGTGGCTTCTCCCCCTACGCCTATTCCTACGCCAAGGCCGCCGGGATGTGGCAGTTCATCGCCGAGACCGGCCGGCGCTATGGAATGCAGGTGGACTGGTGGGTGGATGAACGGCGGGACCCGGAGATGGCTACCGACGGGGCCATCGGGTACATGGCCTTCCTCCACAAGCGGTTTGGAGACTGGTATCTGGCCGCTGCCGCCTATAACTCCGGGGAAGGCAAGATTGACCGGGCCATCCAGCGCTACGGCACTCGGGACTTCTGGGAGATGTCCAAGGGAGACTATCTCCGCCAGGAGACCAAGGACTACGTGCCCAAGATGCTGGCGGCCGCCATCCTGGGGAAGTACGCCGACCGCTACGGCCTTACCAAGGACGTCCAGGAGTGGAACAAGGCGGAGGAGGCCGACGTGGTCCAGGTGCCTGAGGCCACCGATGTGGGCATCATCGCCCGCAGTGCCGGCACGACCGAGGAAGTCATTCTGGAGATGAACCCGGCCTTGAGGCGTTGGTGCACCCCGCCCGAGGTGGACTCCTACCCCATTCGGATCCCCGCTGGCACAGCAGAGCGTTTCGCCGCCGAGTTCGCCAAGATTCCCCCCGAAGAGAGGCTCACCTTCAAGCGGTACAAGGTCAAGAGGGGAGATTCGGTGACCCGCATCGCCCGCATCTATGGGGTGTCTTCCGAGGCCATTCGCCGGATGAACGGGCTCAAGAGCGACAAGGGGGTCAAGTCAGGCACCTACCTGGTCATCCCGGTGCGCGCCCAGAAGGAGGGGGAGGCTCGTACCGTGGTTCATGATGTGAAGAGGGGGGAGTCCCTGGGAATCATCGCTACCCGCTATGGCGTGGGAGTGGACCAGCTTCGGGAGTGGAATGACCTGAAAAGCGATGTCATCGTGGTGAACCAGCGTCTGGTCCTTCAACTGGGGAGCCAGGGTGTCACCGCCGATGCCTTCGGAGAGGGGGACGAGGAGTCCAAGCCGGTGGCTGCGGTGGCTTCGACCCCCGGGGAGGAGATCTCGCTGAAATCCGCCCAGGCTCTGGCGACCAAGGCAGAGGGGGGAGCCTCAGAGGAGTCGACCGAGAAGGCGAGCAAACCCTCCTCCTCCCCCTCCAAGGGCAAGAAAATCACCCACGTCGTTGCCAGCGGCGATGCCCTGGGGACCATCGCCCAGAAATACGGGGTGACCATTGATGAGCTGAAGAAGTGGAACAAGATCAAGGGCACCACCATCATGAAGGGGCAGAAGCTCCAGGTGTGGCTGAGCGGTGACGCGGCACGAAAGGTGAACTACACCGTCGCCTCGGGGGATACTCTGTGGGAGGTGGCCAACAAGTTCGGCGTCTCGGTAAACGACGTGCGCCAGTGGAACAAGATGGCCTCAGGGGATTCTCTCCACGCCGGAGCCCGGCTGGTCCTCTACACCACCGCAGCCGAGCAGACCGTTGCCAAGGCCAGCTCCTCCAAGTCCTCTTCATCGACAAAGAAGGCCAAGACGGTGGTTCACAAGGTGGCTGCCGGGGACACCCTGGGCTCCATCGCCCAGAAGTATTCGGTATCGGTGAGTGATTTGAAGGTGTGGAACGGCCTGCGCCGCACCACCATCTACGTCGGCCAGAAGCTCACCTTGAAGCTGTCCAAGTAGACCCAAGGCCCCCGTCCCGCCCCCGGGGCTTCTCGCCCCCCAACCCGCCATCCCCCCGTCTCCACCCCCAAGGGCCTCCGTCTTCGGGCAGACCCTCTTCTGCCGGCACAATCACCGACATGACCTGACAAGCGGTCAAAAGAAAGTCCCGCAGCATGGCTGCTCCCCAGTAGCCAGTTCAGGCTGAGGGAGCCCCCGGAGGACCGTCCGGGGTGCTGCGGGACTCGGTGGCGTCGGGATTCCGCAGGAATTAGCGGGTCCGTCGGTCACGCCGGGCGACCTCGAAAAAGCCAGGGCCTTTTGAGCATCGCCCCCCACTCAGCCGCGAAGCAACCGGTGGGCGTTTCGATGTGTGCGTGCGGACCCGTTCTACGGGGTCGCCACCTCACCAGCCCATTCAGGTTTACCCACTGGATCACCTCCTTTTTTCGGCGGAGTGATTGGGCGAGACCCTTGCCCGCCGTCTCCGACCTGGTCTCCGCCGGTGAGACCGAAGCCGGCCGGGTCCGCAGGCCGGGCCCACGGTGGGGAGCGGTGTAACTCCCGGAGTCGCATCTCTGCGACCCACCCGAACAATTCACACGCTAGTAAGGTAGGAAAGACGTTCATGGACCGCAAGCGGGGGATGAAGATTTCTTTTGAGAGAACAAGGGAGAATGGAGTGACGTTCTTCAGAAGATCTCCACACCATCCACCGTGTCCGACGCATAGAGAGACAGGTGAAGGGCAAGCTGGGCCCGACCCCCTCCCTGATCGGTGGATAACTCAGCCCCCATCTCTGAGACCGTGGTCAGAAGCCGTTCCCAGAGGGGATCCGCCGCAGACAGGGGAAGTCCATCATTCCCCCCTCCTCCGGGCCAGGTCAGGGTGACTGCAAGCCGATCCTCCTCGGCACGGACCCGCAGCCGGATGTTCCCTGAAGACGGCAGGGTCCTCACCTGCTTGGCAGCAAAGTTGAGCATCAGCAGGAGGCATTGGCGCAGTGCGGTGGGAGGAGCCAGCACCTCCACCACTTCCAAGCGATGAGCGGGGGCATCTACCTGGAGAAGGAGGGGCGGCTCAGCGGGATCCCACTGGGCCCTTCCGGTGGGGGAGGTCACCGCATCAAGGACATCCCGGATGGAGGAGACGATGGGCTCCTCCACCGGTGGCCCCGCCAGGGAGTGGAGACGCCCCAGGAGGGCTCGGAGTCTCTGAGCGAGGGCCAGCCCCGAGATCACCGATCGGGCGGCTCCCTTGTCCAGGGTGCGAAGCGTGGCGGAAAGCTCCTCCGCCGAGATCCCCACCGCGTGCAGGCGCAAGGCCATCTCCTCCTCCTCCCCGGTGGGAAACCAGGTTCCCAGAAGATCCACCAGAGGACCCGGATCGCGCCCCCTCACCGAATCTCCTTCGGGAGCAACCAGAAACCGCCGCAACAGGGGGCTGGAGCCGGGGCAGCGGGAGTACAGGTCGAACAGGTGGTCGGCAAAGGAAGGAAGGGTTCCCAGGAGGGAGGCCAGATCGTCGCCGGTCCTTCGCAGCTCTGCCGCCTGGATGAAGGCTCGCAGCAGATCGTCGGTGCGATTCTGGGCATCTGCCGCCGAAACTGTGAAGAACAACGCCAGGAAGGAGGCATGCCCTTCGGCCCGATAGACCTGGGCTCGCCCGTCGACACCCCCGGGCAGGGGTACCTCCACCACTCCTCCTTGATGCAGCCCGGCGCGAAGGGCATCTTCCAGAACCTTGGGGGGAGAGAACCACCTCTGGGGAAGGGTTCCCGAAGGAGCCTCCAGCAGGGAGCCCGCCAGGGGATTCCACGCCGAAAACACCAGTCTTCCCCGCCTTTCATCACCAATCGCTGCCGGAAAGGGAAGGAGGGTGAGGATGCGCCCCGCCGTTTCCCGAATGACGCGACGCTCCTCCCCCAGGAGGGTGTGGAAATCGGCGAAGGACTTGAGGGCCTGGGCATCATCGGGACCGAAAACCGCCCATTCCGAAGGCCAACCGGGAACCCTCTGGGCCCCCACCACCAGCATCTCCCGAGATGGACCCTGACCTGCTGCGGCGCACAAAAACTCCCAGGCCCCATGGACCACCCACAGGGGGGCCTCACCTCCCCCTCGCTGAAACAGGGCCAACCGCAGGGAAGGGGAGAGAAGGGGATCCTCCCCAGGAGCGCTCGCATGGGAGGCGGCGGCGGTCACCTGGGGTCCACCGGGAGAAGGGGCCATGATCCAGGTGCGGCTGGCGGCCAGGGTGCGCTGGACCTCGGCAGCCAGTTCCTCGGGGGGGGGCTCGGCCATGGTGCGGAGGTGAAGGAGGCGTTGGCGAGCCTGTTGCTCCTGGACCCTCCTTTCCACCCGACGGTCACGGTGAATCCTCCGGGCCAGGCGCTCTGCGGCGCGGGCCAGCAGGTTTTCGTCATCCACCTCAAAGTCCTCCAGGCGGGCAAAGCCTCCCTCGGGAACCCTTCTCACCACCTGCACCACCCCCAGGGGAGCCAGGGGAGGACCCGAAGACAGCTCGTCGGGAGGAAGCACCAGGGGCACCGCCAGCCGGGCCACCCGTTCCCTTCTTCCCCTCTCGTCCGGGAACCCTCCAGAAGGCATGGAGTGGAGGGAACGCTCCTGGGTCTGACGCACCGCCGTTCCCGAAGTCAAGGCCTGCCACACCGCCGCCGCCGGCGGTCCTTCCCGGAAGGGATCCCCGGACGGGCGCCAGCCGCCGCAGCGCTGAAGCTCCCCGGAGCGTCGATCATGGATCCGCACCGTCGCTGCGGAAACCTCCAGGAGGGCTCCCAGCCTCTCCGCCAGGGGGTCGCACCATTCCCCAGGATCCAGGGAGGCGGCCTCAGGTCCCGGCCAGGTGGCGTTGACGGCATCCCGCATCTGCTTGGCCCGCCAGTTCATCCACCTCGTGTACCGGGCCACCACCTTGGCGGCCAGCACCTGCCCGAAAAGGTCCCGATCCCGGGCGGTGAACACCTCTCGGGCCCTTCCGCACAGGATCACCGCCCGAGGCTCCACTTCAATGCGAATCAACAGATAGCTGCGGTGGCGGCCGGTCAGCCAATGGGAAAATCGGTCTTCGTGTTCCAACACCACCGCACCGGGGGGATCGGGAATCAGGTCCAGCATGTCCTTCGCCGCCTCCCGATTCAGCACGACCTCCACGTCTTCTTCAGGGGCGGTCACCCGGACCCCCTGGGTGAAGAAGCGCTCCGTCGCCCCCCAGAATTCTTGAGGCGTCTGGGCGCTGTCGGTCGCGGCCACATACTCCGCCACCGCCCCATCGAAGCTGTTTCGGGCACTGGCGCGCCGCAGAGCCAGATTGGCGGCCTCCCCCTCCATCACCAATCGCAACAAAGGAAGGATCACTGCCGCCGCCCGATCCGCCTGGGAGGGAGAGCCCCACACTCCCACCTCGACCAGGAGATCCCCCACGCGAAGTGAATAGAGGTGTTCCTCCCCATCCGGGTTGCTTCCCTCTCCCCGGGCCAGGACGGAGCTGGCGCCCCCCCGCACCTCCACCACCACTTCCATCTCCTGTGCCAGGGCTGAAACCGCCTTCTCCAAGACCTCCCGGCGACTCTGGGTGAGCCTCATGCCTCCTCTCCCCCATCCACGGCCGCCTGGGCATCTTCCACCAGGGTCTCCAAGGGAACCGTCTTTTCGTAGACCCGGTCGGCCAGAGCCCCCGCCTCAGCATGAACGCTCGACTCGGAGCGATTGGTCAGCACGAACACCCGGGTTTGGGGAAGATGCTCTTTCAGCCAGCGACAGATGCGGATCCCCTCCCGGTCCCGAGTGGGAGGTAGCATCAGATCCACCACCGCCAGATGAGGACGGTGCTTCCCCGCCACCCGAATCGCCTCCTCTTCGTCATAGGCGGTGACCGGGCTCCAATCGATGGCCTCGAACACCAACTCCAGAGCCTCCCGCATGGCAAAATCGTCTTCTACGATGAGCACACGGCGGGGAGAAGGGGTCATGCCGGGTCCAACTCCAGGGTGAACGTCACTCCCTGACCGCTGTGAGGGCGGCCGGGGATCTGGCTGTTGTTCTGAAAGCGCAGGGCGCCTCCATGGCGATCCACGATCTGATGGGCAAGATACAGGCCCAGGCCCGCTCCTTGTTGCACATCTCTGAGGTTTCGTGATCGATAGAAGGGGGCGAAGATGACGTTCCTCTCCTCGTAGGGAATGCCCGGTCCGGGGTCCCGCACTCGCAGCAGCACCCTCCCCTCGGAAGACCGGCCGAACAGGGTTTCCACCTGCTGCCCGGCGCTGTGGATGCCGTATTTGACGGCGTTGGAGTAGAGATTCTGGACGGCATGACGCAGCAGGGCCCGATCCCCCCGGGCCATCACCGGTTCTCCTTCGGGAACGGCGATGAGGATGTTTCTTCCTCCCTCATGGAACTCCCTGGCCAGATCCTGGCACAGGGCCCGCAGATCCACCGGCTGATGACCCACATCCCGGCGGCGAAACACCACATCGATCACCCTCTGCCAGTTGGTGAACAGGGTGTCAAAGCGCTGGCACTCGTCGAGGATGCGGGCCAGGGCGTCCTCGACGCTTCCCCTTCCTGCTTCGGCCACCTTCCCTCTCTCTTGACGAAACCTCAATCCTTCCGCTTGTTTGGCGATACCGGTCACCGGGGATTTCAGTTCGTGAGCCAGGATGGCGAAGAAGATCTCCCTCTCCCGATGAGCCCGATTGGCCTGCTCCGAGTGCTCCTTGGCTCGTCGCCTCTCTTCTTCTGCTTCCTCCAGGGCCTTCTGCGCCTCTTCCTCCAGGGCCATTACCCTCTGCCGGAGGGCCAGGGTCTCCGCCTCGGCGGCCGCCGCGTGAGCCTTCCACTCTCCTTCCTCTGCCGTCATCCGGGTCAAACGGTCACGCAAACCATCGATTTCACTACCTGTTCTGGAAACTGCTGCCGCCTGATCGGCGATCCGGGCCTGGGCTTTGCGGACCTCTTCCTGTGCCTTGTGGGCTTCTTCCCTGGACCTTGCCGCCCGTTGATCCAGATCCACGAGACGGGCCTCTGAAAGGGTCAGCTCCGCCTTGAGTCCTTCCCCCTCCATCTCCATCTGCTTGACCTGGCGCCGGGCCCGCACCGCCAGGGCGGCAGCCACCCCGGCCAGCACCGCCATGAGGAGAAGCCACAAGCCCGCCACCGTCAAAGAGGTCACCGCCATGGGAGTGCCAATGCAGAAGAGGGGGAAGAAGGGGCGCGTTCCATGGAGGAAGGGTAATCCCCCCCTGTTTCTGGTGCAAACGATTTACATACAAAATACGCACTATCCACCGACGGTTCGGTCTGGTAGGGTGCGGACATGCCGGTCGGGGGGTTCCTCCGACATTCCTTCGCGGCAAGGGGCGAGGACCTCATGTCTGCTCCCTGGTGGGAGACCGAACTGGCCCGCCTGAAGCCTCTCTTGTTGTCTTCCCTGGCTCGGCGCACCGGGAGAGACCCGGCGGCCCGGGAAGACATTCTGCATGACACCATGCTGTCCATCACCCTCTCCATTCGCAATCATCCGGGAAGCTGGCCCTGTTCCTGGCTGGAATCCTCTCCTCCTCCTCCCCAGGATCAGGCCCGCTTTCGCCGTTTCGCTCGCACCGTCCTCCGCCGCCGCCTTGCCGATCAGCATCGGGGCGGTGCCCTGCGATGGGCCCAGTTACAGCAGGAGTCCTTTACCCACAGCGCCAGCCTCCCTTCCCGGGGAGATCACTCCATCCAGATGGGCCAGATCCTGACCCAGGCGGTGGGAATCCTGGCCCTCCTTCCTGAAGAGGACCGGGCCCTGGTGTCCCACCTCATCGACGCCGACCCCCGTCACGAGGCATTGACCCCCAAAGAGCGCAAACGCATCGAAAGAATCAGGAACCGCCTGCGCGCCGCGATGTCTGAAGCCTTGGGCGAAGACATTGCCTCTCTTCTCGCCGCTGATCCCTCCTCGTCCGAGTAGGAAGCTGACCATGCCTCCCCTGGAACCCCTTCTGCGCGTCCTGCATGTCACCGACCTTCATGTCGTGAGGGACTCCTATCGCCCCGATCGTTCCCGCTGGGAGGCCTTTGCCCATTGGCTGGCGGGGTTGCACGAGGGGGCACGGCATCTGCTGGAGGAAGGATTCTCCGGCCATGTGGACGATTCCCTGGCCTACGAATTTGCCAACTTTGTAGAAGATGAGGTGGCCGTAGGGCCCTATCGCCGCCGCACCCTCCTCCTGGACACCGGGGATCGAACCACCTTTGGCGACTCCCCCTCCATGCACCTGGCGAAGGATCTCCTTTCCGCCATTGCCCACTCCTGCGAGGAGAGGGTGGAGGTGTATGGCAACCACGACGCCTGGCCGGGGCGTCATCCCAACCTGGGGGGCACCACCCAGGGGGCGGTGGATCAGCAGAGGCTTCGCCTGAAGGATTTCTGGTATCCCGGGGCCTTCCCGGGGGAGCCCTTGATGTTTTCCCCTCCCTGGGGGAAGGAGGGGCCGGGCATCCACATCTACCGCCTCAACACCGTCATCCATGACCGCTCTCGCAACGCCCTGGCCTTGGGGGAAGTGGGGCAGGAGGCCCTGGACAGGCTGGAGGAGAAGGTCCAGGCGGCCCTGCAACAGCGACCGGGACCCTCCCTGAGGATGCTCCTGGCTCACCACCCCGTTCATCATCCTGGCGGCCTGCCGCCCCGGGTCCTGGGAATGCCGGTGCGGGGCATGGAGCTGGTGGATTCGCGGCCGGTGGGGGAGGCACTGGGACGGTCGGCGGGCCCAGGTCAAGGGCCCCTCATCCACCTGGTTTTTTCCGGGCATGTCCATCGCCTCCACCCTCCTCAAGGAGAGTTTGCCTCGGCCTCTCACCTCCCCTTGAGCGGCGGCCAGATGCAGATCACCACCGGGTCCTTGCTGCGGCAGGGAAGGGTCCACAACGGAAAGGAGGAAGAGCCTCGGCTGGAAGCCCAGGTGGTGGACATCGGTTGGGATGGGGTGACCGCCGCCCGGGTCTGCCTCCAGCGAAGCCTGATCCACTGGATCCCCTCCAGTCGGGGCCGTCGCTACGCCGATCCCCTGGCAGGGAAATGGGATTGGGACAGGGATGAGGGGGGAAGGGTGCGGGTGGAGGAGCGGTGGATGGAATTGGAGGAGGGGTGAGGGCTTTAGACTGAAGTTCCATTAGAAGAAGAGAAGAATATCAAATATTTATAAATACTTAGCGAAATTTTCTTCCTGGTCGCCATGGATACACTTTCATTCCCTTGAGGAGCTCCATGGCCTTCTGCTGTTTTCTGCTTGGAGATTTTCTTCTTTTCGGACTCGCTTCAGGTTGCCGGCGCCACCGAATCTCGGGCGTTTGGCGATCCGACAGACCGCACCACATCCTTCGATGTGACCAGGCTGTGCATTCCGGCGGGAGAAGATCTGGACGCGGTGGAGCTGACCTCGGGTACCTGGCTGCCCAAGGACCCGACCTATCCGACGGATCCAACGTACTCCTACACCGCCCGTCTCCAAGCGGACCTGAACACCTGCGGCGCCACCATGACGCCCCCTCGCTCGTTCACCGTCGCCTACGATGACACGCTGGGTGCCAGCCCTGGAGGCACAGACCGCAAGCTGACCCTCGCCACGGTCAGCGGCAACTTCGCTCTCGACCTGGACCACAGCGACTACGTAGCGTGTACCGCCGCCGCGTTCGGCTTTGCGCCGGGCAACCACGCCAGTGCCACCTCCTACATCGGTCCATTTGCTGTCAAGCCGGTCCATCCCGTCTGGTACAGCGAGGTGCGCCACAGCCGCCTCTTCGGAACCTCTTCCCTGGTGATGTTCGAGTATGGGGGTGCAGTCTTCATCAACACCCTGGTCGTTGGGAGCAATGCTCGTGCAGAGCACTTCGACGGACCCAAGGGCGGGTGGGCGATGCAACACGACTATTGTGCGGACGGTGGCGTGTGCGAGCCCCTGGTCTGGAACAACACGTTTGTCCTCAACGCCCCCCTTGGCTCCGATGGGGTGACTGTTTCCAACTCGGGGGCCTGGTCCTCCACTGAGCCCGGGTTCATCAACAACATCGTGGCCTTCAACCACGTTTCGGGCGTCTATGCCGACGCGATCCCTACCGACCACGACCTGTACGCCTCCTTCCACCACAACCACGTCTACGGCAACCCCACCTGCCAGTACTGCCTGGACGACCCCCTCAGGGAGACGCTCTACCCCGGCGGTCCCCACTACCAGGAGGCCCCCCTCTTCGAAGACCTCACCGACGACGGGGATTTCTTCAACGACGATCTGCGCCTCCAGGGGGAGTCGCCGATGATCAACGCCGGCGACCCGTCCCTCCTGGACCCAGACGGCTCCATCTCCGATGTGGGGGTCTACGGTGGGCCGGAGGGATCCTGGTGACCTGAAATCAAGGTTGGACGAAGATCGGAAG
>CAYRTW010000141.1:0-15025 GCA_964426935.1 uncultured Rickettsiales bacterium
GTGGACGCCTTTGCCCAAGCCATCCTCGCCGCCCCGAACACCCAACTTCCCTCCCTCCGCACCGCCCGGATGCGCTGCAACGTCTACGCCCCTGGCCACGACATCCACTCCATTGACCTGGCTCACCTGATGGAAGAGATTCTGGCCACATCCGGCGCCTCCTCCAACGTGAAGACCGCCGCTCAGGGAGTCCGTCAGGTCATCGCTCAAGCGGTGTTGGCCAACCACGCCGCCGATTCCCGCCAGGGGCGATACGGCTCCCGGGGCATCGCCATCTACTTCCCCCAGTCCCAGGCCGTGTACCAGGCCGACCCCGACGGCACCGGCTATCTGCCCAGCAACACCCTGTTCCCGGTGGAGTTCGTGACCGCCTCCTCCTGGGCTCCCATGCTGCACACCTATCTCGCCGCCTTCCCCGCCTGATCCTCCCCCTTCCTGCATCCATTCTGGCCTCCTTCGTTCCCAAGGATGGGCAACAGGTGTACCTTTGCGCGCGTGAACGCCGACCCCTCCCCCTCCCCTCCAGCCCTCCTCCTCCTCCCGGTAACCCCCGCCGAAGGGGGCCTGCGCCTTGACTCGGTGGTGGTCCGCCGCACCGGGGCCTCCCGGCGGCAGGTGGCTCTCCTCCTGGAGGAGGGCGGCGTGCGGGTGGACGGAAGGCGGGAGAAGGGGGGAACCCCCTTGCGAGAGGGACAGGAGGTGACCCTTCTTCGGGATCCTTCCCTGCCCTTCTACCCAATTCCTGATAAGAATCAGCCGCTTGTCGTGTTGATGCAGAGAAGCTCCTGGGTGGTGGTCAACAAGCCTGCCGGCATGCCCACCCATCCCCGAGAAGCCACGGAGACCGGCACGGTGGTCAACGCCCTGCTGGGTCTCTTCCCCGAGATGCAGGGAGTGGGAGATGGGGGTCTGTGCCCGGGCCTGGCCCATCGTCTGGATCGGGAGACCTCAGGAGCCCTGCTGGCGGCCCGCACCCACCCCGCCTGGGAGTTCCTGCGCCGAGCCTTTCAGGAGGAAGCGGTGGAAAAGGAGTACCTGGCTCTGGTTCATGGCCGGGTGAAGGAGGGGGGAAGATCGTCTCTGCCCCTCATGCACCACGGACCCCGGGGAGGAAAGATGAGGGGGGCGAGCGGCGTGGAAAGGGCCCAGGGGATCCCGGCCCGCAGCTCCTGGCAACCCATTGAAACTCATGGTGAGTTTTCCCTGGTTCGCGTCCGTATCCAGACCGGGGTCACCCATCAGATAAGGGTCCATCTCGCCGAGGCCGGCCACCCCGTCGCTGGAGATCCCCTGTATGGGGAGGGTCAGCCCGGCCTCGCCCCTCTTCACCGCCTCGCCCTCCATGCCCATCGCCTCACCTTCCCCGATCCGGAGGGAGGGCCCCCCGTCGAAGTGGTCGCTCCCCTGCCCGAAGACCTGAGGATGCCTCTACGGGAGGCCGGTTTTCTGTCCCATTCTCCCGTCTGAGGGGGACTTTTCCTGCTCACCGAGCTCCCGACTCCGGGCCCACCCGGTCAGCCCGGCCGCCACTCCCGATCCCACCGCGCACACCCAGAACAGCCCCGCCGTCCCCTCCCGATCCAGGAGGAAGGAGGCCAGGGCGGCGGAGAGGAGGGGCCCCATTCCGTAGGTTGCCGAAGTAAACAGGGCCTGGGAGCTGGCTCGGATCTGGGGAGGGGACCGATGGGCCAGAAGTTCCACCCCACCGATCCAGAAGGCGCCGAAGCTGATGCCGTGGAGGCATTGCAGGGCCACCAGGGGAATCGGGGAGGTGACGGTGGCGGTGAGGGCGAAGCGGAAGACTCCCACTCCCATGGCCCCCATCACCAGGGAGAATGGCGAAAACCGTTTCATCAACCACGGCGCCCCCGCCATCACCACCATCTCCACCCCCACTCCCGTCACCAGGGCCATGCCCGTCCATCGAGAGGAGAGGCCCAGGGAGGCGACGTGCAAGGCAAAGAAGGCGTCGTAGCTGGTAAGGGAAACCCCGTGCAGGACGGAGGCCAGGAGGAAGGGGGCGAAGAAAGGGCGAGCCAGGAGGGTCTTGAGAGCGGGGCCGATGGGGGCGGGGCCCGCTCCCTTTTCGCTGCTGAAGCCCAGGGTCAACAGGAAGGCAGAAAACCACAGCAGAAGGGCCAATTGAAGGGGAGCCCGGGGATGGGCGTCGGCCAGGAACCCGGCCACGAATCCCGCCACCAGAAAACCAAAAGAGCCCCACAAGCGGATTCTCCCGTAGGTCCGGGTGTCCCTGCCCCTGGCCACCAGGGCATCCACGGCTTGGGCGTCCATGAGAGGACCGATGGGGCCCCGAGCGGCGGAAAAGACCAGCAGGGACAGGGCCATGAGGGCGATGTTTTCGGTGAACAGCAGGGCGGTGGCCGCCAAGGGTGAGAGTAAGGTGGTGGCTTGGAGCACCCGGGAGCCCTTGCGGTAGCGATCCCCCACCATGGCCCATAGGGGGGCGGAGAGGAGGCGGGCCACCGGCAGGATTCCCAGCAGCAGCCCCACTTCCGCCCCGTCATGCCCGGTGCGCTTCAGATGGAGGACGAGGTAGGGAAGCCAGGCCCCTGTTCCCGCCAGGGACAGAAAAAAAGTAAGTGATATCAGTAAGATGGAGGTATGCTTCCCGCCGCTTTCCTCTTTCCCTACCTTCATCGGAAAGTCATCAGTCTCCATCGACGAGGGCCCCCGTCTCGTTCCAGAGGGGAGGGAGGGCGTCATACGGGGCAGCGACGAGGGAGGGGAGAGGCACTGCACCGTCCTTTGGGGCGGCAGTGTAGCAGGCGCTGGAGCCATGGCCCATGACCGGAAGGCTCCCAGGTGCTACCCTTCGCCGCCGCCTTTCCCGTTGCCCGGCCGATCATGCCCCTGCGCGTCCTTCACGTCGTCCCCTACTATTTTCCCGCCTGGGCTTATGGCGGCATCCCCCGGGTGGCCTATGGGCTGTGCCGGGAGTTGGCGAGGCGGGGGGTGGAGGTGACCGTCTGCACCACCGATGCCTTCGATGCGGAGGGTCGGGGAGCCCGGGGAAGGCGGTTGGACGATGGGGTGCATGTTCATCGATTCCCGAACGTTTCCAACCACCTGGCCTACCATCACCAACTATTCCTCCCCCTCGGGGCCCTCTCCTTCCTGAAGGACGAAGTGGCCCGCTCCCAGGTGGTCCATGTCCATGGGCATCGGCACGTACTGGAGGTGGCGACGGCGACCGCCTGTCGAAAGGCGGGGATTCCCCTGGTGCTGACCGCCAACGGCACCGCTCCCGCCCTGGAGAGGAAGCTGTCGGTGAAGAAGGCCTGGGACCTCCTGTGGGGAAATGCCTGCCTTCAGACCGCAGCGGCGGTCACCGCAGTGTCGGCAGCGGAGGTGTCCCAGTATCTTCGGGCGGGAATCCCCTTGGATCGAATCCATCGCGTTCCCAACGGCATCGATCTGGGGGAGTTCGAGGCCTTGCCCAGGAAGGGAACCTTTCGGGAGACTCGAAGCCTTCCCCCGGGGCCCCTCCTCCTGTTCCTGGGCAAGCTCACCCCTCGCAAAGGGGTGGACCACCTCATCGAGGCCCACTCTCGACTGAAAACGCCGGGGGTCCATCTGGTGATCGCCGGTAACGACATGGGGGAGGAGGCCCGGCTGAAGGAAAAGGCCCGCCGTTCCCCAGCGGCGGATCGGGTGATGTTCACCGGGCTGCTCACCGGAGAGGAGAGGCTGGCGGCCCTGGCGGACGCCGACGTGCTGGCCTACCCCTCCGCCCACGAGATCTTCGGGCTGGTTCCTTTCGAGGGTTTGCTCTCCGGGGCCCCGGTGGTGGTGGGGGATGACTGTGGCTGCGGCGAGCTGGTGGTTTCCGCAGGAGCTGGACTGCAGGTTCCCTTTGGTGACGCCGACGCCCTGGCCTCCCGGCTGGATCGCCTCCTCTCCCAGCCCGAAGTGGGCAGGGCCATGGTCGCTCGGGGAAGGACCTTCATCCGGGAGCACCTTTCCTGGGAGGTGGTGGGGGAACGCACCTTGTCGGTCTACCACCAGGTGATGGGCAGTGGCCCCCCCGGTTGGGAAGATGATTCATGATTTTCAATCGTTTCTCAAAGGAGCTCCCATGACCTCTCTCGCCCTGGCCCTGGCCGGTCCCCCTCCCCTCACCATGGCCCAAGTCCTCTCCCGGATGGATGCCATCGACGCCTTCCTCCCGAGCGGCGATGGCATCAAGGCCTTCAACCAGTTGTACCGCACCGTGACCGCGGCCGTGATGGCGGCGGAGGCCGAGGGAGTCTGGGAGTCGCCGAAATGGCTCGCCCACCTGGATGTGGTGTTTGGAGGATTGTATTTCCAGGCCTTGCGGGAGTTCCTTTCCAATCCCAACTCCTGCCCCAAGGCCTGGGCTCCCTTGTTTGAAAAGAGAGGACAAGACGGCATCACCCCCCTCCAATTTGCCCTGGCGGGGATGAATGCCCATATCAACCGGGATCTTGCCGTGGCGGTGGAAAGAGCGTGCCAGAACTTTGGAATCACCCCCACCGATGACAGCCCCGAGCATCGGGACTACCTGCGGGTGAACGACCTCCTCGCTCAGGTGGAGCCCGAGGCCACCCAAACCCTGCTTACGGGATGGATGGGAGACGCCTCCCAAGCCGCCGGCCAGGCCGACGATCTGGCCGCCCTGTGGAGCATCACCGCCGCCCGCAGCGCCGCCTGGGTCAACGCTCGGGTGCTCACCTCCCTGTCCTCCCTGCCCCCTCTGCATGACGCTCATCTGGCCTCCCTGGACCGCACGGTGGGATTCGCGGGGAGGGGATTGCTGCGGCCTCGGTGGGGGTGAGGACCAGGGTGCCATGACTTCCGGGGTGCGGGGACGTTGCTCCTATCCGGAATGGGCTGACCGGGGGAGGTGAGCAGGTTGGGTAGCATCTGATATCGGTCCCACGCCGCTGGGAGCGAAGAGGGTGATGGCAGAGCTGAGGCGAGCCGGTGTGGGCAACACTGGATATCGATCCCACGTCAAAGCAAGGCGTTGACTTCAAGGGCTTTTTTGAAACGGAGGAAGCGGAGAGAGCGGAGAGACGCTCACACCCTCCTTCTCCTCTGTGCTCAGACCTGGTGATCTCTGGAACAGCCGATACCCGATTTCTCGGAGAGACGGCACAGGATCACGCGGGTGCCTCGGTTTCAGGAGTTGGAGATATCAACGCGGGCGGCTACTCCGATTTCCTGATTGGGGCCCCTGGCGCTGGCCCCTTGGAGGAGGGTGTTGCCTACCTGAGCCTGGGCGGAGGCGGGTAACCCATTTCGGGCAGAGATTCCAAACTGCCCACAACCATGCCCCTCGCCCTTTACGACGACATGATCCACCAACCCGGGTCCATCCGTCCTCAATCAGGAAGAACCCGCTTCGGCCCCAGGATCGCCACCCAGCCCGGCTTCCTGACGTGGACCCGGACCTCCAGTTCGCGGCCCTCCATGCCCTGGCCGTTGCCGTGGAACCAGGGGAGGAACTGGGTGACGGTCACAGCATAGGGAGGTACCCCCTCCAGATGCACCTCCAGCTCGACCTTGTGGAGATACCTCTTCTTGTCGTTCATGACTGCGGTGAGCTCCATGGCGCGAACGATGGCGGTCCCCTTGAGGCCGGACCGCATGACCATGGCGTTGCGGACTTCCGGCCATACGGCGATTCTCAAGACCAGCAACATCAACGCAATGCCGACAAGGATGGAGAGGAGGTGTTCGGTGGGCATGAACACGCTTTCGGTCGGGGGAGGTTGGATGCCGGGTTCGTTGGCCGCTGGGGACCCTACGGCAGCGGGGATGGGCGGTCAATCCAGGCATGCCCGGTCGCTTGCCATCCAAGTCGTTCTCTTTCGGGAGTGCAGGCTGGGGAGAGAGGCTTTTCTTTTCCTCCGGATACAGCCTTGGGGGGACAAAAAGTAAAATCGACCCGAATCTCCTGCACGGGCATGGGGACCTGGACGGAGTCTGGGATGGAATGAGAGTTTTCACCACGAAGGAGTCAGGAAGGGGGAGGAGTTGTTCCTGCTTGGCCTGGAAGCAGGGAAAAGGAAGGGAGGAGCCCAACCCACCCATCGACTCTTCTCCCTGGGGTCTGAGCCCCAGCAAGCAGGAAGGTCGGGATGCCATTCGGTCCCCTCGGCGCCTTGGCGTCTCTATGCCTTGGCGGTGTTCATGAAAAAGTCGGACCCCCGCTCCTGTTTGGGTTCCAAGCGGATAAGCAGAAACCCAGGGACCCTTGATGAGAACCTCCCCCTGAAAGGCGCCGCCTACTCCTCCCCATCGCCAAATTCCTTTCGGGAAGGGCTGGCTATGTTGATGGCCTCGTTTCGTTTGACGAATCCCCCATCCTGAGGAAACATGCCCTCCGAGTTGCCCAACGCATGTCCTCCCTCTCCTCACCCCGCCTTTCCGAATCCGGCACCGCCCGGATCCTTCGATTCCCATCCGAACCCGTCCCTGACGGAGTTTCTGAAGATCGCCTGCTCATCCTCCTGCCCTGCCTGAACGAGGGGCCTCGCCTGGGGGCCCTGCTGGAGGAGCTGGCCACCCGCCACCCCGAAGCGGACCTCCTGGTGGTGGACGATGGTAGCGACGACGACACCGAGGCCGTCGCCCGCCGCCAGGGTGCCATTGTCCTTCGCCTTCCCCACAATCTTGGCTACGGAGCCGCCCTGCAAGCGGGGTACAAGTATGCGTGGGAAAAGGGGTATTTCCGAGTGGTCCAGATGGATGGGGACGGCCAGCACCCTCCCGCTGAAGTAGCCACCCTGCTTCGGGAGGCGGCTCTTCAGGATGCGGATGTGATCATCGGCTCCCGGTTTCTGGGGAGGCCCTGTTATCCCATTCCGCCCCTACGGCGCTTGGGAATTTCCCTGTTTTCCGGGCTCACCACCCTGCTGGTGGGAAGGAGGGTCACCGACCCCACCTCAGGCTTCCAGGTGCTGAACCGGCGGGTGCTGCGCTTCTACGGCCAGGACTTCTACCCCTACGACTACCCGGATTCGGACATGCTGGTGCGGCTGCATCGGGGCGGGTATCGCTTCTTGGAGGTGGGGGTGGAGATGCGGGAGGGGGCGGCGGGAAAGTCCATGCATCAGGGTCTTGCCCCCCTCTGGTACGGCTACAAGCTCCTCCTTTCCACCGTGTTGTCCTGGCTGACCCGGGGAGAATCGGGCCCTCGGTGAACGTTTTCCTCCTCTTGTGTGCAGCGGCGGGGTTTCTGGGGGTCCTGGAGCTGGTGCGGCGGCGGCGCCTCCGGGAGGAGTTTTCCTGGCTGTGGTCGGTGGGCTTCCTGGCCTTGATGATTCTGGCGCTGTCCCCCTCCCTTCGTCTGCGGTTGCAGGGGTGGATGCCGCTGGGAAACGAAGGCAGCGTGGTCCACGGAATCTCCCTGTTCTTCCTGGCGGCCCTGGCCATGGATTTTTCCCTCCGCATTTCCCGGCTGGCCACCCAACACAAGAACCTTGCCCAGGAACTGGCCCTGCTGCGTCAGCGCCTGGATGAGCGGTCCGAGGAAAAGGAGAGCCGTGGCCCCCGTCCGGCAAAATAAGCCCCAGGACAAAGGGAGGGGGGAGAGCACGGAAGCTGCGCCCGTCGTCAACGCCCCACCTCCCCTGCCCCCTCTTCGTCACGCCCTGGTATACGCCGGCCTGGTGCTGCTGGCGGCTGGCCTGTATCGGGGAGCCCTTTCCGTCCCCTGGCACTACGACGACAAGGTGGAGATCGTCCTCAACAAGGTGCTCCAGAACCCCTTGGAGCACCTGGGCAAGGTGTGGGCCTACAACCCCTTTCGCTTTCTCCTGGAGTTGACCTTCGCCTTCGATCTCGCCCGGGGAAAGGGTGCGGTGGAGCCCTTTCACCGCGTCAACATTGCCCTTCACGCCGCAAACGCCATCCTGGTGTGGCACCTGCTTCGTCACGCCCTTCCCCGGGCCCTCCCCCGATCCGCAGCCCCGGGCGGCTGGCCGGGGTTGACTCCCCTCTCCCTCTTCGGCGCCGTCTTCTTCGCCGCCCATCCCTTGGCGGTGGAATCGGTCACCTACATTTCCGGACGCTCCGAAAGCCTGTCCACCCTGTTCTGCCTCCTGGGGTTGTATCTCTACGGGCGATTCCTGGAGGGGGAAGAGGCCCATCCCCAAGAATCGGCCTCCCTGAGGTCCACCCTGGGGAGGGTCAATCGGGGGCTGGGCTCTCTGCTGGCGGCGGCGGTGGTGGGAGGACTGCCCACGGTTTGGGCGGTCCAGAAGGGCTGGATTTCTCCCACACGGGGATGGCTGGTGGGTCTGGCGGGAGGAGGAGTGATCCTGGCCTTGATCCTGGGAAGGCGAGGAAATTCAACGATTTCAGGGAAGTCTTCGGGCTCCCCAGCCTCTCCCCGGGTGATGGGCTATGCCTTCCGCTCCTTGGGTCTCCTCGCCGCCTGCTTCCTTCTCTACCTGCTGGGGTGCATCACCAAGGAAACCGCCGCCACCCTTCCCCTGGCCCTCTTCGCCTGGGAGTGGACCCTGTTCCGCCGGGGAAACCTTCTGGCCACCCTCCCCCGATTGAAGGGCGCCCTCTTCCCCTTCCTGGGCATTCCCGCCACCCTCCTGGCCTTCCGATACGCCTTCTATGGGGCGGTGGGTTCCCCCATCACCGTTCGCCCCCTGGGGGTGAACCTCCTCACCGAAGCCGAAGTCCTGTGGCGTTATGCGTGGCTGTTCCTATGGCCCCAGGATCTGTCCATCTACCACGATCATCCCGAGGCCACCTCCCTCCTGTCTCCCTGGACCCTTCTGGCGGTGACCGGCCTGCTCGGGGTGTTGGTCCTGGCTCTGCGGGGAGTCAAGTCCCATCCCGGCCTGTCCCTCCCCGTGTTCCTGGCGGGGGCGGCCCTTCTCCCCTCCTCCTCGGTGTTCCCCTTGAAGGAGACCATGGCCGAGCACCGCACCTATCCCTCTCAGTTCGCGGTGGCTCTTCTGGTGGTGGTGATAGGGGCCATGATCTTGAATTTACTTGGAAAACGGCTGAGGAAAGAACCGATTCTGGCTTTGGCAACGGCTGCAGCCCTTCTCCTTCTTGGCGGGTATGGCGCCAGGATTCACACCTACAACGCCGCCTTCCGCTCCGAGAAAACCCTGTGGGAGAGGGCGGTGGCCCTGAATCCGGAGGCGGGTGAGGCCTGGTACCAGCTCGGGGATCTGGCTCGGTATGGGGGAGACCTGGATGCCGCCGAGAAGCATTACCGGGAATGCCTGAAGTGGAAGCCGAACTATGTGGATGCGTATAACAATCTAGGGATTCTGTATGCCCAGAAAGGAGAGCCCCAAAAGGCCCTTTCTTCGTTTCAACAGGCATTGAGCATCCGCAAGTGCTACACCCAGGCCATGAACAACACCGGCCGGATCTACCAGTCCCAGGGGAAATTCACCGAGGCCGCCTTCGTGTGGCAGCAGGTTCTCCAGGAGTGCGATCCGGAGAACTACCTGGCCCACCGCCTCTTGGGAGACCTCTACTACCAGGACCTTCCCGACCGGCAGAAGGCCATGGAGTATTACCAGAGGGTGTGGCAGTTGGACCCCACCCATCCCGCCACCGAGCTGGTCAAGAAACGCCTCCAGGAGCTGAGCTGGTGACCGCCGCCGCCCGTCCCTCCCCGGACCTGCTCCTGGTTCGTCCCCCCGATCTGCGACCCAGTCACCGCCTGGTGGTGCCGCCAGTGGGGCTGCTCTATGTGGCTTCGGCCTGCGAGCGAGCGGGGTGGCGAGTGGGAGTCCTGGACGGGGAAGTGATGGGAATGTCTTGGGAATCCTTCACCCAAGAGGTCAAGCGCCTTCGACCCTACGCCCTCGGCCTGGGGGGAATGACCCCGGTGATGGGCCCGGTAACCGAGGCCGTCACCCGCCTGCGCCCCTACGCCGAGAAGGTGATCCTGGGAGGGGTCCACGCCACCCGCTTTCGAGAGAAGGCCCTGGCCGAGCATCCGGGGGTGGACGCCCTGGTGGTGGGGGAGGGAGAGGAACCCACGCCTTCGCTGCTGTCCTGGTGGGGAGGTGGGGAGAAGGGTCCGCCGCCGCCAGGAGTCCTCACCCGTCAGCACCCCTTTCGAGAAGCCGAGGCCCCCCGGGAGTTGGACTCCCTGGCCCTCCCCGCCCGCCACCTGGTGCCCCATTCCCGCTATCGCTACCTGTTCCAGACCCGCCCGGGAGTCACCACCCTCATCACCTCTCGGGGATGCCCCTTCCAGTGTACCTTCTGCGACAAGACGGTCTCGGGAAGCCGATATCGCTGGCATTCCCCTGCATATGTGGTCAATGAAATCAAGGAGATCGAAGCCCGGTACCACCTGGGTTACGCGGTGATCTTCGACGACAACTTCACCCTGCGGAAGGGGAGGGTCCTGGAGTTGTGCGAGGGGCTTCAAGAGGCGGGAACCCGGCTTCAGTGGAAATGCGAAGCCAGGGTGGACGGAGTGGATCGGGAGCTCCTCGGGGCCATGCGGAGGGCGGGCTGCCGCACTGTGGCCTACGGAGTGGAGTCCGGGAACCAGAAATCCTTGGATTTCCTGAAAAAAGGGGCCCGATTGGAAGAGATCCAGAGAGCCTTCGCCCTCACCCGGGAGGCGGGCCTGGAATCGGTAGCTTACGTGCTGTTGGGCGTGCCGGGGGAGACTCCCAAAGACTCCCTCCACACCTTGGATTTCTGCCGGGAAATGGGGGCCGACTTCGTGCAATTCTCCACCCTGTCTCCCTTCCCCGGCACCGAGCTGTACGATCTGGCGGTGCGGGAGGGTTGGCTCAAGTTCACGCGGGTCCGCAACCCCGCCGATGCCGAGGAGAGGCGAGCCACCCTTCTTCCTCCAGGATGGAGCGAGGAGGATCTGCAACGGGTGATGCGGAGCGCCTACGCCGGATTCTATTTCCGCCCCACCTGGCTGGCCCGGCAGACCCTTCGCGCCGCCAGCAACGGCTCCCTGTCCACCCGGGCCCGGCTGGGGGTGGAAATGGCGAAATGGTACGTGGGAAGCGCGGGAGGCTGAGAGAGCCCCTTACTTCCCGAGGGCCCGTCACATGGGGCGAACCACCGCATCCCACCTCGCGGTGTAGCCTCCCATTCCGTCGGAAATCGCCTCGGTCATCTGGGTTTCTGACTCGTCCCCCACCAGCGCCGCGTCTCCCAGGAACAGCATCTCGGTGGTGAGGGTGCGGATGCCTGTTCCGGTGAAGGTGAAGTGGATGTGGTAGGGAATGGCGCCCCCGGCCCCGTACTCCTGACGGGGATGATGGGTCAGGAAGGCGTAGGTGCCGTTGGCCGAGGTGACGATCTTTCCTCGGTAGTAGTAGGGAAGATCGAAGTCGTACCCCTCCTCCGCCCCTGCCTGCCACACGTCCAGGGTCACCCCCGCCATTGGATCGCAGCCGGTCGTGCGGATCTTCCCATACATCCACAGATCAGCACCCACCTGGGAGGGATCCCGCAGGTCGGTGGTGTAGGGGGCATCGGCCAGATAGTTGGGGCCGGCGCCGCTGGGAACGGTGGGGGTGCAGTTGACGCAGGCCAGCCCGTCATCGACCGTCCCATCACAATCGCTGTCCACTCCGTCGCAGAACTCCTCTTCCCCTGGAGAAGCGGTGAAGTCGGCATCATCGCAATCTCCCGCCGTCCCCACCATTCCCAGAGGCCCTTCGCAGGCCCACACTTCGCCGCCCTCCTCCCCATATCCGTCCCCATCCCCATCGGGATACCAGGGAGTTCCGTCCACCGGATCGTTATCGGCCACTCCCGAACAGTCCTGGTCCACCCCATCACAGGTCTCCTCCGCCCCAGGCCAGGTGCCGGGATCGGCGTCGTCACAGTCCCCCTCTCCCCAGGAAATCCCATCCCCGTCCAGATCCGGGTCCACCCCCAGATAGCGCCGCAGGGTCCAGGTTCGCAGCCCGGTGGAGTCCTCCCCCTGCACCCTCCAATACACCCCGGTGTCGGCGTAGACCGGCGCGGTGACCTGCCAGGTGGCCGCAGGGTAGGTGTAGATTCTCTCGGTCTGCCAGCCGGTCATCTCCCGGTTTCCCAACGGAAAAGAGGGGTCAGGAGAGATGGAAACCCGGTATTGAACGCAGTCTCCGGTGACGGTCCAGCGAAACACGGGAGCCTGTTCCGCCACCGCTCCGGGAAGGGGCTGGCGAAGGGTGACCACACAGGCGGCGGAGGCCACCGTGGGGAGGCCCAGGAGCAAGAGGACCCCTCCCCCGAGGGTCTGCAGAGCCCATCGAGAAGGGGGGGAAACCGGAAAAAACGAGGACATGGGCACCTCCTGGAGGGGATGGGAGCGGAAAAAGCCGCATCCGCTGTGGCCGTCCTATGATATGACGGATCATCGACCTCGGCCCCAGTAGGCCCTGCCAGGAGGCTTCATGCGCTTCTCTTCTTTTTTTCCCCTGGCCCTGATGGCCCCCCTCCTCTTCGTGTTTGGCTGCCAGCCCGACCCGGAGGGAGACGATGACTCGGGGGGAGAAGACGATGACACGGTGGTGGTGGACGACGATTCCACACCCACCGACGACGACACGGCGGACGACGATTCCACTCCTCCCGATGACGACACCACTCCCCCGGACGATGACTCCACCCCGCCGCCGGACGATGACACCACTCCCCCCGACGACGACACCTCGGACGATGACTCCACCCCTCCCGACGATGCCGATGGAGACGGCTACGGCCCCGGGGAGGATTGCGACGACACCAGCATTTACATCCACCCGGGAGCTGCCGAATTCTGCGATGGCGTCGACCAGGACTGCGATGGTCTGACCGATGACGAGCCTGTCAACGGATCCCCCTGGTACATCGACGAAGACGGGGACGGGTACGGCACCGGGGAGGAGGAGATGGCCTGCGCCGCCCTGCCGGGGACGGTGGGCAACAATGAGGATTGCGATGACTCTTCAGGAGGGATTCACCCCGGGGCGACCGAGCTGTGCAACGGCTGGGACGACGACTGCGATGGGGTGGTGGACACCGATGCGGAGGCCCTGGCCACCTGGTACATCGACTATGACGGGGACGGCTATGGCTCCAACGCCTATACGGTCACCGCCTGCTCTCCTCCCCTCGGATATGTGGACAACGCTTCCGATTGCGACGACACCGACTCCGGGGCCTCTCCGGCGGCGTCGGAGCACTGCAACGGCTGGGACGATGACTGCGACGGTACCATCGACGAAGCCGATGCCGTGGACGCCACCGTGTGGAATCAGGACAGCGATGGGGATGGATGGGGCAACCACAGCGTCTCCCTGACCGCCTGCGAAGCCCCCTTCGGATACGTGGACGATGACAACGATTGCAACGACGCCAGGGCGGAGACCTACCCCTATGCCCCCGAGTATTGCAACGGCATCGACGACAACTGCAACGCCGTCATCGACGACCCCGCCCTGGTGGTGAATCCCAGCACCAGCTTCCCCGACGCCGATTCCGACGGGTATGGCAGCGATGATTCCCCTGGCACCACCGACTGCTCCATTCCCGAAGGATACGTCACCGACAGCACCGATTGTGATGACGGAGAACCCCTTGCCCACCCGGGTCTCACTGAAAACTGCGGGGACGGCATCGACAACGACTGCGACGGCACCGACAACGGATGCAGCCTGCAAGGGCCCCTGGCGGTGGGCACGGGGGCAGACGCCTCCTTCTACGGCCACCAGGTCTACGGCAACTTCGGTGGCTCCATGGCATCCGGGGATGTGAGCGGCGATGGCGTTCCCGACTTCCTGGTGGGGGCCTCCCAGGCTCAGGTGGATGAAAACGGAGAGGGGGTCATCTACATCTGGTTTGGGCCCCATTCGGGCACCTTCCTGGCCGAAGACGCCGATGCCACCGTGGCGGGGGGAGTCACCGGAGCCTACATCGGCGGCGCCATGGCGGTGGGGGACCTCAACGGAGACGAGGTGGACGATCTGGCGGTGGGATACTCCTATGACGACACCGGGGGGATGATGTCAGGAGGGGTCTACCTGTTCCCCGGCCCCCTGGCCGGCGCCCTGACCCTGGCCGACGCCCCCGTTCACATCGCTGGAGAAGGGGACTACGACATGGCCGGCTCCTCCGTGGCCCTTCCCGGAGATGTGGACGGCAACGGCACTGGAGACCTCCTCATCGGCGCTCCCTACGAAGGGGTGGGATTCAACTACGTGGGCGCCGCCTACCTCTGGTACACCCCGGCGGAAGGTGAGCTTTCCCTGGCCGACGCCCCGGTCAAGCTGATGGGGTCCGCCAACTACATGCAGGCGGGGAGCAAGGTGACCCCGGCTGGCGATGTCAACGACGACGGGCTGGCCGACTTCCTGGTCAACGCCCCCTACAGCTCCGAGGGAGAGCCTTCAGGAGGGGCGGTCTACCTTTGGTACGGACCGGTGGAGGACGGAGTCCACGTCCTCGCCGACGGAGGGGCCCGCATTCTCGCCGACGCTCCCTCCCTGGGCATCGGGACCTCCCTGGCGGGGGCCGGTGATGTCAACGGAGACGGCTACCACGACGTGATCGCCGGGGCTCCCTATTCCAGCGCTGGGGGGGCCTCCTCAGGAGCCGCCTGGGTGTTCTTCGGCCCCCTCACCGGGGATTACTGGCCCGCCACCGCCGACGCCGCCCTCTGGGGGGACACCTCCGCCGACTACGCCGGGACCTCGGTGGCGGGAGCGGGAGATGTCAACAACGACGGCTACGGCGACATGCTGGTGGGAGCCACCCAGGCGGGCACCGGATTCAGCCCGGGGGGAATGGTGTACCTGGTCTACGGGCCGGTCACCGGCGAGTTCGATTTGGGCCTGGCCGATGCCTCCTTCACCACCACCGACTCCATGGCCTACCTGGGAGCCTCGGCTCTGGGCATGGACATGGACGAGGACGGATTCTCCGACGTGGCCATGGGAGCGACCTTCGGGAGGTACGAGGGTTCGACGGTGGGAGCGGCCTGGTTGTTCTACGGAGGGGCGTTGTAAGGTTGCACAGGAGAATCTACCGTGGGGAGCCACCGAAC
>CAYRTW010000142.1:0-14875 GCA_964426935.1 uncultured Rickettsiales bacterium
ATCACCTCCCCCACCATGGCTCCGGGGGAGCGACCGGCCATGACCACCGCCAGCACAGCGGTCAACAGGTTCACTCCGTACAACGCCACGCAGAAGATGCACTTCTGATGGAGTACGAAGGTGGACACCCCAAACAGGAAGACCGAATAAGAGACGGTCAGGATGCCGATGATAAAAACGTAGGAGGGGGCCTTCCTGGCCAGGGTATCTCGACGAAAGAGCGCGTGCAGGACAAGGGCAATGGCCAGCAGATAGGTGGGAATGGCAAAGAGGGAGATGGGCACTCCCAAAACGGTGGCATAGGACGAGGCGTTGACCTCTTCACAGTTCCAACCCGTGGCCTCCCCACACCCCGCCACGAAATCGGCAAGCAGCCCCTCCACCGCCCAGTGCATCCGGACCAGGTGAGAGGCAACCCCGATTCCCGCCGCCAACACCAGGAGAAGGATCCAGGCGGCCCAGGGGCGGGACAGGGACGCAACGGGAGGGGGTGGCGGAGAAATGGAGGGGGGCGCCTCTTGGTCGAATCGAGCAGAATCAGGAGGGGAAGAAGGGCGGGAGGGAGCCTTGCCCTTGTTTTTGGTGGCCATGAGGGTCTCGATGAGTGGAAAACTGTGGAGTTCTGACTATTTGCCGAGGGCAGCGATCTTCTGGGAGAGCTGGGCAAACTCTTCTTCGTTGTAGCCCACGATCTTCTCTCGGATGATTCCGCTTCGGTCAATGAGGAAGGAGGTGGGCATGGAGGTAACTCCCAGGCGGCCCATCACCACATTCTTGGCATCCAGAAGAATGGGATAGGAGGGGGTAGCTACCACCTTGGCCAGGAAGCTGCGTGCGTCCGAGGCGTTGCGGTCGATGTTGACCGACACCACTTGAAAACCGCTCCCCTGCTGGGATTGAAGCTGGCTCAGAGCCGGCATTTCCCTTCGGCAGGGGCCACACCAGCTTGCCCAGAAGTTCAACAGGACCACCTTTCCCCGAAAGGCGGCCACATCCACCGTCTTTCCTTCCAGGCTGGGAAGGGACACCGAGCCGATGGGCTTGCCTACGAGCTTAGGAGTAGCCGCCACGGGCACCTTGCGGCTTTCCTGCCCGAGGACCGCTGGGGTGAACGCCAGTCCCCCGACTGCCACGCCCATCAGGAGGGTCCACAGCGAACGGCGAAAGAGGATGAACCAGGGGGAATCTCCCCCGCAAACAAACGATGTCATCGGTAGTTGTTCTCCGGGCCGAAGGGAGAAGACGCCCCGGCGCCCCGCTTATTCCACGGTGACGCTTTTAGCAAGGTTTCGGGGCTGATCCACATCGCGCCCCAGCATGACCGCTGCATGGTAACTGAAAAGCTGAAGGGGAATCACGGTGAGGAGGGGGGACAAGACATCGGCGGTTTCTGGTACGTAGATGACCTCCTCCGCCAGGTGCTCCACCCTTTTGTCGGTGGGATGGGGATTGGTGACCGCCACGATCCTCCCCTTTCGCGCCCGCACCTCCTCCATGTTGGAGAGGGTCTTTTCGAACAACTCATCCCGGGGGGCCACGAAAAACACCGGGGTTTCCTCGTGGATGAGAGCGATGGGTCCATGCTTCATCTCCGCCGCTGCCAGCCCTTCGGCGTGAATGTAGCTGACTTCCTTGAGCTTCAACGCGCCCTCCAGGGCAACGGGGTAGGAGATGCCCCTTCCCAGGAACAAGACGTATGGGACATTCAGCATCCGGGAGGCCAGGGCCTTCATCTGATCTCCCAGGGCCAGGCACTCCGCCACCTTGCCGGGCAGGCGCTGGAGCTCCTCCAGCAGGGTCTTTCCGTGGGAGGGGGAGAGATCTCGCATCCTCCCTACGGTGATGGCAAACAGGAACATCGCCACCACTTGAGAGGTGTAGGCCTTGGTGGAGGCCACCGCGATCTCCGGGCCGGAACGAATGTAGATGCCCCCGTCGCTCTCCCGGGCGATGGTGGAACCCACCGCATTCACCAACCCCAGCACCCTCCCCCCTTTGCGCTGAATCTCCCTCATCGCTGCCAGGGTGTCGGCAGTTTCCCCGCTCTGGGAGATGGCAAAGTAGAGGGTGTTCTTCTCGATGATGGGATTTTTGTATCGAAACTCCGACGCGATCTCCACCTGGCAGGGGACTCGCGCCAGATTCTCGAACATGTAGGAGGCCGTCAGACCGGCATGAAAGGAGGTGCCACAGGCGAGGAGCTTCAAGCGCTCGATGTCGAAGAACTCTCTCTTCTCCAGGTTCAACCCCCCCAGGCGGGTGGTGCCGAATTCGGGAATCAACCGGCCTCGATAGCAGCGCTCTATCGAATCCTCCTGTTCGTGAATCTCTTTGAGCATGAAGTGGGGGAAATCCCCCTTTTCGATTTCCTCGATGCGCCAATCAACCTCCTGCACATCCTTGTCGATGGTCTCATCATCCCGCCCCACCGTGCGATAGCGGTCTTTATTGAGCCATGCGGTTTCCCCATCGCTCAGGTACACCACCTGCTGGGTGTGGGCGATGATGGCGGCCACATCGGAAGCCACAAACATCTCCTTTTCACCGATGCCCAGGACGATGGGAGAACCATTTCGGGCCACCACCAGCTCTCCAGGGCGATCCGATGCAACCACCGCGATCCCATAGGTGCCCTTGATGTAGTGGAGAGCGTTGCGGACGGCCGCATCCAGATCGTCGCTGTAGAACTTGGCGATGAGATGAGCGATGACCTCGGTGTCGGTGTCGGATACAAACACCGACCCGTCCTGCTGAAGCATGGTCTTCAGGGCCACGTAGTTTTCGATGATGCCATTGTGGACTACGGCGATGCGTCCATCGTTGGAGGAATGGGGATGGGCATTCACGTCGTTGGGTTCACCGTGAGTCGCCCAGCGGGTATGGGCGATCCCGCAGTTTCCCCGGACACCTGGAGGCAGGGTGCGCTCCATCTCCCTGATCTTCCCCGCCTTTTTATGGATGCGGATGCGGCCGCGATGGACGAGGGCCACTCCCGATGAGTCATATCCCCGGTACTCCAGCCTCTTCAGCCCCTCCACCAGGATGGGAAGGGCCTCCCTGTCACCCACATAGCCCACGATTCCACACATGGTTACCTCTTCGGACCCCCATCAACCGGGGTGCAGTGATGTTTCTGAGCCTTCGCCCGGGGACTCAACCGTAGATCAACCGCCGCAACTGCCTCGGGGAGAGAGAGGGGGCCGAAAACCTTCGCTCGGGAATCTCCTCCCCCAGTTTCAGGAAGATTTCCTCGTTGGTGCGACCCTCCCGCTGCATCTCCCCGTGGCGCCTTCGCACGTAGGCTTCCACCGTTTCCCCCAGGAACAGGAGGGTCTCCTGAAGGATCTTGTCCAGATCCCGCTCAGAGACATCGGCCAGTCCCAGGAGATGTTGTTTGAGGCGGTGCATGGCGGCGACCTGACGAGGGCAACCTACCTCCCACCGGGCATCATCTCAATACTTTTGCCTGAATTCGGGCAGAATTTATCCATTTCCATCCATCTTCTTGCGTCGTACCCCGCGCCGGACCGTTCCCAGGGCGGAAGCCAGGACGGCTGCCTGCTTCAAATCGGACGCACCGGGCAGGAAGCCATCCCACCGAGCGGCGTAATACTTCCCGGCCAGGGTTGAAAGCCCCGACAGGGTTTGGGGAAAGAGGGCCTCCGCTCCAGAGAGCCGTTCCGCCAGAGTCCCCGACGGGCAAGGATGGCCGGGCAGGGAGGATGCCCCTTCGGCGAGTTTCAGCACCAGCGCCCCGAAGCGCCGGGGAACCCCAGGAGGGAGGGCCTCCGCTCCCCGAGCTTCCCGATGAAAGAGGCGATTCCTCAAGATCAACGCCCCAGCGATGGCGATTCCCAAGAACAGGGCCCCCAGAGCGCTCCCCCCTGCACCCGGACCCCCCTTTCCCCGAGAGAGGGTGGTGAAGGCGTCCCCAAACCCGGGAAGGGAGCCTCCCCCCCCTCCCAGGCCGGCCATTGCTTCGGCGAGCCGATTCCAGGCGGCAAACTGGGTGGACAGGTTGTAATCCAGGATGACCCGGTTCCACTGGTCTTGGAAGACATCCATGTACTGCTGAAGCCTCCCCAGGGCGGTCAGCCGGACCACGCCCTCTCCCGCCCGGCCGGGAGTGGGGTCGAAGCGCTGCCATCCCCCTCCCGCAATCCAGACCTCTACCCAGGAATGGGCGTCGTTCTGACGGACCAAGAAGTAACCCCCAGCGGGGAGGTAGTCCTGGGCCAGGAACCCGTTGACGATGCGGGAGGGAATCCCTTGCGCCCTCAGCAACACCACCATCGCCGAGGCGAAATATTCGCAGTGCCCCTCCCGGGTCTCAAACAGGAAGTCGTCCAGCGGATCGGCTCGACCGGGGGCGTTGTCCATGGAGTACCGAAAGTCTCCCCGCGCCAGGAACTGCTCCACCCGCAAAGCCCTGTCGTAGGGCAGCACTGCCTCCTGGGCCAGCTTCTCCGCCAACGCTCGGACGCGGGCGGAGAGGGAGGAGGGCAGTTGCAGATAGGATCGAGCGATGTCCTCGGGGATGGGACCCCCCGGCTGCCGCAGGGTCTCGGGCGCGCTTCTGTCCAGGTCGGAATGCACCACATAGCGACGGCGGGAGGAATTGCGGGGAGGGTGGTAGCCCTCGGTGGAGGCCGCCTCCAGGCTGGTGAACTCCCCATAGATCCCCAAGGGCACCCCAGGGAAAAAAAGCACTTCACTGTCCGAAGGTTCCATGGTCAGGTCCGCCACCACGTCCGTATCGGGGAGCAGCACATCCGGAGCCGGCCAACCAGGGCCGGTGGGGCTGAGTGGGATTCGATCCAGGGAAGACAGGGACCAGGAGCGACCATCGAAGCGATCCAGGGCCAGACCGTACAGATACTGGGGGCCCTCGGTGTAGGGTTTTCCTTCCCGGTCCGTCATTCGCATCCGCAGCACTGGATTCCGACGGGATTGGATCCGTCCCACTTCTCCCAGATGCACCTCTGGAGAAAAGCCGGCCACATGAATTTCTGAACCACTTCCTCCTCGCATCAAGCTGGCCTCAAAGCGGGGGAGGATGAAAAAAAACGACAGGGTCGCCAGGAGGGTCAGAAAGGTGGTTGCCCCCACTCCCAGGGCGGAGCGCCAGCCAAGAAGGGGGCGAAGGAGGGCGTAAGGATCCTCTACGGAGGAGGAGTCTTCCCCGCCACGGGTGGCATCCACTCCGATCTTCAAGCGGAGGAGGAGAAGGGCCCAGGTGAGGGTGACCAGCCACAACAGAAACACGGGAAAGAAGAGGGGGTCAACGGTGAGAATGGTGGCAAGGAGGATCTGCCCGAAGGCCACCACCACCACAAACCACCAGTCCCGATTGGTTTTCTGGCTCTCCAGACGATGGCACTGGCCAAACACCAGCAGGTCGCCACCGATGTGCAGAGGATCGGTCCCCGCCGCATACCTCACCGCGCATAGAAACAACAGGGCCACCGCCAGGACGTTCCAGATCGTCCCCGAGAAGCGAAAAGAGCGACGCTCCGGAAACGACATCAGCAGACACAGCCCGACCACCACAGCAGGCAGAGGTCCCAGAGCGCCAGCCACTCCCAACGCAGCAAATCCAGAGAGGGCCACCCCGTAGAACGACAAACGTAAGGCCAAGGAGAAGGAGATCACCGTCCTCCTCCTGGAACCAATGCCAGGGCAGTGAGCAAGGCCTTTTCCTGATGCCGTCCCTCTCCAGGGGGAATGGCCAGCCCTTGGGGCCCTCGCAACCCGACCCTCTCTCCGCGACGAATCCCCTCCCTCACCTCGGCGGCCGCTCTCCTCACCTCTCCCTCAAAGACTGCCATCGCCTGGGGAGAATCCCCCCCCTTTTCCTCCGCCAGAACCACCCATCGGGTTCTTCCCTCCTCAGCGGATCTCTCCACAGAGAGAAGGCGTCCTCGGCGAGCGGAAGCCTTCCAGTGGATGGTCCTCGAGTCCTCTTCAGGAAGATGCTCCCGGAGCCCTGCGGGGTCCCCGTCGGCGATGGACCGGGGGCGGGCCTGGAGAGATCCCTCCGCCAGGAGGGGAGTGGGGGAGGATCGAAGGGCCTCCCGAGCAGGGAAGACCACCACCTCCGCCGGCAAGAGAATCCGATAACTCTTGCGGGCCAGCCCGAAGGGATAGGTGGTGGAAACCTCCACCTCCTCCAACCGATGCAGCCCACGGCGACGGAAGATCAGTCCCACCTCTGACGCCGCCTCCCCCCGGGCAGGCACCCGGGGAAAGAACGCTCTGGCCGGGACCAGATCGGCTCCCTTCCCGGGAAGTTCCTCCAGGCTGATGGCCAGGTGGGAGAAGAAGGAGCGAGGGTTCTTGAGAATCAGAAGGCAGGAGGCCTCCTCCCCGGCGTGCACCATCCCTGGCACGATCCTCTCCACCTTCACCCTGGCCATGGCGGCCTCACTCAAGATCCCTGACAGGGCAAAGAGGCTGAGCATGGTGGAAAAAACGAGGTAGAGCAGGTTGTTGCCAGTGTTCATCGCCGCCAGGGCCACCGCCAGGGCCATGCCCGCGAAGGCCCACCCCTCCCGGGTCAACCGGAGCCGGCGGGGAGGCTGGAGAACCCGGGCAAGGCGCCGCAAAACGAGCCGCCAACGCCCCTCCATGGGGGGATCCCGCAGAGGAAGAAGGGGACCCAGATGGTCAGGTGCCAGATGGGCGGATACCCGGTGGGCCGGTAATGAACGGAGATTGGCCATGGGAACCAGGAAGAGACTCCCCCCAGACTACACCGGCGGGGGAATGGACGCGACGATGCGGGCGACCCGAGCTTCCATCTCCCTGGCGTCTCCCAGGGTCCCTTCCTGAGCGCGAAGGGGAACGATTCGGTGAGCAATCAACGGCACCGCCACTCCCTTGATATCGTCAGGAACGACGTGATTCCGCCCTGCCACCAGGGCTGCCGCCCGAGCCGCCCTCCCAAACGCTTGGGTTCCCCGGGGAGACACTCCCACGGCCAGATCGGGGGCCCTGCGGGTGGCCTCCACGATCTGAAGAAGGTAGTCCTCCAGATCCCGATGCATGGAGACCTCCTGCACCAGGGCTTGCAGCGCCAGAAAAGAGGCGGGATCGGTCAAGGCCGGCAATGAAACGCCGGGGCCCCCTCCTCCCTCCCGCAGCACCCGTCTTTCCGCCTCCCGATGGGGGTATCCGATGCGGATCCGGAAAAGAAACCGGTCCAACTGGGATTCGGGCAGGGGAAAGGTGCCGTGATGTTCCAGGGGATTCTGGGTGGCCAGCACCAGGAAGGGCTGGGGGAGGGGACGGGTCACCCCATCCACGCTCACCTGCCCTTCATTCATGGCCTCCAGCAAACACCCTTGAGTCTTGGGAGTGGCCCGGTTGACCTCATCCGCCAAGAGTACCTGGGTGAACACCGGGCCCGCACGAAAGCGAAACTCCCCGCTGGGGGCGTCATAGATGCTCACCCCCAGGACGTCGGCAGGCAGCAGATCGGAAGTGAACTGAAGACGCCGCCATGAGCATCCCAGAACCTGGGCCAGGGCATGGGCCAACGTCGTCTTCCCTACCCCAGGGACGTCCTCGATCAGCACATGCCCGCGGGCCAGGACCGCGACCAGGACGGCGCGGACCACCTCGGGCTTGCCGTGGAGAACGGTGTCCAGGGCCGAAAGGAGCGATCCAAGCAGGGAGTGGGCAGAAGAGGGAGGGAGGGCCATGGCCTGGCGTGGGGGACCGGTGGACTCCCCTGATCCGAGAATCAGGCGGCGCGGCGACGGAGGAACGAAAGGACCAGCGCAGCCATGCCAAGGAAAAGGCCGGCTCGACCTCCAGAGGAGGCAGGGGCGGTGGAGCAGTTGACGGCGGGCGCGTTATCCACGAAGTGAGAGGGGGCGTACACATGACCGGTCACGGTGATGGTCTCGCTGTCCTGAACCCCATCATTGACGGTAAGGGTCACTGGAAAGTCCCAGGAATCATTGGGAGAATCGCCGTCGTGGGTGATCTTTGAAGGATCCACCTCCACCACCATGAAGGCGAAGGGGGAACCCGGGTCCTGGACGAAGCTGACCACGCTGACCCCGGGATAGCCCGCATCCTCCCCAGCGTTCCAGGTCCACACCAGTTGGTCACCCACCTCGGCGTCGATGGAGGCAGATCCGTCGAAGGTCAGGGTCACCGGGCCCGCCAGATACATTCCCTGGGGACCCAATCCCGGATCGGCAGTGGGCACCTGATCCAGGCAGGCCACATCCGCAGCATCAATGGCACCATCGCAGTTGTTGTCGATTCCGTCCTCGCAGGTCTCCGAAGCGTTGCTGGAGATGGTGGCGTCCTCGTCGTTGCAATCCCCGTCGCAAGCCAGGACCGTGTCCCCATCCACATCGGTTTCTTCCACCGGGCGTTCGCCGTCGCAGTCGTTGTCGATCCCGTCACAAACCTCGGGGTTGCCAGGAAAGCGATCCGCGTTGTCGTCGCGGCAATCCCCCTGGCAGGGGCTGAAGCCATCCAGGTCATCGTCCACCTCGTCGGCGGGCAGCTCGGTGTCACAGTCGTTGTCCAAGCCATCGCAGACTTCAACGCCGCCCGGGACCACGGCAGCCGTAGCGTCGTCGCAGTCAGCCTCGCAGGTGGAGAAGCCATCCCCATCGACATCCAGGGGGTTCAAGGCTGGATCATTGTCGTTGCAATCAGGCAGCGAAGCGCAGGTGGAGACCCCGTCCAGGTCTACGTCCAGGGTGTTGGCCCAGGCATATCCGTCGTTACAGTCCCCGTCGCAAAGGCTCTGGGTATCCCCATCCGAGTCCACGGCTTCATCCGTGCCCACGTCGCAGTCGGTGTCCTCCCCATCACACACTTCAGCGGCGTCGGGGTGGATATCCGGGTTGGAGTCATCACAGTCCACCAACTCGTCGTACCCATCTTCGTCTCCGTCCGCTGCCAGAGCGGCCCCCGACCACATCAGCGCCGCCGGGAGGATGAACGCCAGCGCCAGGGAACGAACTTGAACCATCGTCTTGCTCCACGTAGACACACGCATCCCGGGGGTCGGGACCGCCCTGTTGTAAAGCAAAGGTCGGCAAGCGTCAACTGCCCCGCACGTCCAGGTTCCCCTCCTCACTGAACCCATTCCTACCCCCTGCCAGAGCCCCTCCTTTTGGCGGCCAGGGGGAGGATCTGCTAGAAAGGGAGGGCGGCCGGTGAGGCTCGAATCCACCTCACCGCAGGCCTGCCCGCGAGAATACACATGGGTCTCTTTTCCAGCAGCAAGCCCGAAAGCTCCGCCGGTTCCTCGTCCATCTTTCCCGGGGAAGGGGAATTGCGCGCCCGCTTCACCACCTCCATGGGGGAGATCGTGATCCGTTTGTTTGAGGATCGCGCCCCCCTCACCGTGGCCAACTTCGTGGGTCTGGCCACCGGCAGCAAGCCCTGGACCCACCCCGGGACCAGGGAATCGAAGGTCGGTGTCCCCCTCTACAACGGCACCGTTTTTCACCGGGTCATCCCCGACTTCATGATCCAAGGGGGCGATCCTCTGGGCATGGGCACCGGCGGCCCCGGCTATCGTTTCGCGGATGAGTTTCACCCTACCCTGCAGCACAACAAGCCCGGCATCCTCTCCATGGCCAACTCCGGCCCCGGCACCAACGGTTCCCAGTTCTTCATCACCGAGAAGCCTACTTCCTGGCTGGATCGCAAGCACTCGGTGTTTGGCGAGGTGGTGGAAGGAATGGACCGGGTGGTGGCCATCGCCCGCGTCCCTCGGGGTGCCCAGGATCGCCCCCAGCAACCCGTTGTCCTTCAGTCGGTGGAGATCTACCGGGTCAAGGCGGGCGCCTGATCATGGGGAACGGGGGCCGAACAGCGAGGGCTCTCCTCCTGCTCCTTTTGGGAACGGGGAGTCCCATCGGCTGTTTCGGTCCTTCCATGGAAGACGTGGCCACCGGGGTTCGTGTAGAGGGACCATCGGGGTTGTCCCTGGTGGTCCCTCCCCAGTGGGACTGTCGCCAACTCCGCAAAGGGACTCGGCTGATCCACCGGACTCCGGTGGGCAATGGGTACCCCACCCTCCAGATCGAGAAGACCGACGGCGGGGCAGCCAGCCTGGGGGCATCAGGAAAGGGGTTCCGCCACCCGCTGGGCCCGGGAGAATACCGTTACTCCCGCTGGGGAAATCCCCGAGGACACGGCTACCGATTGGACGCCCTCATCCGAGGCCAGCAGGCGACCTACCTGGTTCACGCCGATCTTTGGGACGAAGGGGACTCGACGAACGAAGACGCCTTCGATTCCCTTTTCTGGCCGGTCATCGCCTCCCTGGAGGACACGACCCCTCCCCTCTCTTCGGAGGAGCGGGGGGACGCCGTCGCTGACCAGAAGCGCCCCTGACCTCTCAACTTCCTCCCAGCTTGATCTCCTTCTGAATCACCGCCCCCTGCTCCAACTTGAGGGGCTGCCAGGTGGACTGAAGCACCTGCGAGGTTCCTTTGTACAACACCAGCATCTCGTAATCCCCGGCGGGCACCACCAACTCCTTGGCTCCCGTCTCATCCACCACATCCGAGGCCGCCCCCCGATCCGCACCGGCATTGATGAGTCGGACCTGGGCTCGATCAGTGACCTCCTCCGTCCCCATGAGGACCTTGAGTTGGATGGTGGCGATGGGCTTGTCCATGTCCACGGTCAGGGAGAGGTGGGTGTTCTCAGGGGTGGTGCCGATGGCCACCGCAGGCATTCGCTTGTCGGCCCACGTATCTGAATTGTCACTGGGCTTGTAAACCACCCGTAAATCGTAGGTCCCCGGCTCCACCGCCACCAGCTTGCCTGCCGCTCCCCGAGCAACCGCCACGGCGTAATCCATGTCGGCACCGGGCCTGTAGAAATAAACGGTGGTGCGCTTGTTGACGTCCTTGCCGTAGTTGGTTGCCATGACGGTGGCTCCCTGGAGCTTCACCCCGAAATCCTTGGTATCGGTGGTCTTTGCTCCCCCTCCCTTCACCTCCAACGCCTTCATCCACAAATCCCCCAGGACCGTCCCTCCACCCCCAAACTCGGCGTGAACGTCGTAGTTTCCAGGAGCCAGGGACAACTCCTTCCCGGCGGGCTGCTTTCCCAGGACGGGCACATTGAGGGTGGGATCCTCCCCTGCCTTGTAAAAGGACAGGTGGGTGGAGTCATCCACGTTGATGCCTTCGTTGGTGAAGTGAAATTCCACCATCCCCACATCCAACTCCACCTCGGCGGCACAGGTGGTGACCACTCCTTTGGCCACCGTCAGATCGGTGACCTTGCCATCCCCCTTCATGGCATCGCTGAGGGTCAGATCCACCTCTGCTGCGTAAACCCCCGGCTCCACCTCGAATTTTCGTGCCCCATCCCCCTTCTCCACCACCGCCGCCTGGGGACCGGTGCCCCGGAGCTTGATCTTCAATCCATCCTTGAGGGGTTGTCCCCCCCGTTTCCACTCGAAGGTCAATACCCCCTGACCCTCCGCCATGGCTCCTGGAGCGCTTTTGCAGGTCACCTTCTTGACGATTCCCGAGCCTGAGGCGGGTCCATCCGCCACGTTCGCCTTGTCTCCCTCGCCACATCCCCACAGCACTGCCGTTGCAGCCAGTCCCGTCCAGAGCATCCACCGCGCCATCACCACCATGTTGCCTCCATCCAGGCCGCTGCCCGGTCGGGTCGCATCCTACCAAGTCCGCTTCGGAGACCCAAGCCCCGCCAGGCCCCGCCCGACCCGGGAATCCTTGGGATCATCGTCGTCCAGGTCCAATTCCGCCTCCTCTTCCCTCCGTTCCCAACGGGATCCTTCCGATGCGAAGGCCCCCGCCTGGACGCCGCCAGAAAGAGATTCCGAACGTTTCATGCCCCCCATGACCCGCAATCGAATCTCCCTGGAGGGGACCGAGACGAGAGGCGGGGGAGGAGGCAGCACCAGAAAGGGATCCAGGTCATCAATGACCAGCAGCGGTACATGGGCCGATGGGGGAACGTTCGCGGGAGAGGGGTCTTCCAGGGAGGGCCCCAGTTGGGCTGGAGGAGACGGACGTGGAGGCCTCGGCGGCGACGGCGGAGGGGGGAGGGAGGCCGAGCTCCCCGGGCTTTTTCCGGGGAGCAGGGGGAGGGGCGCAGAGAGGGGAACAGGCCGGGGAAGGGGAAGAGGGGCCGAAGCAGGAGGGGAGATCCTCGGGGGCGCCGCCCTCCACTCCACACCCGCCCCCGCTCTCCAACGAGGAGCATGGGAGGACCCGAAACGAAAGGCCGAGGGCATCACCGTCTCTCCGAATTACCTCTCCACGCTGCTCCAGGCGGGGCCTGAAGTCAAAGGGCTGGTACCATGGGTCATGGTCGAGTCCCTGCACATGCGCTGGGGAGTCCGGGTCTTGCGCTCCCTGACCCATCAAGACGCCCTGCGCTTGCGGGAGAAGGGCTTTGCCTGGGTCCAGACCTCCCTGCCGTGGGGGTGGGTGGAAAAGACCCCGGGCGCCCGAGAATGGCAGGCGGTGGAGCGCTGGCTGGCTCCCATGGAGGAAGCTGGGCTCTCGGTGGTGGGAATGGTGGGACAGGGATTTCATCACCTGCTCCCCACCTGGGCGGTGACACCGGGGGGAGTTCTCCATCCCGAATACCTTCTCAGGCTGGGAGCCTACGTGGAGGAGGTGGTGGCCCGCCATCCTTCCATTTCCCATTGGATGGTGGAGGACTGCCTGAACGCCTGGGCATGGGATCACTTTCGCACCCGGCGTCGCAAGGCCAGTTCCTTTCGCGATTCCGGGTTCCGGCAGGAGCTCCTGACCACCTTGACCCGGGCCGTTCGCAGCGGCTCCAAGGAGGCTCGAATCCACCTGACCCTGGCCACGGCTGTTCCCAGATGGAGGCGGGTTCTTGCTGAGTGGCAGGCAGACGGCATCCCCTTTGATGTGGTGGGGCTGTCGACCTTTCCCTGCCAGTGGATCCCCGAACCGCACCTCGCCGAAAGGGTGGGAGAAGTGGTCGCGGAGGTTCGCTCCCTCCTTCCTCGCCATGAGGTGGAAGTGGCGGCCACCGGGTTCCCCACCCACAGCACCCTGTTCACCCATGCCGCCCAGCGCCACTATCTCACCCTGGCGGCCACCAGCGCTCGCAGGGAGGGGGCCAGCGGCTTCTTCGTCAGCACCCTCAAGGATCAGGCCCACGACGACCCGGATTTCGATTACTGGATGCCCTCTCCCGAGAGGCACCTGGGTCTGTGGCGATACGACGGCACCCCCAAGGCGGCTTTTGACGAGATGCGAGTGGTCATTCGAGAAGACCGATACGGTTGAGCGGACTGTCCCGAACTGATGCCCTCTCCTCGCGTAGAATGATGAGCCCCGTGCTTGAACCCTTGTGACCCCAGGATCCCCCCATGGCCCGGAGTTCCTCCCTCCCTCCCGTTGAACTCGCCTGGGTGGGAACTGACGGCCACATCTACGTGGGGGACGCTTTCGGTCAGGATGCGACTCGTCTTTCCTGGTCCCCGGACGATTTCAGCCTCGGATGGGGGAGCTCAAAGGGCAAAGAGGCTTCCCCCACCGAGGCGCGTCAGCGATTCTCCCACCCCACCTGGTCCCCCGATGGAGAGAGGGTGGCTTGTTTTGCGTCCCAGCCTCTGGGAGAGGGAGAAGAACAGGCCACTCCCCACCGAGGTGGACAGGTCTATGTGATGGACCTCCGGGGAATCCAGGTGTGGGACGTGCTGCGCCTCCCCGAGGGCAGTCTGGTGTACATGAGCTTCGCTCCCGATGGCCTTTCCCTGCTAGTCCTCCGTCAGGAAGGGGACCAGTTGATTCTTTCCCTGGTGTCGGTGGACGAGCCGGGAGAACCTGTGGATCTGACCCGGGGAGCCCCCCTCTTTGCCTCTCCCGCTCCCGGTCCTCACTTTCGACTCGCCCTTCACACGGATGGGGACAGCCGGGAGGCCCATCCTGCCCGAGTCACCCTTCTCCCTGGTCCCCTGGCAGCGGATCGGTTGATTTCTGGACGCCCCGGGTATTTCTGTACCCCGGCTTGGTCTCCCGATGGGACCCTCCTGGCCTTTGGAGAAGCCGCCGGTCCTGGAGAGGATCAGGTCGTGGTGGTGGAACCCAAAAGCGGAAAACGGCGTCTTCTGGGCTGGTATCGGGGCATGGGAGCGATGCGATTCTCTCCCAGCGGTTCCCGGCTGGCGGTGGCGGAAGCCCCCGGCGGGGGCGGGGCCCCCTATCAAAAGTTGACGGTGGTGGACGCCCGCACCGGAGAAGTGCTGCATCGCCTGGACGATCACTTCTTGGGATTTGATTGGAAGAGCGATGAGGAGCTTGTCTACGGCGGTGTGGACATGTGGTCGTCGTGTCTGTGGTGGTACTCCCTCTCCGTCGTCACTGGAGCTCGCCGCCAGCACGGGGGCTTCTTCCCCTCCCGGGAGCAGCTTTTTGCCCTGAACTTCTTCGATCAATACGTCCTCAGTCACCCCTTCCTTGACCCCTCGAAAACCCGAGTGCTGTTCGCCGGCCTGCCGGCTGGAGACGCGGGACGAGAGAACGACGGCATCTCCCGAGTGTTTGTCCAACTCCTGGAGGAGGGGGCCAGGGCCACAGCGGTGGCGGAGGGGGTGTTTGCCTCCTGGCGACCCTACCAGCCGAATCGTGCCTGAAGGTTCGACTAGTGAACCGCTTGATCTCACTATAGAAATGTCTCATTTCCTCCACCTTGGGCGAGGGGGTCGCCAGGGGATCTTCGGCACCCTGGTGGCCCTTCATCTGATGTTTGCTTTCGTGGCAGTGGAGTGGCAGGTAGGTCCCTGGAACGCTCCCATGGCGGATTTCCTTGCCCTGGGGGGAATGGCGATCCTGGGTCTGGGGGGCCTTCTTCATCCTCGGAGGAGCGT
>CAYRTW010000143.1:0-14835 GCA_964426935.1 uncultured Rickettsiales bacterium
CTCGCTTATGCCATCGGCTTAGCCGAGCCGGTGTCGGTGTTCGTGGACACCTACGGGACCGGGACGGTGGACGATGAGAAGATCTCCCGGGCCGTTCGGGACATCTTCCCCCTCAAGCCCGCCGGCCTCATCAAGCACCTTGATCTGCTCCGCCCCATCTACAAGAAGACCGCCGCCTACGGCCACTTCGGCCGTACCGATGTGGATCTGACCTGGGAGCGCACCGACAAGGTGGAAGAATTGAAGCGCCACCTGGGCTGACCTTCCGTCGGGGAAGGAACGGGCCTCCCGTCTTTCCCCATTTCAGGTCCCCTTTTCCCGCCTCCCTCCTCGTTGACCTTGCCCCCCCGGATCTCTATATTCTCGCCGCGCCGCGCCCACCGGCGCTGAAGCCCGGAATCCCCGCCGCCCTCCCCAGGCGGTCTCGCCAACGCGGATCAAGGAACATCCATGAGCGACAATCTGTACCGTCCTGGACTTGAAGGAGTGGTGGCCGCCGACTCCAACCTGAGCTTCATCGACGGCACCATCGGCAAGCTGGTGTACTGCGGGTACAACATCTTCGATCTGGCCGAGAACGCCTGCTTTGAAGAGGTGGTGTTCCTGCTGTTCAATCGCCGTCTTCCCAACGCCGGCGAGTTGGCGGACCTCAGGGTGGAGTTGGCCGGGCACCGGGCCATCCCCGAGGAGGTGAAGAAGGTCCTGTCCCTGCTTCCCAAGACCCTCCACCCCATGGCGGCCCTCCGCACTGCGGTGTCCATGCTGGCGGGATGGGACAATGAGGCCGACCCGGCGGAGAAGGAATCCACCCCAGCCCTGCGCCGCACCGCCTATCGCCTGGTGGCCCAGTTTGCCACGGTGGTGGCCGCCTTCCATCGGATCCGCCAGGGCTTGCCGGTGGTCGATCCTCGCCCCGAGCTGAGCCATGCCGCCAACTTCCTCAACATGGTGAACGGGGAGATGCCCGACCCGGCCATGGAGAGGACCTTCGACATCTGCCTGGTCCTCCATGCCGACCATGGGTTCAACGCTTCCACCTTCACCGCCCGGGTCACCGCCTCCACCCTGTCGGACTTTTACAGTTCGGTGACCTCGGCCATCGGCTCCCTCAAGGGGCCCCTCCACGGCGGTGCCAACGAGGGGGTGATGGAGACGTTGATGGAGATCGGCTCTCTGGAGAACGTCGAGCCCTGGTTGGACGGAGCCTTGGCGGACAAGAAGAAGATCATGGGATTCGGCCACCGGGTCTACAAGGCCCTGGATCCCCGGGCTGTGGTGCTCAAGAAGTACTCCAAGGACATGGGGGACCGCATTGGCAACTCCAAGTGGTTTGACATGTCCCTGAGGCTCCAGGATCTGGTGTTCCAGAAGAAGGGACTCTACGCCAACGTGGACTTCTACTCGGCCTCCACCTACTACACCATGGGCATCCCCATGGACCTGTTTACCCCCATCTTCGCGGTGAGCCGCATCGCCGGATGGTCGGCCCATATCCTGGAGCAGTACAGCAACAACCGCATCTTCCGTCCCTCGGAGCGGTATGTGGGTCCCATGGACCTGCCCTGGGTGCCTCTAGGCCAGCGCTGATCGGCCCCCTCTCTTGGTATTTCCTGCCTCCTGGTGGGGGCATCTGCCCCCGAATCTCCCCCCTCCCCTTCCCTCTTCGGTGCGCCTTTTCTCCCCGGTCTGCCTTGTCATTCCTGTGGGGAGGCGTATCCTCTCGCCGCTTTGACAATGCGTCGTTTGCCCGTCGGAGCCTGTCCTTTTTCCTCATGCGTCCTGTCTTTCCCTCATCTTCTCCTCTTGCCGTTCCCCCCTTTCTGGAGGCACTTTCCGGATGACTCTCTACCGTCACGTGACCCCTCCCACCACCGGCGAGGCCATCACCGTCTCCGGCAGTGCTCTGAAGGTCCCCGACCATCCCATCCTCCCCTTTATCGAAGGAGATGGCACCGGCCCAGACATCTGGGCGGCTTCGGTCCGGGTGTTCGATGCGGCAGTGGCCAAGGCGTACAGCGGCAAGCGTTCCATCACTTGGTTTGAAGTGCTTGCGGGGGAAAAGGCCCTGGCCCGAACCAACGAGTGGCTCCCCGAGGACACCCTTCAGGCCATTCGGGAGTACCGGGTGGCCATCAAGGGCCCCCTCACCACCCCGGTGGGCGAGGGAATGCGCTCCCTGAACGTGGCCCTGCGCCAGATCCTGGACCTCTACTCCTGCGTGAGGCCGGTGCGATGGTTTGAGGGAGTCCCCTCTCCGGTCAAGGAGCCGGGCAAGCTGGACGTCATCATCTTCCGGGAGAACACTGAGGACGTGTACTCCGGGATCGAATGGAAGTCAGGAACGGACGACGCCCGGAAGGTCATTGAGTTCCTCAACGGTACCATGGGCAAGAGCATCCGCCCCTCTTCGGGGATCGGCATCAAACCCATGTCGCCGGAGTGCTCCAAACGCCTGGTCCGCATGGCCATTCAGTACGCCCTGGCCCAGAAGCTTCCCAGCGTGACCCTGGTTCACAAGGGGAACATCATGAAGTTCACCGAGGGGGCCTTCCGGAACTGGGGGTATGAGGTGGCCCGCACCGAGTTCGCCGACCAGATCGTCACCGAGGACGACGTGTGGGAGAAGCACGGAGGCAAGGCTCCTGCCGGTAAGCTCCTCATCAAGGACCGTATTGCCGACGCCATGTTCCAGCAGATCCTCCTGCGCCCCGATGAGTACTCGGTGCTGGCCATGCCCAACCTCAACGGCGACTACATGAGCGATGCCGCCGCTGCCCAGGTGGGAGGGCTGGGAATGGCTCCGGGAGCCAACATCGGTGACCAGATCGCGGTGTTCGAGGCCACCCACGGCACCGCCCCCAAGTATGCCGGTCAAGACAAGGTGAACCCCGGTTCGGTCATCCTTTCGGGGGAGATGATGTTCCGCTATCTGGGCTGGAACGAGGCCGCTGACCTCATCCTCAAAGGCGTCAACAAGGCCATCGCCGACAAGCAGGTGACCTACGACCTGGAGCGTCAGATGCCGGGGGCCACCCTGCTCAAGTGCTCGGGATTCGGCGACGCCATCATCGCCCGCATGTAGGTTCGGCCCTCTCCATTTTTCCTTCCCACCCCTCCCTCCCTTCGGAGAAACTTCCATGACTCGCAAGAAGATCACCGTCATCGGTGCCGGTTTCGTCGGATCCACCACCGCCCAGCGTCTCGCGGAGAAACAGCTTGGGGATGTGGTCCTGGTGGACATCGTTCCCGACATGCCTCAAGGCAAGGCCCTGGACCTCATGGAGGCGGCCCCCATCTATGGTTACGACTCCAAGGTGACCGGCAGCAACGGCTACGAAGAGACGGCAGGCTCGGACGTGGTGGTGATCACCTCGGGCATGCCCCGCAAGCCGGGGATGAGTCGGGATGATCTGGTGAAGGTCAACACCGAGATCGTCAAGTCGGTGACCGAAAAGGTGGCTGCCTTCAGCCCCAACGCCCACCTCATCGTGGTCTCCAATCCTTTGGACGCCATGACCCATGTGGCATACAAAGTCAGCGGATTTCCTGCCAACCGGGTGATGGGCATGGCAGGAGTGCTGGACACCGCCCGTTTCCGCACCTTCCTGGCCATGGAGCTCGGAGTGTCGGTGGAGAACGTTCAGGCCTTCGTCTTGGGCGGACACGGCGACACCATGGTGCCGGTGGTGGGCTATACCAGCGTGGCGGGCATTCCCGTTTCCACCTTGATTCCCGCCGATCGCCTCGCCCAGATCGTTCAGCGCACCCGAGACGGTGGGGCGGAGATCGTCAAGCTCCTCAAGACCGGTTCCGCCTACTACGCCCCCTCGGCGGCGGCGGTGGAGATGGTGGAATCCATCCTCCTGGACAAGAAGAAGATCCTCCCCTGCGCGGTGCGCTGCGAGGGTCAATACGGCATCGACGGCTTCTTCGTGGGAGTTCCCTGCAAACTGGGGGCGGCGGGAGTGGAGCAGATCTACGAAATCTCCCTCTCGGATGACGAGAGGCGGATGCTGGATGGCTCCATCGCCGCTGTGCGAGAGTTGACCGCCCTGGTAGATGGACTTCTCGCCTCCTCGGCTCAGGTCTGACCGTGAAAATCCACGAATATCAGGCCAAGGACCTCCTCAAGACCTACGGGGTGCCGGTTCCCGAGGGGAGGGTGGCGTTCTCTGCCGGGGAAGCGGTGGAGACGGCCCGGGCTTTGGGCGGAAACCTCTGGGTGGTCAAGGCCCAGATCCACGCCGGTGGACGAGGCAAGGGGGGAGGAGTCAAGCTGGCTCGCACCATGGAGGAGGTCCGGGACGTGGCTACCCACATCCTGGGCATTCAACTGGTCACCCACCAGACCGGTCCAGAGGGTCAGAAAGTACGACGAATCTACGTGGAGCAGGGTTGTTCCATCGCCAGGGAACTCTACTTGGGGCTGGTGCTGGACCGGGCAACCTCCAGGCTGTGCTTCATGGCCTGTGCGGAAGGGGGCATGGACATTGAGGAGGTGGCTGCCCATCACCCCGAGCGCATCTTCAAAGAATGGGTGGATCCCGCCTACGGGCTGGCGGATTACCAGGCCCGCAACCTGGCCTTCAAGCTCCAACTGAAGGGGACCGAGGTTCGCAACGCCGTCCAGTTTATCGGAGCCATCTACCAGGCCTTCGTCGCCACCGATTGCAGCCTCATGGAGATCAACCCTCTGGTGGTGACCACCGACGGGAAGGTGATGGCCCTGGACGGCAAGATGAACTTCGATGACAACGCCCTCTTCCGCCATCCCCACATCGAAGCCCTGCGGGACCAGGACGAGGAGGATCCCGCCGAGATCGAGGCCAAGAAGTTCGACCTGAGCTACATCAAGCTCCACGGGAAGATCGGCTGCATGGTGAACGGGGCGGGATTGGCCATGGCCACCATGGACACCATCAAGCTCCACGGGGGAGAGCCAGCCAATTTCCTGGATGTGGGGGGTGGCGCTACCACCGAGAGGGTCACCGCCGCCTTCAAGATCATCACCTCCGACCCCGACGTGAAGACCATCCTGGTCAACATCTTTGGGGGAATCATGAAGTGCGACGTCATTGCCAACGGGGTGCTGGCTGCAGTGCGGGAAGTGGGGCTGAAGGTGCCTTTGGTGGTGAGGCTGGAGGGAACCAACGTGGAGTTGGGCAAGAAGATCCTTTCCGAGTCGGGCCTGGCCATCATCCCCGCCGACGGAATGCGCGATGCCGCTGAGAAAGCGGTTCAGGCGGCCCGCTCCGCCGTGGAGGCGAACTGACATGGCCATCCTGGTTGGAAATCACACCTGCCTCATCGTCCAGGGGATCACCGGCGCTGCCGGAGCCTTCCACGCCGGCCTGATGCTGGAATATGGCACCCAGGTGGTGGGGGGAGTCACCCCCGGCAAGGGAGGAACCACCGTCCACGGCATTCCCGTCTTCGACACCCTGACGGAGGCCGTCGCTCAAACCGCCGCCAACGCCACCGTGGTCTACGTGCCTCCTCCCTTCGCTGCGGACGCCATTCTGGAGGCGGCCTCGGTGGGGGTGGACCTGTGTGTGGCCATCACCGAAGGAATCCCGGTGCTGGATCTGGTGCGAGTCAAGAGGGCCATGGCGGGAAGCAAGACCCGGCTCCTGGGCCCCAACTGCCCGGGAGTCATCACCCCTGGTCAGTGCAAGATTGGCATCATGCCTGGCCACATCCACCTCCCCGGTCGAGTGGGAGTGCTCTCTCGCTCGGGGACCCTGACCTACGAAGCAGTGGGGCAGCTCACCAACCTGGGAATCGGGCAGTCCACCTGCGTGGGCATCGGCGGCGATCCGGTCAACGGCACCAACTTCATTGATGTGTTGAGTCTATACAAGGACGACCCCTACACCGATGCAGTGGTGATGATCGGGGAGATCGGCGGCAGTGCCGAAGAAGAGGCCTGTCAATGGATGACCAAGGTGGGGTTCAACAAGCCGGTGGTGGGTTTCATCGCCGGCACCACTGCCCCTCCCGGCAAACGAATGGGCCACGCCGGAGCCATCATTCAAGGAGGCAAGGGCACCGCCACCGACAAGATCGTCGCCATGAGGGCGGCAGGAGTCCACGTGGTGGATTCCCCAGCCGAGATCGGCGCCCGCATGAAGAAAGCCCTTGGATAGACTCAGGATTTCCCTCGTCAGAACATTTTCGATTCCAACCCTGACTCGGCGGCGCCCCATCCCTTCCCTTAAGGGATGAGCCGCAGCCCCCCTCCCTCACGGAGCATCCCACCATGACCTCTCCTGAAATCACCCTGTCCCTGGTCAAGCCCGACGCCACCGCCAAAGGATTCGCGGGCCAGATCATTGCCCGCTTCCAACAGGAAGGGCTGCGAATCGCCGCCTGCAAGAAAGTCTGGCTGTCAACCGCCCAGGCCCGGGCCTTCTACGCCGTCCACGCTCACCGCCCCTTCTACAACGATCTGGTGACCTTCATGACCGAGGGACCCATCTTCGCCCTCATCCTGGAAGGGGAAAACGCCGTTCTCCGCAATCGGGAGATCATGGGAGCCACCAACCCCGCCAACGCTGCCCCGGGAACTCTGCGGGCCCTGTTCGGGGAGAGCATCGAGCGCAACGCTGTTCACGGCTCCGACTCCGCCGACAACGCTCGCATCGAGACCGACTTCTTCTTCTCTGGCTTGGAGCGTTCCTGAAGTTCGACGGGGGAAGCGGCGTCCCGCTCCATCGACTGCAGGGGATGTCGTCTAACAGAAATAGCGTCCTGATCGGTGAACTCCGCGCCCCTGACGCCTCCCCTCCAGAAGAGGGGCGGTCAGGCGGTAGTTCTTGTCGTGAAATAGGAACGACAAAGCCCCGGCAGTCAGAACGCCAACGGCGCCCGCCATCCGGGGCTTCCATCTCACACAGAGAAATCGCAGGACCCCCGTAAACAGAGGTCCTGCGGAAATCCGCTCTCAGTCAGCCGAGCCGACGGCCGAGTCCAGGCTCTTGCTGGCCTTGAACTTGGGAGTGGCCTTGGCGGCGATCTGAACGGGAGCACCGGTGCGGGGGTTGCGGCCCATGCGGCCTTCCCGCTTGGCCACGGAGAAGGTGCCAAAACCAACGATGGTCACCTTGTCGCCGGCAGCGAGGCTCTGGGTGACGGCGTCGGTGAAGGCGCCCACCACCCGATCCACTTCGGCGCGGCTCAGGTTGGTGCGATCAGCGATGGATGCGACGAGTTCGGCCTTGGTCACGAGGGAGATCCTTTCTATTCGGTGGTCAACAAACGAGCCGGAAGACCCGTGGAGGGGTGGGTCCGGTAGCAGCCGGTATGGCGAGAGTCCTTCCCCACTAAGGAATACGAACCGGGCGCCGAGGCGGCCGGAAGAGGCTGAAGCCCCTCGCGGTGCAGACGCCCGGTCCGCGCGGCGGCAAGGTTCATACGCCACGCCCGAAGAAGTGTCAAGAAGAGACCCATCACCGGATCGCCGACCCCCAGGTTCTCCGAGCCTCCCAGGAAGGATCGGCCTTGAGTGGCGAAGTTCCCAACCCCCTGTACAACAAACCTTCGGAGCATGCCCATGTCACTCTTCTCATCCCCCCTGTCTGCTCCGACCTCGCCGATCCCTTCTTCGTCCGACGACGGCGACACCACCGCCACCGACGATGATTTCACTCCAGGAGACGACGACTCTGCGGCAGTCACAGACGACGATGACTCCCCCGAGCCCGATTCCTCCCGCTAGTGTCAGGGAGGTACTGGCGAGAGACGTGGGTCGGGGCCCTGGTGTCCATGGCCGATGCCTTGGCGAGCGCACGGTGGGAAAGGGGGATCAAACCGGTCAACCCCCTCATTCCGAGAGCATAAATTGCCCCTCACGGCTTGCACACACGCAGTCGGATCGCTATAACCCGCCCGTCTTGCGCCTGCACCCGAGGTCTCCCCTCCCCCGTCGGTCGCGAGCAGCAGCATCCCGGGCGATTAACTCAGCGGGAGAGTGCCACCTTCACACGGTGGAAGTCGCAGGTTCGAATCCTGCATCGCCCACCAGCCACACCTCACGGAGGCCCGCCACCCGGCGGGCCTTCGGCGTTCTGACCGGTCAGGGTCGCGGGCCCCCCTTCGAGGCCGAATCCGCGCTCTTGCCGCGGGCGGCACTTGTCGAAGCCAGCTCCGCCACCGACGCGCCGTCGCTCTCTCCGACCGCGCGTTCCAGCAGGAGCGCCGCAATCTGAAGGGGGGATGCTACGACACCGCGCTCCCCGAGTGCGTCCGCCAGGAGTTCCAGCCGATGCAGCGTCTCGGGCGACAGCGGGAGGAGGCGGCGCTCCGTCCACTGGGGGTCGGTTCCTCGCCCACCTGTCGCGGGAGAGCGGAAGCGGGCCTGGACCTCGACGACGAGCTGGGCTGCGCCGAACGCACCCCCAGTGGCGCGGACCTGTCCGCGGCGTTCGGCGCCGAGAGCCCTCGCGATTCGGTCCAGGTCGGGATGCGGCTTGCGGCTCATGATTCGTCCTCCCCGAAGTCGCGGATCGCGAAGTACTCGTCGGCGATCACCAACCCGATCTCGCCTTGCTCTGCCTCGCGACCCATGCGCCGGCAGAATGCGGCGAGGCGTGCAAGATTCGCCCCGTCCTCGATGGCTGAGGGCGTGGTGTAGCAGTGCACGACGACCGGCTCGTCGAAGACCAGATGCCCCTCGCGGTCGTCATCGCGCCAGACCCCGCGGGCTTTGGGATACGCGGTTGCGCCGCCGAACACACCCCCGAGCACTGCGAGCGCTTCGGCAACCCAGTGATCCTGATCGACCGGCGTGCAACCGTCGCGCTTCATGCTTGGGACGAACAGAACCAGCAGCGTCCGCTTGCCGGCGAATCGAAGAGTCATGCGATCCATATAGATCGATGACCGGACTCTGTCAAGACCCTGTCTGGCTCGGCTGTCGGGGGCCCCGATTCGGCGCCGGGGGGTGGGCGAACAGTCCCCGAGCCAGGTTCGAGTTCCTGGGAGTCCGGACACCAGCCGGCTGCGACCGCCACGGACCCGGCGACCCACACGACGACGACCTGTCGGAGTCGACCCTGGCGGCGACAGCGCGGGCAAGCCCGACATCACCCCCGAGGCCATTGCCGAGGCGGCGTGCCGGTGGGTGCGCCAGACGGCGGCGCAGAACACCGTCGGCGAGGTGTCGCGCCGCTTCCGGGTCCGGGTCTTCGGCCCGAAGGGCGAGGATCTTCTCTACAGCGCGACCTTCCTCTGCCGGAACGACGAGGCCGAGGACGACCTCGCCTTCCCGCCGACACCGCCCATCCCGACGCCGACCTGGGACCAGGCGGCGACCGAGGCGGCGGTCAAGCCGCTCAAGGCCCTCGGCGACGGCTACGCCCAGTTCCTGAACCTCGTCATGGGGACCGTCGGCCAGTTCCAGGGCCTCAACAACGCGATGCACGCCCGGCAGCACCGGCAGCTCCGCGAGGCCCAGGACCAGGTCGAGCAGCTCGTCGCCTCCATCCTGGAGTTCCGCGCCGCCTAGGTGGAGTCGCACCAGAACCGGAAGGCCGACGAGCACCAGCAGGACGCCCGCACCGAGCTGGCCCGCCACGCCCTGAAGCAGCTCGGCGACGCCGCCCAGGCCCTCGTCCTGGCGAAGGGCCTCCCGCCCGACGTGGCCGACCTGATGGGCGTCCTCGGCACGTCGCCCGACCTGCTGGCGACGCTGGGGACCCCCGCGTCCGCGAGCTGATGAAGGACCCGAAGAACCTCCAGGGCCTCGCCCAGATGCTCCGCGCCGCCGCGGAGCAGGCGAAGGCCGCGAACACCACACCCCCGAACCCGCCCAGGCGGCGAGCTGATGGAGACGACGACGATGCCGACCCCCGAGACGAACACTACCGCCCCGAAGCTGCCCTCCTGGATGGAGACCGCCCGCCGCTGCTACGGCGAGGGCTTCAAGGTCCGCTCCTCAAAGGCCCTGGCCGACTCGAACACGGACTGGGGCGAGCTGCCCGAGCACGAGCGGAGCTTCGCCCTGGCGCACCTGCTCTACTTGAACCTCGTCGCCCAGCGGGGGACGCAGCGCCACCTCCGCGAGGTCCGCGACCTGCTCGACGAGGTGGTCGCCGGGCTCGCGCCCGAGGACGACGACGAGCCCGATCCCGACGACGACGGGCCGGACGGCCAGGCCGGCGTCGAGATCGAGGACGACGGTGACGCGGCCGCGGGCAGGGCCAACGAAGCGCCCGCCGGCGTGGCCACCGCGACGGGCGCCCCGCCGACCCCGGCACCAACGCCCGTCGTGCTCGACGGCGAGCTGATCATCCCCGGCGAGGAAGGGGGTGCATAGTGAGCAGCGCCCTCCGTCTCGGCGTCCCGTGCCCCGAGCTGCGCCTCACCCTGGTCCTGCCCCTGACGCGCATAGGATTCGGGGCGCTCTCGGTGGCCCCCTGGCGAAGCTGATCGGCGCCCCGGTCGCCGATATCCTGGAGCCCCTCGTCGTCGGCGAGGTCCGCCGCGAGGTCGGCCGGAACGGCAACCTGGTCGAGCGGTTCCCGCTCGCCATCCCCAACGGCGAGGGCCTCGCCGTGCCGCTCGGGTCCCTCGGGAGCTTCGGGGCCCGGAACGGCCACGGGGCGCTCGTCCTGACGGTCCCCTCACCGCTGGCACCGTGGCTCAGTCCCCGGCTCGGTCCCGACCTGGTGAACGGCCCCGTCCACCGCCCGTCGGACGGTGGCGGCGTCCCCGTCGCCGACCTGTGGGTGCGGCTGCGGGCCGGCGCGCGCTTCACGCTGCCGCTCGGCTCCCTCGGCGAGCTCGGAGTCGACGACCCGAGCGTCGGGATGCCCGCTCGGGTCGCCGAATCCAGCAGTTGAATGCTCCAAGCCGGTGCCTGACTCCTCAGAGCCTCTCAGCACCAGAGCCTCTCGCGGACAAGCTCCCACCTGGAGTCACGGGCTGACTGGACACTCCTTGACAGCCGGCCCCCTGCCGACTAGTGTCCAGTACATGCCGACCGGGCCTGACGGGTGGGGCATCCGGCAATTGGAGGAGCGATGCGAGAGAGTGCGTTGGTGTCGATGGGCTTGATAATCGTCGTGGCGATCGGATCTCAACTCCTCCGCGCGGCCACAGCCCAGTCCACGACGATCAGGCCATTCACGGTCGAGGAAATTGTGAAGGGCTCCGCCGTGGTGATCGAGGGGGACGTCACCGACGGCTGGCTTGAGCTATCGGACAAGTCGACGAACTCATGGGCGTGGATGTACCGCATCGACATGGTTCGTGCGTACAAAGGCAGCGTGACGTCGGGCTCCGTGTTACTAAAGGTCCCCGCGGGCTGTGACGACCGTGGGGAGGAAATGGGCATCCCCGGTGCGCCGCGCCTTTCCCTCGGGGAACGGCTTCTGGTTCCCGGAAGGGTCATCGACGAAGAGACGATCGGCGCGTTCGCGTGGGGTTCGGGGTTCCTCCGCGTCGCAGCGAGGCCTGCGGGACGCGACTTCGTGTTCGATGCGGACGGCAGACTGCTCACCGACTTCGCTGGCAGCGAATTCCCGGCGTCAGCGGGACCTAGCCAGACTGGCTTCGAGTACCCCCTCCCGATCGGCGAGTGCGACTTCAGCCCCGTCCTTCACCCATCTGATGCCGGTCCCGAAGTGGCCGATCTCCTCGCTGATTTCTGGTGGTCACCTACGGCGGATGAAGTCCGCGGCGAGATGGAGTACCTCATCTTGGTTACCTCGTCGGACCCTACGACGGTATCGGCTGTCGAGCTCAGCGGGTACGGTGAATGAGGAGTCTAGTCATGCACCCTCAGGTCAGACGTTTCCTACCCATCGGGGCGATCTTCGTCATTGTGGCCCTCGCGCCGCAAGCGGCGGATGCGTACGCAATACTCGTCGGGGGGGTGGCATCGGGTAGCGCCCGCACGTACCACATCGTCACCGGGCAGTTCCCCGCTTCCATGGAGACATCAATCGACGAGGCTGAAGACCAGTGGTCCGCGGGTGGCGCAGGCACGGACAAGATCCGCGGCGGAGACTGGCACTTCAACCGCGGATCCGACGTGAGCAGTGGGTACGCGAAGTGGAATGCCCGATCGGAAATCTGGGACCGTGTGCCCACATGGTTCGCTTCGGAAGGGTATCCGGCAGGGACTTTGGCTACTACGCCTAGGAACGCCCTGGAGTGCGACATCATCTTCGTTGAGGAGGTAACCGACCCATCAGACCCGGACTACAATGGCAACTTCGTCGTGGACTGGGTTGATGATGCGCCGAGCAACCTCAGCGGCACGCAGGCGAGCGAGCGCTTTGTCACGATCCACGAGTTCGGGCATTGCTTCGGACTCGCACATGACTCCGACGCGCCAAATACCATGCATCAATCATACCCTGGGGCCGGCGACTTCGGCGTGGGGATTCACCGCGTAGGCGAGGATGAGAGCGAAGCGATTCGAGACTATAAGTCAGACTCCAGCACGGGACACAACCTTGCGCTGTCGAGGTTCGGTCTCAGCGGGGCGGGGAATCCGATCGAGTTGTGGATCCCAAGTTCAAGCGGCACATGGTCCGCCAGTGAGGGGACCTGCGGAGTCGGGATCCAGGCCGTCGCATTACACCATATGGGGACCTCGACGCTCTCCAGCGTCGAGACCCGGTGGACCCTGAGTTCCGACACCACGTGCTTCGATGGCGATGACATCGTGGCTGCGACGGACGTGCACTCTTCGATTTCTTCTGACGAGGTGTACATGGATGCGCCGGAGGACTTCTGTGTCCCTTCCGGCACAACTGCTGGGAGCTACTACCTATGCGCGCGCGTCGATCCGCTGTTTGAGGTGTCTGAGGTATCAGAATCGGACAACACGATCCGGAGCGAGCGCCTATTTACGGTGCTCTAGGAGAGCGGGCCATGCGCAGCATCTACCCTGTCCTGCTCGCGTCGGTCACCACAGCTGCGTTAGGTGTGGCGTGCACGGTCGAAGACAACGGGGACAGCAGCACTGCGCCCATCCAAGCGGCCGGGTCACTCGCGGTCAACGGGAACGAAATCCTGGTGGACACATTTCCCCCGGCGACACTCACCCGCATGGTCGGTGGTACGGGAGCGTGTGGGGACGGTACCTGGGCAGTACTGGCGGGCGGATCGATAGGTGTCCGTCTGTGGTTCGATGGGGAGGTGTTGGAGGGTTCTACGGCTGTGATTCCGGGCGGAGCGCCTGTCGGTGGCGGCACCTTCATGTGGATTGATGAGTCCGACCCGGGCGTGGAGTACTATGTGTCCGGAGTCGCAACGCTCTCGGAGTGGTCATCGGACCGTCTATACGTCACGGTCGATGGGTCGGAAGTCGTTCGCCTCAGGCTGGGTGAGGGGGTCCCGGAGGTCGTCGACGGTACCGAGTGGTTGGTCGCGCTCGAAATCGTGGATTCCAAGGGGAACGTGGAGGCGCTCGGTCCCACCGAGGCCGGATTGTGCGCCAGCCCGTACACGATGGGGCTGCCCGCTGACGGAGACTGGTGTTGGGGTCCGGTTGAATCAGAAGTGCTGTCATGCACGTGCTTCGTCGACGAATCGGGAGAGCTTCAAGCTGAGGTGGTCGAATCCGCCGACCCGTCCTGCGTCATCAGCGCGGAGGGCACTGGCGAGTAGGATAGGCAACACGTACGGCCACTGTGATGGCCGCAACGAACGCCCGCTACACCCACATGCCCCGACAGGGGCGACTGAGCGGCCCCCATCGGTCCCGATCTCGCCCTATCTTGTGGTCTACGCTGTTTTCCCGACGCTGGCTAAATTCCCTGGACGCTGACCAATCGGTCGATCTTGCAGGGATGAAGGACGGCCGTCATGTGGACTGCTGCGCCAAGTTCGTCCCACTGCCCGTCCCCGACCCACCCGAAAGTTCGATATGCATTCAGTATGGTCCACCATCCGCGCCTCTTCGAGGGCCCGCTTCGGCGGGCCTTCGGCGTTTTGCTCCGGCCCCCGCTTCATCCGTCGTCGAAGGGGTCGACGAGGCGGACACCGGTCCGCTCGACGTCACGCACGTTCCGGGTGACCAGCGTCAGTTCGTGGACCAGCGCGGTCGCCGCGAGCAGCCCATCCACTGCAGGAATGGGATCCGGGACGTTGAGCCGTCCCCATAGATCGGCGACCTCGGCGTCCACCGGGAGGATCCGGGAGGCGAAGGCGGTCTCGATGCGGCCGACCCAGTCGTCCAGGCGGGCTGCGGCCTCGGGGTCTCGCTTTCGCTTCGACTCGATGCCCCGTCGGATCTCGCCCAGGACCAGGACGCTCGTGAAGTGTTCTTCGTCGCGGTGCGCCTGCATCCAGCGGCGCACCGCTGCCGCGCCGCGCTCGCCCTTCCGCAACTCGGACAGGACGTTGGTGTCGAGCAGCCAGCTCACAGCTCGACTTCCCTGGCGGAGCCCGCGATCCGCGGAAACGAGTCCTCGTCCGACGGGTCGACCGGGATGGCGAGCAGGTGCTGGACGAAGTCGCGCGGACCGGTCTTGGGGGTCAGGGCCTCCGCGAGGATCGCCCGGACCTCCGCCTCCGTGGAACGGCCCGCCGCCGCCGCGCGGATCTTCAGTGCGCGGACCAGCCCTTCATCGAGCTTTCTCACGGTCAACTGGGCCATTGGCGCCTCCTTGGTCACGAAGTGTATGCATTGAAGGCATCGATGGCAATGCCTTCACTCGGGGAAGCTCACCACAGGCCTCCCATCCGGCTCGATCGACTGGTGGCATCGTCCGGCCGAGGAGCCCCTCGGCCTCCGCCCCGCGCTGTCATCGTCCCACCCCCCATCCCGTACCCACCCCAAAGTTCGATATGCATTCAGTATGGTCCACCATTCCGAATCCG
>CAYRTW010000144.1:0-14785 GCA_964426935.1 uncultured Rickettsiales bacterium
GATCGACCAGCTTGTCAGTCGGCTGGGCCCCCTGGTGGACCAGGTGAAGCCCGAGGAGTTGGGAGCGGCCATCGCTACTGTGACCCGCCTGGCCCGGGACAACGCCCAGAAGGTGGGTCCCATGTTGGAATCCGCTGGTCGCATCCTGGGTCGCATGGACTCATTGAGCGAAATCGCCCCAGACATTCGAGCCCAAATTCCCGGAATTCTGCGAGATTTGCGAAGCGCCAGCCGAAGTGCTCCTGAAGCAGTACACAAGCTGGATCAGGTGCTCTCCCGAGCCAATTCCCTGGCCCAGAAGCTGGAAGGAGCCGCCGACTCAGCCCCCGGGGTCATGACGGAATTGAAGGAGATCCTGGACGATTTGAAGCCGGCCATGGATGACATCGCCCGAGCTGGGGAGCAGGCAGACGAGGTGATGGCCAGGATCGACCGCATCGCCCAGAACTTCAGCGAAATCGACCGGGCGGAAATTCGGCGACTGCTCCGGGAGGAGGGGGTTCGAATTCGATTGACCGGTCCCAGGCCTTCTCATGACAAGGAAAAACTCGAAGACGGCGAAGAGGCGGCCGCCCGCTGAGGCTCTCCCCCAGGTCCCACGCAAAATGCCGCTGCACGATCCCGTGCGGCACCTATTCCGCCGTTGGCTTCCGATTTCTGGGAGCCCTGCCCCTTCCCTTCTTTCCCGGTCGATCCCCCTCCCCCTCGGCGGGGGCTTCCTCTTCTGATACTCGATCCAGCGCGTCAGCAACAGGTTTCAACCTTACGCTGGCGTGGACCTCCAGAGAATAATTGGTGAGCAGGGAGTGAACCTCCTCCACCACGTTCAGCTTCTCCAGGTACATCTTGACCTCGCGGATCACCAGATCGATGACCTCTTCCCTCCCTCGGGCGGTGAAGTTGGCCACCGTGGAGGCCAGGCCCTTGGCGTCCAGGCGAGTTCCACCGACAGGGCGCTTTTTTTCCTCGCCAGTCGAACCTCCAGTGGTGGCATTGAGCACGTCGGCAGAGGTCTTGAGAAAGCGGCGGGCGAAGTCCCTGAGGCCCGGCTCGTCGGGCTTTCGCCGGTCTTCCTCTCCTCCACCTTCATGGAAATCGTGGGGGGAATCATCGTCACGGTAGGGATCGCGAGGCATGTGAACTCCCTTCAAGGGGCTTTTCGGTACCACGGTCAGGGCCGGGAGTCCAGGGAGGGGGAGCGTCCCTGTCCCGCCCAGTCTCTGTTCTGCCCTTGCTCCCCGGGTGCAGGGGTGGTAGCACGCGGTTCCCCATCCCAAGGTTTCCTTGCATGCGCGGCTTTCTCGCTTTCACCCCTCTGCTGTGGGTCCTGGTCCTTGTTCTGGGGGCCTGCCACACGCCCCCAGAGGGCATTCCCGCCCCCGAGGTGGTGACCCTCCCCGTCCTCTCTTCGAACTCCCTTCAAGTGGTGTCGGTGGGGGACATTCTCCTGGCCGACGCTTCCCAGAAGACCCTGGAAGCTCATGGATATGACTGGCCCTTCAAGGCGGTGCAGCCCCTTCTCTCCCGCGCCGACCTGATCCTGGGAAACCTGGAGGGGCCCATCACCGACCACAAGAAGAAGCTGGACAAGACCAAAGGCTATGCCTACCGGGCCAGGAAGGCCTCGGCGGGAGCGTTGAAGAGGGCGGGGTTTCACGGCCTGTCTCTCGCCAACAACCACATCCTGGACTTTGGGGTGCAGGGGATGATGGACACCCTCGATGTGGTGAAGAGCAACGGAATGGTCCCCTTCGGCGCGGGTGCAGGGGTGGACGAGGCTCGAAGGGGGGTGGTGTTCGACCTGGGAGGCTTCCGCATCGGCGTCCTGGGGTATTCCGAACCCTTCAACTCCTACAAGAAGAGGGGATGGTTTGCCGAGGAGGACCACCCCGGGTGTGCTGCCCTGACCGAGGAGGCCCTGAAGGAGGACCTCGCTCGCATGAAGAAGCACGCCGACTACGTGGTGGTCAGCGTTCACTGGGGAGTGAACTATCAGGAGGTCACCCCCTACCAACGCCGCATGGGCAAGGTGGCCATCGAGTTGGGGGCGGATCTGGTCAATGGCCATCACCCCCATATTGCCCAGGGCATCGAAATCCACCAGGGAAAACCCATCCTCTACAGCGTGGGAAACTTCGTCTTTGGGACCCTCGGTCGCTACGGAAAGCTCATGAAACTTCCTCCCGGCCCCCAGGGGGAACACATCGAACCCCCCGGATATGGCTCGGTGGCGAGATGGTTTTTCCAGGACAAGAAGCTGACCCACATCGCCGTCACCCTCATCGAGGTGAACAACAAGAAGGTCCACTTCCAGCCCCAGAGGGTGGCCGCCGCCGAGGCCGAGGCCGAACTTCGCACGCGGGTGAGCCGCTACCAGACCCCCTTACGCTACGTGGAGGACACTGGGTTTCTGGGGTTCAACCCTGGCTGGGAAGAGGCCCCCTTGCCCTCCCTCCCCTTCCCAGGCGTCCAGGTCCCTCCTCTTCCCCCTCCTCCTTTGGAATCCGCAAAGGTCACTCCCGGCGCCTCCTCTACCGCCTCCGGGGCAGCCGCCTCGACGGCGGGATCTCCTCCTCCTCCTCGCAAAGCTCCTTCCACAACTCCACATAGGGGCAATCGTCGGGGAGAAGTTCCCCCTGCCGCACCGTCTCAGGAGTGATCTTCATGCAGCCCGGCATGGCCGAGAACCGCTGCTCATAAACCCGGCACTGGTTTTCCACCGTCAGAAATTCGCAGGCAACATCGGTAGATACAACCCTCCCGGCCACCCTCTCTTTTTCGTAGCAGCATTTCCCGCAGCCGTTGCACAGGGCCTCCCACTCCGCGTGGGTGAAGAGCCGCCCTCCCATCTCATACACAGTGGGAAGGGTTGAAATCACTGAAAGAGAGGGGCGGGAACCCACGGGCATGGGAGGAGTCTACCCCCACAAGAGTCCCTCCCATTCTCTCTCGGGTTGAATAAATCGCTGGCCACAAAATATTCAGGAACCGTTCGCGGGGAGCGATGTCTCACCTCCACCACCCCGGAGGTTGCCCCCATGAACCGCCTCATCTTCTCCCCTTCCCCATCCCTCTCCCCCTGGGCCCTTTCCCCCTTCGCTGCCCTCCTGCTGGCCGCGTGCGCCACCTCGGAGATCGCTCGGGAGCAGGCCCCCTCTATCCCTGAATCCACCGTCTCGGCCCCCGAAAATGACTTGGAGGAATCGGAGAGGAGTGACCCCGCCCGCGCCACCGATTCTTCCGCTTCCACGACCGTCCCCGACTCCCGCACCCGGGGCCCCCTGGTCTCTCCCCTGGAACCCCCTCGGGAGGAGCGCTTCAAGACCTTGGGCTACGCCGGCGGTGTTGAACAGCAGGCACAGGTGGTGGGAGGCCTGGCCGCCACCGGGACCACGGCGGGAGGTGGAGACGCCAAGGGGGATGTCAGCGGTATCGGTGGGATGGGTAAAAGGGGAACCGTCGCCCCCGCCGCCCCTCCCTACGGCAGCTCACCGGCCCCGATGCTGAAGAGGGAACAGGCCCGCAGGAATGCCGCCTACAAGCAACCCGTATCGGCTCCCGAGTTCAACACCGAGTCCTACTCCCACATCACCGACAATGCCTTCCGGGAAGTGGCTCAAGAACCCCTGTCCACGTTCTCCATTGATGTGGACACCGCCTCCTACGCCAACGTCCGCCGCTTCATCACCGATGGAGCCCTGCCCCCTCAGGACGCCGTTCGCATCGAAGAGATGCTCAACTACTTCTCCTATGACTACCCCGAACCCCAGAACGGCGCCCCCTTCGCTGCCGTCACCGAGGTGGCTCCCTGTCCATGGGCAGAGGGAGATCGGCTGGTCCACATTGGGATTCAAGGGCGCCACATCACCCCCGCCAATCTGCCTCCTCGCAACCTGGTGTTCCTGGTAGACGTGTCGGGGTCCATGCAATCTCCCGACAAACTCCCCCTGGTCAAGGCCAGCCTGTCCCTCCTGGCCAGCCAGCTTACCTCCCGGGATTGGATCTCCCTGGTGGTGTATGCCGGCTCGTCGGGGCTGGTTCTTCCTCCCACCCCCGGCAACGCCGAAGGGGTGATCCAAGAGGCCCTGGGTCGCCTGGAGGCAGGTGGCTCGACGGCGGGAGCGGCAGGGATTCAGCTCGCCTATCAGACCGCCCGGAACCACTTCCAGAAGGGAGCCATCAACCGGGTGATCCTGGCCACCGATGGGGACTTCAATGTGGGCACCAGCAGCGAGGGGGACCTGGTAAGGCTCATCGAAAAGGAGAGGGAAAGTGGCGTATTCCTTACAGTTCTTGGTTTCGGTCGGGGCAACCTCAAGGACTCGATGATGGAGAAGCTGGCCGACAAGGGGAACGGGAACTACGCCTACATCGACTCTCTGGACGAAGGGCGCAAGGCCTTGGGCAAGGAGGCAGGGGCTTCGCTGGTGACCCTTGCCAAGGACGTGAAGATCCAGGTGGAATGGAACCCGGCCGAGGTCGCTTCCTACCGCCTGATCGGCTACGAGAATCGAATCCTGGCCAACGAAGACTTCAACGATGACCGCAAGGATGCCGGCGAAATCGGGGCCGGGCACTCGGTCACCGCCCTGTACCAGGTGACTCCCTCAGGAAAGGCCTCTCCCTCTTCGCCCAAGGTGGATCCTCTCCGCTATCAAGCCCCCCGTTCCGCCTCTGCTGCCGCCGGAAGCGGAGAGATGATGACCCTCAAGCTGCGCTACAAGGCTCCCGATGGCGACACCAGTCAGTTGGCCTCCTTCCCGGTGAGGGATTCAGGAAAGTCGCTGGCGGCAACCTCTGAGGACTATCGATTCTCAGCGGCGGTGGCGGCCTTGGGGATGATCTTGAGGGACTCTTCTCACCGGGGAAGCGCCAACTTCGCCCTGGTGGAGTCCCTGGCCCGGGGCTCTCTGGGGAGGGACGAGGGAGGGTATCGACGGGAGTTCCTGACCCTGCTCGACGGAGTCCGGCGCCTCTCTGACAAGGACTCGGGCTCGGTGGGAATGGTGACCCGCTAGACGGTTTGACCTTCCCCTGTCCCCGTCCCTCCGTCAGAGGGTGTCAATGAGGCCCTTGGGTGGACGGCACCGGCGGCGCAGAGGGGGCCAGGAATCGCAGAGTGAATGCCTCAGTGGGCGAGGCTCCCCCCGCCTCCATCACCTTGGCCTCCATCATCGCTGAGGCCAACTCTCCCCACCTCTTCTCGGTCATCACCCCCAAGGGCATCGGTGGAGTCCCCTCCACCAGGGGCTTCATGGCGGTCACTCCCCGGGTCAGGGTGTCTTCATCCATGGCCGGGTTCAGGGCCAGAATCTCCTTGTTGGTCGCGGCAGGATCGGCCATGTAGCGCCGCCAGCCTTCCAGGGAAGCTCGAACCACCTTCCTCACCACGTCGGCCTGGGTGGCCACCGTCCGCTCCTGGGTCACCAGGATGGATGTGTAGGGGTTGAAGCCGATGTCGGCGATGAGCAGGCAGGTGGGATCGCTCCCTTTCTTTTCCGCCAGGAGGGGCTCGGAGATGGAATAGGCCTGCTGGGTGAACCGGGGATCGGCGAGGAATGGGGCGATGGAGCCAGAAGCGGGCACCACCTTGACCTCCTTCAAGGGGAGCTTTTTTTCCATCCAGGCGAAGTAGGGTGTGCGCTGCTCGATGGCCAGGGTCACCCTGGAGAGATCCGAAAGCTGAGTGATTCCAGTGCTTTTATGAACCATGATGCACTGCGGACTGGTCTGCATGGGGGCCATCAGCGCCACCAGAGGGACTCCCTGGGCCCGGGCCATGAGCAACTCATCGGCGTTCATCACTCCAAAATCCACCTGCCCCGCCCCCACCCGAGGAGCGACCGGCGCGTTGGGCCCCCCCGGCTGAATGTCCACCGCCACCCCTTCCCCAAGATAGAGGCCCGCCCGATGAGCCTCGAAGTAGCCCCCGTGCTCGTGCTCGGCGAACCAGTTGAGGGCCATGGTGACCTTCACCGCCGGGGAGGGAGGAGGAGGAGAGGAGGACGGAAGAGAGGAGGTGGAAGAGGAGGACGGATCTCCACTGCAACCCGCCAGCAGGCAGGCTGCACCCAGGAGGATTGAACCGAGAAGAGGGGGGAGAGAGGAGGACATGACAGCTCCGCCACGAGAGGACGAGGCACTGTATCATCCCCAGAGGATGAGAAACCTGGCGCTCTGAGGGGGGCGGGCAGGCGAATATCAGGTCCCCTGACCCTCTCTCCGGTGGGTGGCCCCCCGACTCACTCTCTTTCTTTGACCTCGCCCGCCGTTCCGAGTAAATCTCCCCGGATCATGCCGGGGCCGCCGTGTTCCCCCGTCTGGAGATGAATCATGGATTTTCGCCCCCTTCAGGTCCTGTGGATGATGGGGCTGCTCCTGGCAGGAGCCGCCTGCACCGGGACTTCCGACGACGACGACACCTCCTCCGACGACGCCGATGGAGACGGGGTTCCCAGCGACACCGACTGCGATGATCACAATGCCTACATCTCCCCTGGCGCAGTGGAAGTGTGCGACGGGTTCGACAACGACTGCGATGCCTCCATTGATGAGGGTTTTGATTTTGACCTGGACGGGTACTTCACCGCCGCCGATCCCGGCTGCCTTGCCGCCTATGGGCAGGGGGACTGTGCCGACGGGGACGCCACCATCCATCCCGGTGCCTCTGAGGTGTGCAACAACATCGACGATGACTGCAACGGTATCCCGGATGATGTGCCCGATGGGGATGTGGACGGGTATACCGCCTGCCAGGGGGACTGCGACGACAACGCCACTTCGGTCCACCCCGGAGCCAATGAGCAGTGTGACGGAAGGGACAACGACTGCAACAACATCATCGACGATGGTTATGACGACGACGCCGACGGGGTTTCCGCCTGCAATGGAGACTGCGACGATGAGGACGAAAACGTGTTTCCCGGCGCTCCCGAGGTCTGCGACGAGATCGACAACGACTGTGACTCGGTGATCGACCCTGGCTTCGACGCCGATGGGGATGGCTGGACCACCTGCGGCGGGGACTGTGATGACGAAGACTCGGAGCGCTACCCCGGCGCCGGCGAGGTCTGCAACGACGTGGACGACGACTGCGACGGAGCCTCCGATGACGGCTTCGACCTGGATGAAGACGGGTACCTGGCCTGTGGCGATCCCCCCGATTGCAACGATCTGGATCCAGCCGTCCGCCCCGGTGGGGTCGAGGTCTGCGACTACCAGGATAACGACTGCGATGGGGAGATCGACGAAAACGGCGCCGAGGACCTGGATGGGGATGGATACAACACCTGCCAGGGGGACTGCAATGAAGCCGATTCCTCAGTCAATCCAGGGGAGTTGGAGATCTGCAACGGCCGGGATGATGACTGTGACGCGGGAACCAGCGAGTTGGCCGACAACGACGGGGACGGGGTGAACGTATGCGGCGGGGACTGCAACGGCGAGGACGACAGGGTGTACCCGGGGGCCACCGAGGTCTGTGACGGTCTGGACGATGACTGCGACGGAGTGGTTCCCCCTGAGGAGGCCGATGAGGATGAGGACGGATACCCCGCCTGCGGATCGGACTGCGACGATGAGGACGGCACCCGGTACCCCGGCGCCACTGAGGATGCCGAAAACGGGGTGGATGACGACTGCGATGGCACCGTGGATGAAGTGGTGACCGTGTCAGGGTACGCGGTGGCCACCTACGGACTGGCCGCAGGTGACCCGGTGGTTCAGATCTACAGCACGGCGGGGACCCTGCTTGCCTCCCAGAGCTATGCCGGTGGGAGCTTTCCCCAAGGAATCGATGCCACCCCCTGGGGCACCTATCTGGTCCTGACCGACGGGGACTTCTGGGACGTGGACGTGGACGGAGGGACCGCCGAACTGTTCCCGGTGATGGGCATGGGCGGCGATGTGGCGGTTTCCTTCGCCTTCCTTCCCGATGGAACCGTGGCGGTGGTTTCCGAGACCTCGGTCTACCTGATGGACGACTCAGGGCACGCCACCCTCCTCACTGACGACGGACCCTTCACCGCCATGGTGGAAGTGGAAGCGGATATTGACGGCAACATCCTGGTAGGAGATTCCAGTTCGTCCGACATCTACGAAGTGGATCGGGTCACCGGCCTGTCCACCCTCCGCACTCCCGAGCCTTTGTGGTCCAGCCTCAAGACCTTTGGCGTGTTCCCCGACGGGACCATCGCCCTGGTTGGCCTCACCGAGTCCCTCACTCGAGGTCTGTATCGAGTGGCCGCCGATGGAAGTTCCTCATCGGTGACCAACCTCAGCGAGACGGTGGGGGTGTCCGATGTGGAGATCAACCCCTTGACCCTGGACTACGTGATCACCGACCCCACCCACACCTTCTTCTGGGGAGCCATCGTAGTGGTCGCCCCCGACGGGACCCAGACGGTGCTGGTGAACTCCATCAACCTGGGCATGCCCTACGCGGTCACCATGGCCCCCTGAACCTTACCCGACCTCCCCAACACCTTCTCTCCGAAGGCGCTCCAGCACCGGCACATCGGCGGGGGGAAAGAGGAATTCGCCTATCTCGGATGGACAGATCCACCTGAGATCCTGCACCTCCACGGCTCGAAACTCCCCCTCCAGAAGGGTACAGCGATACACCCTGAAATCGATGACGAAGGTGGGATAGGCGTGTACTGCTGCCTGATACAGTGCCCCCACCCGGACCACCACCCCCAGCTCCTCGATCATCTCCCGGGCCAGGGCGGCCTCGTCCTCCTCCCCTTCCTCCACCTTGCCCCCGGGAAACTCCCAATAGCTGGCAAAGGAGCCCCGATCGGGGCGCTGGGTGATGAGAAAGCGATCTTCCCGCGTACACAGGGCCGCCACGACCCGGACGAGACGGGGAGGGGCTCCCTCTTTGCCACTCATGTGAAGGTTCTCCCAGAAGACGAAGGGCGGTTTACTCCTTCGCCCCGCGCTCTACAATGGCCCCGCCTTCCCGCTGCCGGGGGAGGAGAGGGGCTGCTGCCTCCGAAAGCATGGCATGGATCCCTTCGTCGGCCAGACGCTGGAGAAATACGAGGTCCTGGAGAAGATCGGTGAAGGTGGCATGGCCTCCGTCTATCGGGGGCGTCATCAAACCCTTGGGCGTGAAGTCGCCATCAAGATCCTCCATGGCCATCTGGCCGGCAACGCTCGGAACCGGGAGCGTTTTTCCCGGGAAGCCCGGGCCATCGAGTCCCTCCAGCACGACAACATCCTCAAGATTTTTGACTACTCGGGGCCCGACTCCCAGAAGTGCTTCATCATCACCGAGTTCATCCAGGGTCGGACTCTAAAGGAAGTGCTGGATGAGACCGGTCCCATCCCCTCGGAGGTGGTCGCTCGGGTGGGGATCGACCTGTGTTCCGCCCTTCAGGTGGCCCATCAGAAGGGGATCGTACATCGGGACGTCAAGCCCGAAAACGTGATGATCGATGGGGAGGGGCGGGTCAAGCTGATGGATTTTGGCATTGCCCGCTTCATGGATGAGTCCCATGTGACCGTCACCGGAGGGCTGGTGGGCTCCCCGGCCTATATGTCACCGGAGCAGGCCCTGGAGGGAGAGGTCGACCGCCGCTCCGACCTGTTCTCCCTGGGCACTCTCCTCTACCGCATGGTGACCGGCGAACTGCCTTTCCAGGGCCCCTCCGCTCCCGTTGTTCTACATGCCATCACCCAATGTGCCTTCACCCGTCCCGGGGACCTCGCCCCCGACATGGACCCCACCCTGGCGCGCCTCATCGAGCGATGCCTGAAGAGAAACCGGGAGGATCGCTTCCCCGATGCCGCTTCCCTGGAGGCAGAGCTGCTTTTGTGCCTGCGTCATTCGGGGTTGGATCCCGAGGATCGGACGTCTCCCCTCAGGAGCGCTGCCTTCTTCGCCGATCCCGAGGCCTATCGAGAGCGCCTTCGTCAGCACTTGATTCCTACCCTCCTTCACAGGGCCCGCACCCTCCTGGGACGCCGCACCCATGCCGAGGCCCTGGGGCTCCTCAATCGGGTCTTGGAGCTCGATCCTGAGAACGCGGATGTACCTGTTCTTATTGAGAAAGCCGGCCGGGGAATGCGGCGAAGTCTCTCCCCGGCGTCAGCAACCCTGGCCCTGCTGGGAATGACGGGGTTGGCCCTGATGGCGGCGTGGTTCCTGGGTCGGGGCACCTCGGGCGAGATCCCTGCGGGATCAATGGAAGGTCCCCTCCCCTCTTCCCAGGAGTCCCCCGAGTGGGGAGGAGCTCCATCCTCAGTAGCTTCCGTTCAGCCCCCCCCAGGCGAGCTCACCACCACCCCAAGCCTTCCCGCCTCCCCGGGCCTGCTCCCCTCCACACTCGCGGTCCCAGAGAAGCGTCCTTCCCCTGCTGTGAGGGTCCGTCCTCAGGCCTCTCCCCCCTCTCCTCCTCCTTCCTCTCCCCGAGAAGGACCGGGACCCGACCTCGCTCCCGCCCCCTCTCCCCTGGTCATGGCCTCCCGGGAGCTTCCCTCTTCACCTCCTCCTCCCATCCCCGCAGGGATCGGGCGGATGAGCATTTCAGCGGGGGCCTACGCCAGCGCCCAGCTCTACCTCAACGGCAGGCTCATGGGAGAAGTGGAGCCCTTCCGGGCGGCGCGGGAGTTCCCCTCGGGTCGTTATTCGGTGGAGATTCGCGGGGAATACATCCAGAGGGAGTCTCGGGAGGTCGTGCTCTTCCCGGGTCAGTATCAGGAGGTGACCTTCGCGCCCAAGGAGATCCCCGCCCGCCTCAAGTTCCTGGGGGTGCCCTCCGGCTATCGGGTGTTCGTCGCCGGTCAACTGTGCGGAACCTCTCCCGATCTCCCCGAATCCTGCCTTCTGGACACCTCGGAGAAACGCACCTACAAGATCGTCTCCCCCGATGGCCGGCACGTCCAGGCCAACACCACTCCCGTCCACGATCCCGCCCCCGGCACGGTGAAGGTCATTCGCTTCCAAGAGGAAGGAACTGGCTCTGGAACCCCCTGACGAAGGAGGCTAGGGGTACTTCTGCTCGGCTTTCGGGACCCACCACTTCTCCAGGTTGGTGGCCCAACTGAAGGTGTCTACTTCGGTTCCCCGAAATCGCCGGTGCATCGCCACCAGATCGGGGAGCCAGCACACGAAGGTGACCGGCTGGTCTTCATAGACCTTTCTCTGGATCTCTTTGACAATGCTGAAGATTTCACTGGGGTCCTTGGCCACCATTCGGGCTTCCAGCAACCGGTCGACCTGAGGATTTTCGTACCCTCCCCAGTTGTAGCGGCCCTGCACCCCGGAATGAAACTTGATGGTCTCATCCAGGCGGGGTTCGGCTCCATATCCCCACAGCATGGCCTCGAACTTCTTTTCCCGGATGGCGGCGATGAAGGCGTTCTCCTCCAAGGGCTGGATCTTCACCTTCACTCCCACCACAGCAAGCTGGTTCTGAATCAGGGTCGCCACCTTCTGGATGGCGGCCGCAGAGGCCTGGGTGAGCACGGTGAACTCCAGGGGTTTGCCCTGCTGTTCCACCACTCCATCCCCATTCTGGTCCCTCCAGCCCCCCTCCAGGAGCAGGGCCCTGGCCCGGGCGGGATCATGGGGAATTCTAAGAATATCCGACGCATAGGCATCCTTGAAGAAGGGGGAAACCGTGCCCACCGCCGGCACTCCCAGGGGGACCCCCGCCGAGCTGAACACGCTGGCGTTGATGGCGTCGATGTCAATGGCATGGGCAAAGGCCCGACGCACCCGGAGGTCGGCAAACCGGGAGTCCTTCAGGTTGTAGCCCAGGTACGTCAGTGAATTGTGGGGCAGCTTTTGCACCCTCAGGTGGGGAATGGCTTCGATCCGGGCCAGATCTGAAGGCTCCAGGTCGGGAAGAACATCAATGCCCCCATTCTCCAGTTCCACCAGTCGGCTGGTGTACTCCGGCAGGATCCGCACCACCACCCTCTTCAGATGGGGGCGGCTTCTTACCGATGTCCGGGGATTGGGTTCGAAGACGAGACTCTGGTCCTTCTCCCATTTCAACAACCGAAAGGGGCCGTTGGAGAGGGGAGCCCGGCCATGAGGGTTTCCCCGCAGGGACTCCCGATCCGCCCCCCTCAACACATGCTCGGCCACCCAGGAGCGGTGCAGCAGGCTGTCCTGAAGGAGGGGATCCCTCAGGGTCAGGAAGCTCACCTGGGCGGTGTGATCATCCACCACCCTCACCGGATCCGGGGATCCCACCAGCTCCTTGCAGTCTCCCACCCAGTTGGCGGCCACCTTTTCGTCGCAGGTGAGCTGCCAGGTGTAGGCAAAGTCTCGGGCGGTGACGGGCTTCCCATCTTCCCAGATCGCATCGGGGCGAAGATGAAAGGTGAGGGTCTTTCCCTCAGCGTCCCTCTCCACCTGCCGTGCCAGATCCAAGGGAAAGGCCAGGGTCCCCTCCCGAATGACCCGATCGGTGGGTCCCAGCATCACCAAGCGGGAAAGCTGACCTGAGGTGCGGTAGGGCAGGATCATGGGCATGAGAGTCCCCGGATCCAGCCCCTGACCCACCACCACCACGTCTCCATCCACCGGCGAGTCGCTGGCGGAAGGAGCCCCTGAATCCACCATCTGCTCCGGCGGAGAGGCCTCCCTCCCACAAGCTCCCACCAGGCAAAACAGGAGAGCCGCCGCAGTTGCCCGGGTCACGAACGAGATCCGGATCGCTTCCACCGTCGGAAGGCCCCGAACGCCAGAAGAACGGAGGCAGCGGCGACCTCCTCCCCCGCGGGACCCTCCTGGGAGGCCGGTTTCCATCCACAGGCCTGGGCGCAATGACCATCGAAATCGTCCACATGGCCGTCGCAGTCGTTATCCAGCCCGTCATCGCAAATGGTCTCCTTGTCGGAGCACCCCGGCTCGGTGTCATCATCCGCAGCGGTATCGTCATCCCCCGGCTGACTGTTCACTCCATCGGCCCCGTCGCAGTCTTCATCAATGCCATTTCCATATTCATCCACCGCCCCGGGGTGCACATCGGCCCGGCTGTCCTGGCAGTCCCCGGCACATTCTGCCGTCCCGTCAACGTCCCCATCCACGGTGGCGCAGGGACGAAACTCAATGGCCAGCCCCGTGGTGAGGGGACCCGCCCCCTCACCCCCGTAGTACTCCAGGTAGGAGCCTCCCGCCCCCTTCTCCACTCCGATGGTGGCTCCAGCGCCGTAGTCCGCGTAGTCCGCGGCCGAGACGATGTTGTATTGGAACACCACCCCACCGTCGGGACGAAGGATCGCCTGGAAGGAATAGAGGCCCGAGCTGCCGTTCAAGGGGATGGCGTCCCAGGACACCACAAAATTGCTGCCGCTGGTGCCCCAATAAACCACCCCCAGGGCGGTGGGGTTCCAGTCCTGCCACCATGGATAGATCCCTGGCGTGGCAAAGCTGGAGGGGAGGGGTTCGGGAGCGTTCTGGCTGGCCTCGGAGGTGAAGTGGAGATAGCCGTTGGAGTCCACCTCCAAGCTGGAATAGGAGCCCCCGTAGAAGGGGAAGGCGAAGGGAAGGGCCGTTGCCTGGTGGGAATCGTTGCCAAAGGTGCTCTGGGCGGCCAGGGCGGTGGAGGCCACCCAGGCGAAGGCCGGGCCCCCCTGCTCGGTCGAATCCCGAAACACGTATCCGGAGGCATCGGGCCCGCCGAAATGAGGCACCGCCGCCACTGCCTGGGAGGAGAACGCGCTCCAGGCCCCCAGAACGAACAGACAGGCACCCCCCCATCCCTGGGGCCAGGAAAGCCGGGATGTCATTCGAATTCGAGCGGGAAAAGGCATCTTGAGGAACTCCACGAGGCCCCCGCTGAGAGCGAAGGCAGGGGATCGGACACTCCCCCACTCGGAGTGTCAAGATTTCTGGCCCCGGACGGATGAAATCATGGGAAATCCACCGGGAAGGTGCCTTCTTGATTCGTCGTGCAGGATCTCGCCCGGTCCTGTGCGAAACGCCCCACTTGTGCTTGAATAGAGGCGGAGGTTCGGGCCGCTGCGTTTTGTCCGAACTTCGGGAGAGTTCCATGTCCTTCCCCTCCGGCCGCTGGCTCCTGGCGACCTTCCTCGCTTTTTCCCTTGCCCCCGTGGGTGCCTGTACCAACGACACCACCCCCACCTACAACCCCAAGGCTCCCACCGCCAGCATCATCGAGCCCTCTGACGCGGCGGGGATCCCCGAGTTCAACACCGGGGAGACCATCCAGTTTGTAGGCACCGCCGAGGACGACAAGACCCCGGTAGAAGAGCTGACCGTGGCCTGGACGGTCACCTACACCTCCGACTCCGGGGAGCAGGTGTCCATCGAGGTGGGAGGCTCCGAGGTGGACTCCGCCGGTCGAACCTCCATCAACGTGTCCAGCCTGGATCCCCGCACCTACACCATGCGCATGGGGGTGACCGATGCGGATGAGCTGACCGCCTACGACTACAGCGACTTCTCCGTCCTCGCTCCCGACCTACCTCCCGAAGTCTTCATCGTCGATCCTGGGGACGGGGCGGAGTTTGCTGAAGGAGAAGAGGTTGATTTCATCGGCTCCGCCGAGGACGACCGTGGCCCGGAGAATCTCAGCGTTTCCTGGAACAGCGACATCGACGGGGCCCTCTCCGCGGATTCACCTGGAGCCGACGGGCTGATGGCCTTCGCCCTCACCGACCTGTCCCCCGGCACCCACACCATCAGCGTCACCGTGGAAGACGAAGGGGGCCAGGAGGCCACCGATAGCATCTCCCTGGTGATCATCCCCCAGAACCAGCCCCCTACCCCCATGACGATCCCATAGGGGATGGTGATGTTCAA
>CAYRTW010000145.1:0-14602 GCA_964426935.1 uncultured Rickettsiales bacterium
CGGAGTCGGGACGCGCGGAGTGTATCACCCGAGGTCCCGAACCGCTTGCAGGGACTCAAAGGTCTGCTGCAATTGTGCTTGGGAGCGATGCAATTCTCGGGAGTCCCTTTGCATGACCGCTCTCTTGGCGTCGGCGAGTCCCTTCATGATGGTATGCAGGCGCTCGGTGCCAATGATCTGTTCGGCCGAGGGCAGTTGTTCCATGATCTTTTGGTGGAGGGACTCCACGGCGTAGACCGTTCGCTGAAGATCGTCATCGTTCCGCTCGGAAATCTCAAACTCACGGCGCTCAGTGATCATCCGAGAAAGATCAGCGTCGGAGAGAGAGCCGGCCACAGCCACGGTGATGCTCTGTTCCCGAGATGTATCCCTGTCCCGAGCGGTGACAGAGACGATTCCATCGGCGTCAATGGCGAAGGAAACGGCGATATCTGGCACTCCTTTGGGAGCCGGACGGACATCGGATAGGATAAAATCTCCCAACTGCTGATTTTCACTTGATTTCTGGCTCTCTCCCTGCTTGACCACGATCTTCACTGCCGGCTGGTTGTCATTCACCGTGGTGAAAGCCACCGTTCGCTGTACTGGGATGGTGGTGTTACGAGGAATGACCACTGAGAAGCCGTCCTTGGCAGTCTGGATCCCCAAGGACATGGGAGTTACGTCGAGGAGCAGGGCATCCACCGAATCGTCCTGGAGAGCATATCCTTGGATGGCTGCCCCCAGGGCGACGACCTCGTCGGGATTGATGCCCTTGCTGAGTCCTTTTCCGAACGCTTCCTCAACCCGCTTCTGCACCAGGGGCATCCGAGTCTGTCCCCCCACCATGACCACTTCGTCGATATCGGCGGGGGTGAAGCCAGCGTTTTCGAGGGTCGTCCGACAGATTTCGATGGTGCGATCCACCAGATCTGTCACCAGTCCCTCCATCTGGCTGCGGGTCAGTTCCTGCTGGAGATGGATAGGAGCGTTATCGCGGGTGGCAATGAACGGCAGCGTCACGTCCACAGCCTTTTTGAAGCTGAGATCGCACTTTACGTTCTCCGCAGCCTCTCGGAGACGCTGAAGGGCGATGCGATCCTCCCTCAGATCCACCCCGTGCTGGGCATGGAAGGCGTCCGCGAGGTGCTCGATGAGGCGGGCATCAAAGTCCATGCCCCCCAGGAACGTATCTCCAGAGGTGGAAAGAACCTCAAACACTCCCTCTCCCACGGACAGGATGGATATGTCGAAGGTCCCCCCTCCCAGGTCATAGACCGCTATGTTTCGGTTGATTTTCTTTTCAAAGCCGTAGGCCAACGCGGCGGCCGTGGGCTCGTTGATGATGCGAATGACATCCAGACCGGCAATCCTGCCCGCATCCTTGGTGGCCTGACGTTGAGCATCATTGAAGTAGGCGGGAACGGTAACCACCGCCTTTTCAACCTCTTCCCCAAGGTAGTCTTCGGCGATGCGCTTCATCTCCAGCAAGATGAAGGCAGAGATCTCCTGGGCGGTATAGGTACGCCCTCCCGCTTGGACTCGCGCCTCGTCATCCGGGCCTTTGACAACTTCATAGGGGACCATCTCGGTCATCTTCTGGACCTCAGGGGAACTGAAGCGGCGACCGATAAGGCGCTTGCACCCATAGATGGTGTGGTCCGAGTTGGTCACCGCCTGCCTCTTGGCGATGTGCCCCACCAGCCTCTTGCCCCCTTCAGCAAAAGCGACGATGGAGGGGGTGGTCTGATACCCGCCGCGATTGGGAATGACCACCGCGCCGGCGTTCTCAAAAACCGCGACACAGGAGTTGGTGGTGCCGAGGTCGATTCCGATCACTCGTTCCATACGCCGTCTCCCAACGTTGTCCGCTCGACGGCGGAACGAAAACGTTCCGAAACAAGGTCAACGCAACCGCTTGAGGGCTTTCGCAGCTTCGGCGTTGCGCGCATCCAGTTGCAGGACTCTTTCGAAGGCGCGGACGGCGTTGGAAGGCATGCCCACTTCCTCATAAGACCGCGCCAGATCCATGACAAATTCCAACCGAGCAGGCTCCACCTCCACGGCACGACGAAGAAGGTCGATCGCGGCTCGCTGCTGGACGGTGTGCTGCCAGATCAGCTTGCCGAACTCATTGTAATACTTGCCCCGGGTAGGACGGCAATCGATAGCCTTCTGAAACCACTGAGCGGCCTCTTTATGAGCCTCTTGAGCCATGGAGGTCTTGGCCTGCCGATAGAATTCCTCCGCCCTGCTGTTTCTGTCGGCGTCCTGGGCCCGCTTGAACATCTCCTTGGCCCGCTCGTTACGGTCATCCAAGGTTGACGCAAGCTGAAAGTGGGCTGCTGCCGGGCCGAATTGCTGAGATTCAAAGGCTTTCATGCCTGATTCAAACTCCCCACGAGCCTTGACCAGCTTCTCTGCCATCTGCTTCTGGAAGCGGGCGATGAAAGGAGGCGGAGCCTTGTCCTGCTTGCGGGGAAGCATGGCGGACTGGACCGGAACGGGCTGGAGCCGCAGCCGGCCGGCCCCCGGTACGAAGTTGACCTCTCGGGTCGCCAACGTCATGCGCGCTTCTGGCACGGACCCGGCCTCCTCTTGGGCCAGGTCCAGTTCCCTGCGCGTGTCCGGGTTGGAGAGGACGCGATACGCCTCCGCCAGGCGCCCGAACAAGATCTCCAGCTTTTCCTTGTAGGGGCCTAGATTCCGCCGATAGTACCTGTCCGGATGGAACTCTTTGGAGAGGCGGTGATACGCCCTCTTGATCTCCTTGGCGTCCGCCGTTCGAGCGACCGAAAGCACGACGTAAGGATTCCCGCCGGCAGTTTCTTCAAAGACCCGGTCAACCTGTGCCCTCTCCTCGGCGTCCAGATCCACCCCGTCTCCGGGGAACTTGGATGGCTGCCCCGTTGTCTCCCCGGGGAAAGGTCCCAGATCCTGCAAAGCCACCCAACCTCCGTTTGTGCCGCGTCCCTCGCGGCTGCGTCTCCAGGGAGACGGGGACGGCACGTCCCGTCTCAAAACAGCGTGTCCTCGGCTTAGTCGTTTTGTGGGGAAGGTGTCAAGGGGTTTCACCTCCACGGCCCCAACCTCAGCCGTGAGGATGAAACTTCTCGTGAGCTTCCAAGAGATTCTCGGTGGTCACCTGAGTGTACCGCTGAGTCGTACTCAGGCTGGCGTGACCAAGGAGTTCCTGAATGGATCGGAGATCCCCTCCCCCATCCAGCAGGTGGGTGGCATAGCTGTGGCGCAACGCATGGGGATGGAGGTCCGGGAGCACTCCGGCCAGCAATCCCGCCTCTTTGACCATGCGCTGAAGAGACCGAACCGGCAGTGCCCCCCCCCTTGCCCCGACAAAGACCCGGTCTCCCGTTGCCCTGGTCACCATCTGGTCGCGGACTTGAAGCCACTCCTGAAGGGCCCTCCAGGAAGATGGGGGTAGGGGAACCAGCCTCTCCCTCCTCCCCTTTCCCATCACTCGCAGCAAACCTGCAGTAACGTCCACTCCCGACAGCAGCAAACCCACCACCTCCGATGCCCGCAGCCCCCCGCCGTACAGCACTTCCAGCAGGGCGCGGTCGCGCAGCGCCAGCAGAGAGTCAGGGGCGGAGCGGGAAAGGTCCATCACCGCTACGGCCTCGGGAACCGATAGAAATCGAGGTAGCCGCCGAGATCGCCGCGGTGTGCGAAGACCCAAGGTGGGGTCGTGGATCGCCTCTCCTCGACCCAGGAACCGGAAAAACCCTCGAATGGCGCTGAGTTTGCGAGACACGGACAAGGGGTCGTGAGTTGGATGCAGATGGGCCAGAAAGGCGCGTACTTTCTGGGTATTCACCGCATCAGGCCCTCCCGAACCTTCCTGGGCCAACCACCACCGCCGGAATTGCTCCACGTCAGCGCCATAGGCGAGCACCGTATGAGGAGAAAAGCGCCGTTCCGTCCTCAACCAAGACAAAAAGCGGGCTTCAGCCTCTTCCCACTGAAGATGCGAAACCGTCTCACTCATTGCCACGCCGCCTGTTGGAGAGAAGAGATTCCCCTGGGGAGAGGAACGTCGACTCCCTCGTTTGAAGCCCATCGTCGCAACGAATCGAGGGCTCTCGCTCCCAAAAGGCGACGCCTTTCCCTTTTGTCCTTGACGATTTCCCCCCCCATTTCCGGCACCAGGCCGAAATTGACGTTCATCGGCTGGAAATTGCGGGGTGTCGCCGTCCGTAGGTAGTGGAGCAGCGAGCCCAGCATGGACTCCTGGGGAGGAGAGGTGAGAACCTGCCCGGAAAGATGAGCCACGGTATGGAGAGCGGCCATCAATCCCAAGGCAGATGATTCGGTATACCCCTCGCAACCCACCATCTGACCCGCAAACTGTATGTTGGGCTGGGCAAGGAGGGTGAGATCGGGCCCCAGCAGAGCGGGTGTGTTGATGAAGGTGTTGCGGTGCACGCTGCCCAGCCGGACGAATTCTGCCTCCGCCAACCCGGGCAGGGTGCGAAACACTCTTGCCTGCTCCGGATACCGAAGTCGGGTCTGGAACCCCACCAGGTTCAGAGCCGATCCCCCTAGATTATCTTGGCGCAGTTGCAGAACCGCAAATGGACGGCGACCGGTTCGAGGATCCACCAGCCCGACAGGCTTCATGGGACCGAATCGCAGGCTGTCCTTGCCACTGGCGGCGATCACTTCGATGGGCTGACACCCTCCAAAGAACTTTGCCCCCTCAAAGTCCCGAGCAGGAACCTGTTCAGCTTGAATCAATAGATCGACAAAGGCGTAGTACTCCTCGCGGGAGAGGGGGCAATTCCAATAATCCCCTTCCTCCTCACCCCGGTCATAGCGGCTGGCTCGAAAGGCGATGCTGGAATCGATGCTGTCCGCCTCCACGATGGGAGCAATGGCATCGTAGAAATAGAGATACTCCGCCCCCAGACGGGCCTGGATGGCCGTCGCCAGAGGAGCGGAGGTCAGGGGGCCCGTTGCCAGAATCCACCGCCCCTCCTCCAGTTCGGGGAAAGAGAGAATCTCCTCTCTGGTGATCTCCAAGCTGGGCAGCCCCAGCAGTTGTTCTTCGATGATGTCAGAAAAGACCTGCCTGTCTACCGCCAGAGCCCCCCCCGCGGGCACCCGAGCCCGATGGGCAGAAGAAACCACCAGGGAACCCAGTTGGAGTAGTTCCTCTTTGAATACCCCGGGAGCCGTATGATCCAGAACGGAACCCAAGGAATTGCTACACACCAACTCAGCCAGAGATGGACTTTGATGGGCAGGGCTGAACCGAGCCGGCTTCATCTCGTGCAGGACCGTGGGAACTCCGCGCCGAGCCAGTTGCCACGCGGCCTCAGAACCGGCAAGCCCCCCTCCTACAACGTGGACGGGTAGAGCCACGGCGTTCAAGTGCCCGGCTGGGATTCTTCGCCGGAGCGACGCCCCTTTCGCCGCACCACGCGCCTCGTTTCGCCATCCCCCTCTTCTTCTTCCCCTTCCCGGCGAGGCGGCTTGATGTTTCGCTGAATATGCTTGCATTCCGGATAGTTGGTGCAAGCCACAAAGGGCCCAAACCGACCGCGTCGCCACGCCATGGCCGAGGAACACTTTTCGCAGGGGGGCAAGCCTTCGGAAGAAGGCAAGGGTTGCTGAGGCTTCCCATCCCTCCCCTCACCAGGAAGGGGGCGAGTGTTTTTACAGCCCGGATAAGAAGAACAAGCCAAGAATTTCCCGAAGCGGCCATGCCTGAGGAGCATCATCGATCCGCACTTGTCACACTTCTCATCAGTGGGAACATTGTCCTCAATCGGACGAATGGCCCCGTTGGGATCGACGTCCACGCTCTTTGCGTTCCGGCACTCCGGGTACCCCGAACAGGCAAGGAACTGTCCATTGCGTCCCCATTTGAGGACCATGGGTTTTTCACATTTTTCGCAAGGGAACGCCGTCTGCACTCCATCCCGCTTGACGTTGCGCATGGCCTGCTCTGCAACGTCCAGGCGCTCCTTCAGACGATCATGGAACTCCCTGAGAATCTTCTGCCAGTCCGCCTTCCCCTCCTCGATTTCGTCGAGACGACTCTCCAACTCAGCGGTAAACTCTTCGTTGATGAGGGTTGAGAAGTTTTCCTGAAGAAGATCACTTACCAGTATTCCCAATTGGGAGGGGGTGAACTTGCCCTTGTCCCGGGTGGCGTACTCCTTGTCCTGGATGTTGGTGAGGATGAGAGCGTAAGTCGATGGACGGCCGATTCCCTTGTCCTCCAGGTCCCGAATCAGCGTGCTCTCCGTATAGCGGGGCGGTGGTTCGGTGAAATGCTGGATTGCCTCCACTCCCAAGCACCGAACCTTTTCCCCCTCCTTGAGGTCGGGGAGGTGAATCCCATCGCCTTCCTCATCCTCTCCAGGCTCTCCATCTTTTCCCTCGGTGTAGACCGCCATGAAGCCAGGGAACACCTGATGGCTTCCCGTCGCCCGAAGACCAAATTCACCGGTTTTGAGATCAATAGAGAGCCCGTCATAGACAGCAGGGGCCATCTGACTGGCCAGGAACCTGTCCCAAATCAAGCAATACAGCTTGTACTGATCGGCCGTGAGGGACGCCCGGATTCGGTCGGGTTCATGCTCCAGGCTGGTGGGTCGAATGGCTTCGTGGGCATCCTGGGTTCCCTTCTTGGCCTTGTGCAGAGTCGGTCCGCCCACGGGAAGGTAGGCCTCCCCGTACTTCTTCTGAATATAGTTTCGGGCTGACTCCATGCTCTCTGCTGAGAGTCGGGTGGAGTCGGTTCGCATGTATGTGATCAAGCCCTGAAGGCCCTCTTCCCCAATGTCGATTCCTTCATAAAGGGTCTGGGCAACCATCATGGTCTTCTTGGCGGTGAACCGCAGTTTGCGGACCGCTTCCTGCTGGAGGCGGCTGGTGATGAAGGGCGCTGCAGGCCGACGCTGGCGTTGCTTCCGAGTAACCTTCTCCACCAGAATGGGGGAACTCTCCACTGCATTCCGAATGCGGTTGGCCTCGTCCCCCCGAGCCACTTCCGCTTTTCTGTCCCCTACCGATACCAGGCGGGCTTCAAAGGGGGGAGGAGAGGATCCCTCCAACCGGGCGTGGATCGTCCAGTACTCCACCGGCAGAAACGCCTGGATTGCTCTCTCCCGATCACACACCATCTTGAGGGCTACCGATTGGACCCGACCTGCCGAAAGTCCCTGCTTGACCTTCTTCCACAAGAGAGGAGAGAGCTGGTACCCCACCAGTCGATCCAGAATGCGGCGGGTCTGCTGGGAGTTGAAGCGGTTGATGTTCAAAGTCTGGGGGGATTCCAGCGCTTTCAGGATGGCTCCCTTGGTGATCTCATTGAACATCACCCGGTACATCCCCTCCCGAGGCCCTATCTCTTCGGCGATGTGCCAGGCAATGGCCTCGCCTTCCCGGTCTGGGTCGGGGGCCAGATAGACGCGATCCGCGGTACGGGAGCCCTGCTTGATCCTCTTGATGATGTCCTTTTTGGTCTTGATGACCTCGTATTGGGGGAGGAAGCGCTCCCCGATCTCCACTCCCAAACGACTGTCGGGGAGGTTCTTGATGTGACCGACAGAAGCGATGATGTCGTAATCAGCCCCCAGGTATTTCTGGATGGTCTTGGCTTTGGCCGGGGACTCGACGATGACAAGGGACTTAGTCATGCAGGACTCACGGGTATGCGGAAAGCGAAGAGCGCGGGTTCCGGAGGACTAGGAAAGAGTCAAGCCACGAACGAAGCGGGGGGTCTAGTGGAAGACGATCTTCCACTCTTCGTCAAGAAGGGTGACCCACTCGCTTCCCGGGTCGGTGTGGCGCTCAAACATGACCTCAGCGACCACCCTTCGCAAGCGGTCCAGCCCAATCTCCCCCGATCCGGGGGCCATGACCCGATGCCAGACCTCCTCCTCCGAACGCTCATCAAGGTAGGAAAGATCCCGTAATGCTTGAAGAAACCCCATGGCAGGGCCCGTCACCCTCGTTCCCGGGGCTCGGCGCCAACGAGCGCTCCGCTCTGCGGGAAGAGATTCTTCTCCCCTCCCCGAGGCCTCCTCGCTCCGATCCAACCAGCGAAATGCAGCGTCGATTTCCCGAGGGGTGTATCCCTCGCGCAGAAGGGCCTGACGTACCTCGTCCAGATGGGGGGGCTTCCCCTTCAGGTGCACGCGGGCGATTCGCTTGACGATGCTGAGTACGCGGTCGTTCATTCGTCCTACCACTGGGGAATCCCCTCTCGAAAAGAATGGGACTCCTCCCGAGCCATTGTACGCACTCCCTCCCGGGTAAAGCCATCGTTTCTGATGGAAGGGCGGGGACGATACCCACCTCCCCCATCCAGTTCAACAAGTCCCGCCATCTCCAGTTCCAGAAGACGCTGCTGAAGAGCGGCCGTCGTCAGGCCGCTCCGAGCCAGCAGGACGTCAAAGGAGACCGTTCCCCCTGCGAACCACCTCGCCCATGACAGGGGCGCCTCCTGCAAAGGGGACAGGCCCTCCGGGGCTTCCGCCGCCCAGGTAGCCCCATGGTGAGAAACCCGAGAAAGAACTCCCAGCACGTCGGTGACGCTTTCCAGCAGGGTCGCCCCCTGACGAAGAAGGCGATGGGGGCCGCGACTCAGGGGGCTTTCCACCGGACCGGGAACCGCCATCACTTCTCTCCCCTCCTCGGCAGCAATGCGAGCGGTGATGAGTGCGCCGCTTCTCTCTTCGGCCTCCACCACCACCACGACCTGTGCCAACCCAGCGATGATCCGGTTGCGGCGGGGGAACCGAAACGGCTGGGCCGGGGTTCCGGGACCGACCTCGGAGAACGCCACCCCCGTTTTCAGCAACCGCTCGTAGATGGCCCCACTGCTGCGAGGAATGGAAGACTCCAGTCCTCCCGCCAGGACCGCCCAGGTGGCCCCACCGCCTTGAAGAGCCCCCTCATGGGCGGCAACATCAACCCCCCTTGCCAGACCGCTCACCACTACGATCCCGTGACGGGCAAGGGCAAGGGACAACTGCCGAGTAAAACTCCTCCCCCTTTCAGTACAGGCCCGCGCCCCCACCACTGCGACCCGGGGAAGAGGGGCGGTCAGGGTCCCCTCTCCCCGCATGAAAACCACGGGGGGAGGATCGTGGGTTTGGACCAGCCAGGGGGGATAGCCCTTCTCCCCGTATGGGAGAGCCTGAATTCCCCACCTCTCTCCCAGGGCCGCAGACCGAAAATCACTGGCGGTGGGTCGAAAATCTCGCAGATGGAGAGGGACTGTCTTTCCTGGCGAGTCGTCTGATTCATCCAGCAGCAAACGGGAGAGAGAGCCACTTCGGCGCAACGCCGACCCCAGGGAAAGACCTTCCACCACCCGGGACACGGCGATCCAGCGGACAAGGTCGTCCATCGATCTGCCTCCGATGGGGTGCTGCGCTTCGTGCGCCGACACACCCAGCTTCCGGAACCGCTCAGTGCGAAGCGGCACCCCGAGGGTTGGACGGCAAGGTAGGGTCGGCCGGGGGAGATGTCAATATGTATGGTCTACAGAAACAGAAACCCCCACCTATTGACCGTCTGCGTCGGATCCTGCCGATCCGGAGTCTGCTCGGTCTATATAGGTGGTCACCCTGTCCCCCACCAGAAGGTCGCGAGTGGCGTCGGTAACGACGGCGGTGGCGTGGAACTCATCGGCGGAGAACACCACGATCCGACCGATGACGTAATCGGGATAGGAGCGGTTGTCCCGAGTGGACGGCTTCAGCTCATCCCCGCTCCGAACCACCCAGAAGGTGTCGCCGGGCTCGATGTTGTTGCTGCGTCCCACGTCAAGGTAAATCACCTCGTGGTGCTGAAGCATGATGGAGTCGTCGCTGAGTTTGCCAACGATGTATCCTTGGACACTCTGATCGGGAACCCGCACCTGCACATCGTCAACGATACCGATCCGATCCGTCACGAATGCTCCTCGGCTCACCTCAAAGTAGGACGCCACCAGTTGTCCCGTGGCCATCTGGTTTCCCACATCGGTGATCCGTACATCGCCAAGCACCCGATAGGAGGTTCCCATCTTCTGGCCCGAGTGCTGAGGGTGACTTATCGTCCCCCCCTTCTCATAAAGGGTGTAGATGTCGCCGCAGTTCACATCATCCAAGCGGTCGAAGTGCAGATAGACAAGATCGCTGGTGGACAGCATGACCTTGCCTTCCTGGGCTCCCACTACGCGTCCCAAAGGATCCATGGACTGGTTGGAGAGGAAGCCCGGCGCCGCCAGACGCTGAGGGCTGGCAAGCTCCTTGAAAGGAACGAACGTGCCGCACACCCGGTTGCTGGTCCAGAAATTGGCCACCGGCTGGTAGTCGGCATCGTAGGTCTCCGCGCCTCCCCCCGCCGAAATCCCCATGGAGGGAGGGGTGACCGCTGAACCCGCTGACATACGGACAAGCTGGCCGGGATAGATATAGTGGGGGTTGGTGACCTCATCGTTGTTGAGAGACCACAATTGGGGCCAGCCTTCGGGAGTGCCAAAAAAGCGTTTGGCAATGCCCCACAAGGTGTCCCCGGGGACAACGATGTAGACGTCATCCCCCCCACCGAAGCCCAGCGTGTTTCCGGTGGAAACCATGGCCTCACTTCCCATCTCGGACGATGACCCGGATTGAGCCGACCCGTCCGCAGGAACGAGGGCAAGCGTCAAGGCAGCAGAAGCAGCGAGGGAAATGAGCTTCACCGGAAACCTCCTGGCACGCAAACACGGGCCTGACCCGCGTCAGCGCGATGATTCTGGCGTTCCTTCGGGGAGGTTGTCAACGGAGTCTGTGGGATTCCGGTCACTTCGGACCCGCATCATCGGGGAGCCCCATTTCCTTCTCGGCCCAAGCCTCCAAAAGGGGAGCGCGGATGACCGCACTCAACTGGTGGCCGCGCCGAAGGGGAAAGGTCCTGACCTCATAGCCATCTCCGAGGGCCTTGCGAACGGCCGAGAGATCGGGGCGCTCACACAGCACGATGTCCCCTCTGATCTTTTCCGGTGGAGGTCTGGTCTTCTCGAAACGAACGCGGTTCCATTGCCAACCCTGGGTATACAGATACCAGCGCAGAGGGTTCTTGGCTCCCGGTCCGATGGCCAGCACGCGCAAGCGCCCCTGGTGCTCGCCAGCGGCGTCGATCCCCAGCAGAAGGTCGGCCATCCCCCGAAACTCCCGATCTGTCTGCACGTATATGAAGGGGATTTCGCCGTCGTCGTAGCGCTGGAAGTTCACCTCCCAAGTGGTCCATCCCAAGGAGGCAAGGGGGAGAGCCAGGGCTACAGCCAGGATGGGGACCCAGCGGGGCCTTTTTTTCCCCACCTGGTCCAATGCCTGACCGATGAACCACCCTCCCAGCAGGCACACTGGAAGGCTCAGGGATAACACACACCAGGGAGTCTTGTAGGGAATGAAGGAGTAGACGCCAATGATCAACACCGACCAGGCTGTCAGGAAGACACCAAATCGGTCTCTTCGCCAGAACGCCAGCACCGCTCCAGGCAGAGCCGCCACCACCGCCGGCCAGGACCACCACAGGAGTCGCCCGAAGTAGAGCCAATCCTTGCCAGCGTCCTGGTTCCTGCCCGAGACACCGTAGCCGAACCAGTAGGAATAGGTCTTGATGATTCCCGGCACCCCTTCCCAGCACCCTCCAAAAGAGGAAAAGAACGCCACCATCAACCCGACAAAAAGCGCGCTAGCGCCCAGAATGCCATTCAGGTGGGAGCGGATCAGGCGTCCTCCTTGACCCAAGCGCTCCTTGAGGTTTGCCTGCCCCGGGAGAGAAGGAACAGCCACGGCCACCAGAACCGCCCCCACCAGGGCGGCCACTGTCATCACTGCGGTTTCTTTGTTGGCAAACATTCCCAGCAGACCCAAGCTCATCACCAGGAGGGGCCAGATCCCTCCCCGCGCCACAAAACGTGCCCCCCCCACCACCAGGAGCAGCGTAAACGCGACCAGGTACACTTCGTGAATGACGGTTCGGGCGAAGTAGGTTTGAATCGGATCCAGTGCAAACAGCAGGGACGCGGCGACGGCCGCTCCTGCACCCATCTCCGGTGCCAGAACCAGGATGGCCAGGGGCATCAGCGCTCCCGCCAGAGCTCCGGGGAGACGAAGGGCAAAGTCGTTGAGGCCAATGAGGAAAAAGGAAATCTGATCGGCAAAGTAGAGGAAGGGGCCGTGATAATCCTTGGGGTTGTAGCAATACTCCCCCGTCCGAAAAAGACGCAGGGCAAACCAGCCATTCACCCCTTCGTCGCTGTGAAGGACCTTCCTTCCCAGATCGTAGAGACGCAGAGCGACCCCCAGGAGAACAGCCAGTCCCCCGACCCACTTGACCCCTCGCCCAGGAGGGATGGATTGCGATGTTTCATCTGCCATGAGGGAACCGGACCCTTTGTCAGCGGACGCGGTTGTACCGGTCCTCCAGGCGCACCACATCATCCAGTTCAGGGGTAGAAACTTCCAGGATCTGGCAATCGGTGAGCCCCATCATCCGGTGACGTCGGCCGGGAGCGATGTGCTGTACATCCCCCTGCCGCAGGATCCGGGTCTGCATCTCCCCATCGTCCCCCTCGATGAGCAGCTCGCATTCACCGGATGCACCCATGAGGGTCTCCTCCTTGACCCGGTGATACTGAAGGCTCAGGGCCTCACCGGCCTTGATGTGTAGCACCTTCCCCACATAGCGGGAGGTCTCCGCCCATATCACTTCATGGCCCCAAGGTTTTTCGATGTGGCGCAACGAGCTACTCCCTTCGAGCGATGATCGGAGGATAGGGGGAAACGGTTTTCAAGGCTTCGGCCTGTCTGCGAGCCTCTGCTGGGGAGGCGTAAGGACCCAGCCTCACTCGATGCCAGAGCCGCCCGTCCAGACGGACCTCGCGGAGGTAGGGCTGAAACCCAAGGCGGGAAAGGCTGTCCAGGGCCTGTTGAGCTTCTTCACGGTGAGGATAGGCTCCAACCTGAATCTCCCAGTCCCCCTGCACGGTAGAAAGGGGTCCGCTCCCCTCAGCCGAGGGCGAGATGGCAACCACGGGGGACGGCAGAGGTTGAGGAGGCGGGATCGTCAACGCCAACTCAGGAGGAGAGGCCGGAGAGGACGCCGAAGGGGAATCGGACGGCACCGTCTCGGTCTGAAGCTCTCTCGAAGGAGGAACCGTGGGCGAGAGGCGAGGCGGACCTCGGCGAGCTACCGCTTCGGCAATTCCCGAATCCACGCCCTTGTTCGCTGCAGCCTGAGCTTGATGAGGTGCGCCTCCTCTGCGCCCTGACCGGCCCAACTCCACTCCCACCGCAAAGGCCAGCAGAACGAGAAGGCTGGTCGCCAGAGCCAAGGCTCGTACCTGGGAGGAGGTCACTCGGGCAACGCCCCTCTCTCGAATTTTCTCAAGGTCACGCATGGAGGGGAAGTATACCATCCGCCGAGGCGGGGGGCCGCGAGAGGCTACAGGTAGAAGACCTCGGAGTCGTCGGCAATCAATTCGGCCAGACAAAGATCGTCCAGATAGCGGACGGCCTTGTCCAGGACCTCCTGGGCATGCCGGGCATCACCGCTGACGGCGGAAAGGCCCATCTCCGCCTGATTCCAGATTTCTTGACTGTCCACCTCAGCGATAGCAACACCTGGGAATTGCTGGCGAAGGCGATCTTTCATGCGCAAAAGGATCCGGCGTTTTTCTTTCAGGGACGCGCAACCGTGGAGGAGGAAGGTCAACCTGGACGCAGCGATCACCATGAAAGATCGGGGGCATCACCCAGTGGCAGCCACCTGCTCCACGGTGAAGGACTCGATGATGTCACCCATCTTGAGGTCGTTGAACCCCTCCAACCCGGCTCCACACTCATAGCCCTGGGACACGTCGCGTACGTCGTCCTTGAACCGCTTGAGTGAGGCAAACCGCCCCTGCCAGACCACTACGCTATTGCGAAGCAGACGAACGGTATGCTGGCGAGCGATCTTGCCGTCGGTGACGAACAGACCGGCGATGGTTCCCACCTTGGGGATGGAGAAGGTGTTCCGCACTTCAGCATGTCCCTGGACCTCCTCCTTGAAGGTGGGATCAAGCATTCCTACCAACGCCTTCTTGAGATCGTCTACCGCCTCGTAGATGACCTTGTAGGTGCGAATGTCCACCCCGGACTCGGCGGAGGCCTTGAGGGCCTTGACATCGGGGCGCACGTTGAAGCCCAGCACCATCGCCCTGGAGGCGGTGGCCAGGGTCACATCGTTCTCGGTAATTCCCCCCACAGCGGCGTGGAGGATGTTGAGCCGGGTGTCGGCAACCTCGACCTTGCTGAACGCCTGCCGGAGGGCTTCGATGGACCCCTGGACGTCGGACTTGAGGATGAGGTTCAACTCCTTGACTCCCCCCTCCTTCATCTTGGAGAGGAGGTCCTCGAAGCTGGCCCGGGAAGATTTGGCCATGCTGGACTGGCGTACCAACTCGGCCCGGTGCTCCGCCAGGGTCTTGGCGGCCCGGTCATCTTCCACCACCACCAGTTCATCTCCCGCATTGGGAACCCCTGAAAGGCCCAGGATCTCCACTGGCATGGCTGGCCCGGCCTTCTTCACCATCTTGCCCTGATCGTCCATCATGGCTCGGACCTTGCCG
>CAYRTW010000146.1:0-14553 GCA_964426935.1 uncultured Rickettsiales bacterium
CCTCCTTGACCCAGAAGGGGACCCACCGCGTATCCCCCCAGGAAGGAGGGGCCGAAAGGCCGGGATCGCAGGGAGGAGGAGGTCGCTGGAGAGGCCATGGGATCGAGCATACCCAACCCCTCCCTCCCGATCCAGGAAAGAGCCTCCTCAGGGAAGAGGGGGTTGCGGTATGCTTCCGCCATGAACGTCTCACGTCGCATTTTGGGGTCGGTGCTGGCCTGCCTTCTGACGGCGCCGGCCTGCGAAACCTTCACCGATGTTGTCATCCCTCTGACCGGTCAATTTGTCGCCATTGCGGTGGTGCCCCCGGTGGGGGACGGAGAGGAAATTCCCCTTTCTTCCCAGCCGTGGGTGTATGCCCATCTGTCCAAGGCGCAGGAGGAGGACCAAATCAGCGAGTTTCCCATTGATGACGGCACGGTCAGGTTGGTGGTGGAGGGGGCAGGGAGTCTGGATCTTCTGGCCACTGGCAGCGACGGGGAGTATCTGGCCGTAAACGGGGAGGGAGACTGGGCCGACTTTGCTTCCCGGGCGGCGTACACCTTTCAGGCGACGGGCAACGGCCGCTCTGGCTCAGCGGTGATGGAGATGCCCGATCCCCCCCAGTATTCCCTCCGCTCCACCATTCCGCCGCTCACCGATCTGGTGGTGGACATCAACAACGGTCCCTACGACGCGGTAGCGATGACGGTGCTGGGTTCGTTGGGGGATGTGGTGTGGTCCCAACATCTGGATTCAGCAGGGGCCGTTCTGGAGGCCGTCTCTGGGGAAGAGGTGACCCAGGTGGTTCTTCCGGCGGCGGCGTTTCCCGAGCCTGCAACCTTGTATCTGGTTGGCATTGCTGGGCTTCAGGTGGCGGGAGAAGAGGCTTTTGAGGGGATCAACGCCCCGATCTCTCACCTGCTGGTGGGGGCCATGCGGTTTGAGGGAGTCACCACTGAATAAAGGGCATCAAGGAGAAGGAGGAGGGGAGGAGGCGGCCAGGGCCTCGCCCACCCACTTCGGGCCGTAGGCCAGAGCCGCAGCCAATCCCTGAGGGGACTGTCCCCCGGCCTGGGCCATGTCCGGCCTTCCTCCTCCTTTTCCACCCACCAGGGCCGCCAGGGCGTTTACCAGGTGGCCAGCATGGATCCGGTCGGTCAGATCGGCACTGACCTTCACCACCAAGGTGGCCTTGTCTCCCTCGCGAAGACCCAGGATCACCACCCCGCGCCCCAATCGTTCCAGAAGTTGATCCCCCAGGGATTTCAAGCCTTTGGCATCCACCCCTTCCATCTCCTGGGCCAGCACCCTCACTCCATTGACCTCTTGCACCTGAGAACGACTTCCGTCGCTTCCCCCCAGGAGCACCTGCTGGCGCAATTCCTCCACCTGCCGTTGAAGGGCCTTGCGCTCCTCCATCAGCTTCTCGATTCGGTGGGTGAGTTCCTCCTCGGGGGCCTTCATGAGCGAGGCGATCTCCTTGCGCCCCTCCACCAATTCCCCGAACAGGGCCATGGCCCCCCTCCCCGTCATTGCTTCGATCCGTCGGACTCCTGCGGCCACCCCCGACTCGGCGGCGATCTTGAAAAGCCCGATCTGACCGGTAGAGGCGCAATGGGTTCCACCACAAAGTTCTGTAGAAAATCCAGGTATTTGCACTACCCTCACCACGTCTCCATACTTTTCGCCGAACAGGGCCATCGCCCCCGCCTTGAGGGCCTCGGCGTAGGGCATCTCCTCCACCCGGGTGTGGGTGGCGTGACGAATCTGTTGGTTGACCTGTTCCTCCAAGATGGCGATCTGTTGCCGGGTGAGAGGCTCGAAATGAGAGAAGTCAAAGCGCAACCGGTCGGGAGCGACCAGGGAGCCCTTCTGCTGAACGTGGGTCCCCAGCAGTTCCCGCAACGCCGCATGAAGAAGGTGGGTCGCGGTGTGGTTCCGCATGATGTCGGCGCGGCGCTCCGAATCCACCCGCGCTTCCACCTCGTCTCCTGGTTGGAGTGTTCCCTCCTCAACCATGACCCGGTGAAGAATGGCCGCAGACCCTCCCTTGCGGGTCTCCAGGACCCGGGCTCGTCCCCACGCCCCAGCAAGTTCCCCGGTATCCCCCACCTGCCCACCGCTCTCCGCATAGAAGGGGGTTCGATCCATCACGACTTCCACCTCGTCTCCCTGGGTCGCCGCACTCCGATCCTCCCCCTCCTTGAGGAGTCTCAGCACGGTGCCGTTGCCACGGGTGGAGGCGTATCCCAAAAATTCGGTGTGAATCCCTGAACGCTGGAGAGCCGCCTGAGACCCCTTCAGTCCCTCCTCGCCACTGCCCTTCCAGGCATCTCGTCCCCGCTGGCGCTGGGCTTTCATGGCCTCGTCATACCCCTCCTGATCGATCGTGAATCCCTTTTCCCTGGCAATGACTTCGGTCAGATCCGGGGGGAATCCGTAGGTGTCGTGAAGGAGAAACACTTCCCTGCCAGGCAGTTGACGACTCCCCGCCTCCTCTTCCCGGTGGAAGGTTTCCTCCAGGAGAATCAGACCCCGGGTCATGGTCTCCCGGAACGTGCGCTCCTCTGCCGTAACCGCCTTTTCAATGAAACTTCTCCGGTCAGAAAGCTCGGGATAAGCCCCCCCCATCAGGTCCACTACTTTCTGGGAAACGTGATGGAGAAAGGGCTTTTCCAGGCCCAGCTTGACCCCATGGCGAATGGCCCTCCTCATCACTCGACGAAGGACATACCCGCGCCCCTCGTTGGAGGGCAGGATGCCATCGGCGATCAGAAAGGCGGCCGCTCTCGCGTGGTCAGCAATGACCTTGAGGGAAGCGTCGGTTTCCGGGGATGCGCCATAGGGAATCCCACACAAGGCGCTCTCCAGACCGATCAGGGACTGGAATTCATCGGTGTCCCAGTTGCTGCGCTTGCCCTGGAGAACGGCCGCCAACCTCTCCAGGCCCATGCCGGTGTCGATGGAAGGGCGGGGCAGGGGGGACAGGACACCGCTTGTCGACCTCTCAAACTGCATGAACACCAGATTCCAGATCTCGAGATAGCGGTCGGCATCGTGGCCTCGCCCCCAGGGATCGGGCTCTCCTGAGGGGATGAATCCTTCCTCCAAGTCCCAGTAGATCTCCGAGCAGGGACCACAGGGGCCGGTATCCCCCATGGCCCAGAAGTTGTCCTTCTCGTCACAGCGAGTGAGGTGCGAGGCGGGAACTCCTTGGGCCCGCCACAGCTCGTAGGCTTCATCGTCGTCGCGGAATACAGTGACGAACAGGCGCTCCTTGGGCAGTCGATAGCCTTCCGTCAGGAGCTCCCAGGCAAACGAGATGGCTTCTTGTTTGAAGTAATCTCCAAAAGAGAAGTTCCCCATCATTTCAAACAGGGTGTGATGCCGGGCGGTGAACCCCACGTTTTCCAGGTCATTGTGCTTGCCACTGACCCGCATGCACTTCTGAATGGTGACCGCTCGCCGGTAGTCCCGAACCTCCTCGCCGGTGAAGACGTTCTTGAATTGAACCATGCCCGCGTTGGCAAAGAACAGGGAAGCGTCGCCGACAGGAACCAGGGAACCAGACGCCACCGCCCGGTGCCCCAACTGCTCGAAATAGCGTGTGAAAAGCTCGCGAATCTCCTGGGTGTTCATGGATCTCCGAGTCTGTTGTCGTGCCTACCAGCGGTCTGTGGTCCCGACGACTCCCCGGCAGCGAAGGGCCAGATCATCGGGGTTGGTGCTGTGAGCAAGGGCGTCTTCGTAGGCGATCAGGTCTTCTTTGTAAAGGCGATACAGGGACTGATCGAAGGTTTGGGTGCCGTGAGCATCTACTCCCTCTGCCAGGGCATCGGGGATTTCCCTGGTGCGATCCCGATCCTCGATCAACTCCCTGATCCTGGAAGTGTTGATCAGCACCTCCACCGCTGGAACCCGGCCAGACCCGCTTTGTCGGGGTACCAGACGCTGGCTGACCACCCCGTAGAGCACCTGGGCCAGTTGCAGGCGAATGGACTTCTGCTGATGGGGAGGAAAGGCCGATACGATGCGGGAGATGGTCTCGGTGGCGTTGAGGGTGTGGAGGGTGGAGAAGACCAGATGACCGGTCTCCGCCGCCGTCAATACGGTCTCGATGGTTTCGGCGTCTCGCATCTCTCCCACCAGGATGACATCGGGATCCTGGCGCAAAGCCGCCCGCAGAGCTGCTGGAAAGGAGCGAGTGTCGGTGCCGACCTCCCTTTGGGTGATGACGCATCGGCGATCCAGGTGGACAAATTCGATGGGGTCCTCAATGGTGACAATGTGCCCGGTGCGGCTCTGATTGATGTGATCGATCATCGCCGCCAGGGTGGTGGACTTCCCCGATCCGGTGGTCCCGGTCACCAGGACCAGTCCACGGGGCTGGGAAGCAATCCGGGTCAGGATGTCAGGGAGGAGGAGGTCCTGGCAGGAGGGGATTCGAGATGGGATGGCTCGGAACACCAGGGCAACCGTCTGCCGATGGCGCATCACGTTCACTCGGAAGCGCCCCAGCCCCCTCACGGCGTATGAAAAATCCAGATCGAAGGTCTCCAGAAAGCGTTCCCGCAGCGCCTTGCCCATGAGAGACGCAGCGATGCGGGCGGTGTCGTCGGCGGAAAGACGGGGAAAGTCCTTTATGGGAACCATCTCTCCCTGGATTCGCAGCATCGGGGGCAGATTGGCCCTCAAATGAACGTCGCTGGCGCCGGCTACAAACGCCTGGCGAAGAATATCGTGGGCCTGGTGCTCCGGTGGAGTGGAGGGATCGTCCATCACAACCTGTGGGGCGGAACAGGGGAGGGAAAAGGTCGCCGTGTTCCCGCAGCGCCGTCACAAGGTAGGCGGCTCGCCGGCACTCGTCAAAACTCAGGAGTACGAGAGGGAGGACGGGAAATGCTGGGGATCCTGTCGAAGCAACACCAAAGAACATCTCAAGCGTGGCGAATGATCTCTCGGAGCATGAATCCATAACAGGTCAGTTGCACAACGAAGAATGTAAATCGGATGTTCACCGCCAGGCTTCGGCCGGAGCTGATGTGGGTGACGCTCTGGGCGATCCGAGCCGTCAGAAAGACTACTGAAAGGGTGTCGAGCAGCGGGGTTTGTACCTGGAGAACCGACGCCGTGAGCACCAGAGAAGCAAACAGCGGCAGGTTTTCTACACAGTTGGCATGGGCCCGCATTGTCCGTCGGTAACCCTCCGAGCCGTGGGGCACGTCGCTGGGAAAGGCGTTGGGACGGGCCTTCCCGGCAAGTACCGCGCCGACCCTGACTGCGCCGATGCCGACAATCAGAATGAGGACGACCCACGCGACAAATCCGAGAAGGCACCAGAGGGGGTGGTCATGGAGATTCCGAGGGAAGAAGGTGCAGGGATACGGGGAAATCAACAAGGGAGGGAGGGGGCAGTTCGAAGCGCGGCTCGCACTGGGGAAAGGGGGCTTAGGGGGCATCCCCCTGGGGGCGAGAAGGGTGGGCGATGCGATCGCCCTCCTCCTCCCCGGCTCAGTGTTCCCCTACGGTCATTTCCGTCTCGGTATCTCAGAGAGCCAGACCAGCGACTCCCAGCGGTAGCGGAAGGAGCCCGACTTTCACCCCTTCTTGGGGTCGTCAGGGGTTCGTGGCTTTCGTTGGATTCCATGCTTCTCCAGCAAGAGGGCTTCCACCGCCTGACTGGTGGCGGGGTGATCCAGGAGATATTGCTTGGCGTTTTCTCGGCCCTGGCCGATCCTCTCATCGCCATAGCTGAACCAGGAGCCGTTCTTGTTGATCACCCCAAGATCAGCGGCCATGTCGAGAATTTCCCCCTCTCGGCTGACGCCTGAGCCGTAAAGAATGTCGAATTCACACTCTCGGAAGGGGGGGGCCACCTTGTTTTTGACGACCTTGACTCGCGTTCGGTTGCCGATGACATCCTCACCAACCTTGATGGACCCCACTCGCCGAATGTCCAAGCGCACCGAGGCATAGAACTTCAGCGCATTCCCCCCAGTGGTGGTCTCCGGGCTTCCGAACATCACCCCGATCTTCATCCGGACCTGGTTGATGAACACCACGATGCAATTGCTTTTGGAGATGGTGGCAGTGAGTTTGCGGAGGGCCTGACTCATCAGGCGTGCCTGAAGGCCGGGCAGGGAATCCCCCATCTGTCCATCCAACTCTGCCTTGGGGACAAGGGCGGCCACGGAGTCGATGACCACCACATCCAGGGCCCCACTTCGCACCAGGGTCTCACAGATTTCGAGTGCCTGTTCACCGGTGTCGGGCTGGCTGATGAGCAGATCTTCTGCTTGAACTCCCAGCTTCCGGGCGTACCCGATGTCCAAGGCATGCTCCGCGTCTATGAAGGCTGCCAGGCCCCCCGCCTTCTGCACCTCGGCGATGAGCTGAAGGGTCATGGTGGTCTTGCCGCTGGATTCAGGGCCGTAGATCTCAACGACTCGCCCTCTGGGGACACCTCCCACACCCAAGGCGATGTCCAGTCCCAAAGACCCTGAGGAGACCACCTCTACCTCAGGGGTGGCCTCGCCAGCCCCCAGGCGCATGATGGAACCCTTGCCATACTGCTTCTCGATAGTGGAAACAGCCAGTTCCAGGGCTTTTCGCCGGTTGGCGTCGGCGGCAGATGCAGATGCAGATGCAGATGCAGAGGAAGATGGAGCGGATGCAGCAGCCATGATGATTCCTTGTCGGTTCGGAACAGGCGTTCAGTATACTGAAGAGGAAAGAGGGGTAAAGCCTCGTGGGAGGGATTTTGATTTTTCTTATCGCTTCCCTTCGCCAGAGCGGAGGATGGCCCTCCGCAGGCGCTCCAGAGCCAGCCAGGTGGAGAAACGACGATTCATCTCCCGCTCGCGGCCCAGGTGGATGCGTTTGGAGGAAGAACCGTCTGGGCCCGAAATGCCGATGTAGACAGTGCCCACCGGCTTTTCGGGGGTCCCCCCATCCGGTCCAGCGATGCCGGTGATGGAGATGGCCCAGGCCGCTCCCGAATGTCGGCGCGCCCCCTCGGCCATGGCTTCGCACACTTCGCTGGAGACCGCGCCATGCTCAGCCAGGAGGGAGGGAGAGACCCCCAGGAGTGCTGTCTTGGCGGCATTGCTATAGGTGATGTAGCCCTGACCAAACCAATTGGAACTTCCCGGGATCGAGGTGATGACCTCCCCCAGCATGCCTCCAGTGCAGCTTTCGGCCACGGCGACGGTCTCTCCCCGTTCTCGGAGCAGGACGCCAAGAGTCGCGGGAAGATTCTGTTCGTCCACCCCGGAGATATCGCTTCCCAGGCGCTCGGAAAAGGCAGAACAGGCGGTCTGAAACAGGCTTTCGGCGTCCGATACGTCGGAGGGCACCACCAGCTTTACCTGGACCTCGGGCATCATGGCCCGGAAACCAACCCGAACCCCGCGGGGCTCCCAGATGCGGATGAGGTCGTTGATCCTCTCCTGCAGAACCGACTCGCCAACACCCACCACTCGAAACATACGACGAAGGGTCGGAGTCAGCGAGAAACGACGCTCCAAGTGGGGCAGCACCCATTCTCCCATCATCCGTTCCATCTCAGAAGGAACGCCAGGGAGGCAGATGATGACGCAACCATTGGATTCAACAAGGAAACCCGGCGCCGTCCCCGTGGGGTTGGGGATGACCACACTTGGAGAGGGAAGGAGGGCCTGCCGCGCATTGATGGCGGCCATGGGGCGACGAATGCGGGCAAAGGCAGCCTCCACCCCCTCCATGGCTTCGGTAGAATGGACCTGGGGAAGGTTGAAGGCCCGAGCCACAGCTTCCGAGGTGAGATCGTCGGTGGTGGGTCCCAGTCCACCCGTGGAAATCACCAGTTCAACCCCCTGGGAGGCCAGTTGATAGGCCCTGACCAGGTCCTCCATCTCGTCGCAGGCAGTGATTCCTCCCCGTACCCGGATTCCTCGCTCCGTCAGCCACCCGGCAATGCGAGTGGCGTTGGTGTCGGTGCGCTGGCCGGTAACCAGCTCTTCGCCTTGGGACACGATGCGGGCGTGGATCATGAGGGCTCCATCAAGGGGGTACGAGGAAGGATCCTGTCTGGGGAGGGTGGGAGCAAGGCGAAGCGCAAGAAGATTGAGAAAAGGAAAGGGCAGAAGATCAACGCCCTCCCGGATTGGCAGCGGATGGAAGGATGAGGACCATTTTCCTCCATCCCAGCATGGGGGGGAGCATCATCAGTCCTCCCAGGAACAGGCAGGTGGGGAAGGCTCCAAAGCGGGATTCCAGCGGGGGTACGGCGAACTGAAGGCCGAGGGCCCAACAGGCAGAAAGAAGGATCAGGCTTGCAGCCCATCCAGCTCCCCTCCACCCCAGAGGCTCGCCGATATCGAGACGGACCAGGATGAAGAGGGCGATGGAGATCAGGAACATGTTCACGCTGGTAGCCAGGGCGATTCCCGGCAGGCCAAAGTGGGGCATGAACAGGGCATTCAAAAGGGTGTTGATGAAGGCTGAGGCAAGCCCCTGCAGCATCAAGGCCCGAGCCTTCCCCCGCGCTGCCAGCATCCGAGCGAGAAGGATTCCTGCGGCTTGGGGGAGGAGGCCGGGAGCAAACGCCCCCAGGGTGGCTGCGGTCAAAGCCAACCCTTCCCCATCCATGCTACCCCGGTCATAGAGAAGATGAACGGCAGGTTCCCGAAGGAGCCAAACCGAAGCAGCGAGGGGAGCTCCCCACCACAACGTGAACAGAATGGCCCGGGTGCATTCTTGCCGGAGCGCTTGAACCCTGCTGCCAGCGGCGAGGATGGACCAATCGGACATCCACACCACGACCATGCCTTGAGCAAACAAGGTTTCGGGAATGACCCGGATCCGATCAGCGTATTCCAAGGCCGTCACCGAGCCCGAGGGGAGGTTGGCAGCAAAGAGTTTGTCGGTAAAGAAGTTGAGGGCAACTCCCGCTTCACCCGCCAGCAAGGGAAGGAGTCGTGCTCCCAACTCCCCGACCTCTGGTGGGCGCACCGACAACCTGGGGCGGATTCTCTTCCGTTCCGCTGCTCGTATAACAAAGGCCAGTTGCAGACCCTCGGGAAGCACCAGGGCAACCACCAGAGTCCATATCCCTGCATCCTCCGGCATCAACCCCAGGAGGGCCACGGAGGAGGAGGCGCGAGCCAACTGCGCCCACGCCGCCGATGAAAAGTCTCGACGCATCTCCAGAGTGGAACGAACCACCTGAAACGCCGAGCGCGCCACCAGCCCGGGCAATAGGTAGGGCAGGAACCGTGAAGCCAGGGCGGCGGTTTCTGGAGTAAAGGCGGTAAGGTGGTGGAACGCCTGATGCCCCAAGGGGAAGAGCAACAGGCTCGCCACCGTTGAGCCCAGGAGGACTCCTCGCAAAGCGTGACCGTACAAGCCATCCGCGTCGGCCTGGCTTCGCGAATCCGCCCGAGCAAAGAGGGGGCCATAGGCCGCGCCCACCGCGTTGCCGGCGAGAGTCATGGCCAGGACAGCGGCGGCATAGGCCAGGTAGAGAGCGTCGGTTTCCGCAGATCGGCCGAATCGCCATGCCGCTACGGCGTAGAAAACAAAGCCAACACCCCGGCCCAGGAGGGTAAGGGCGGTGAGGGAGAGGCCCGCCCGGGCGGAGGAAGAAGTCAAGTGAAGAGGGGAAGGGGTGAGGGGAGGAGGGCCAAAGCCGATTAGTGAGCACCCTTGTTGAACAGGACCACGGGGAGGGTCTTCAGCAGGATCTGCATGTCCATCCACAAGGACCAGTTCTCGATGTAGTAGATGTCCAACTCCACCATCCGGTCGAACCCCAGATCGGACCGGCCCATGACCTGCCACAAACAAGTCAGTCCCGGTTTGACATGGCAGCGCTGCTCAAACCAATACTCCCACTCCGGTCGAGACTCCATTTTCACGAAGTCCCGCACCGGCAGGGGACGCGGACCCACCAGGTTCATGTCTCCCAGCATCACATTGATGAACTGGGGAAACTCATCCAAGGAGGTCTTGCGAATGAAATGCCCCACCCGGGTGATCCGGGGATCGCGGGTCATCTTGAAGAGGAGCCCATCCGATTCGTTCTGCGCTTCCAACTTCTCGCGAAGCTCCTGAGCGTTGACCACCATGGAGCGGAACTTGTAGAAATTGAAGGCCCTGCCCCCCTTTCCGTAGCGCCGGTCGATGAAGAAAATGGGGCCCTTGGAGTCGAGGCGAACGGCCAAGGCGACTGCTGCCATGACCGTCAGGATCAACGGCGACGCCAACACCACCAAGGTCACATCGAAAATCCGCTTGAGCCTCTCGGCCACTCGGGTGTAGGCCACCCGTTTGAAATCGATGAGCTCCAGGTCACCGATCCGCATCACCCCCATGCGGGATGTGACTGAGCCCCACAAATACGGCACCTTGGCGACGGCCACTCCCATCTGATGGAGGGTCATGGCCATTTCGATGGCATCTTCTCGCGGGAAGGAATTGTCGGTGATGACCACCCGATGGATATGATGCTCGTTGACGATTCGCTGAATCATTTCCACTGAGCCCAGCACCGTGCCCCCCTCGGTCACTGCCACGTCTGCACGTTCGTGGATGTGATCATCGATGAAGCCCGCGAACTCGTAACCGATCCGGCGATATACCTGGATCTTGGCGGCCAGGTTGGCGGCATCCGCGCCCAGACCCAGGACGGCGACTCGGGTGGGGGCCATTCCCCGCCAAGGCTTGTTCTGAACGAATTGGAATACCGCGACCCGTAAAAGTCCCGAGGTCAGGAGCCCATAGATCCCGAACAAAGCCACCGACATCCGGCTCGCTCCGGTGTTCAGGACAAAATCGGCCACCACCACACCGATCACCACGCCCATCATCCCCCAGGAGAGGCGTCCGAGAATCTTGGGTGTGGAGATGTTGTTGTGGGGATCGTAGAGCCCAGCCCGGTCGAACACCACCGTCCAGATAGGAAGGATGATCCAGGGAGGGGGGACCAGCCTCCCGTACAGCATGACCTCGGCCAGGGGGATGGGAGCCACCGCCGCCTGGGCCCCATTCAACCAATGCCAATGGAGCCAGCTCACCACCAAAGACACGAAGACCGCCAGGATGTCGGCGGCATACATCAGGTTGCGGCTGAGGTTTGCTTTGAGGAGGACCGGTGCTGGAGATTGGGCCCCCGGGCTCGATGGGGTGGCCACTTCGATGGCGGAAGGACGATGCGAACGAACCCCCGCCAGCGAGGTTGATCGCCTCGCCCCCGCTCTTCCTGGCGAGAATGCGTGGTCAGCGTCAGACATAGTCACTCAAGGAACCTCCCCCTCCCGGGGACAGAAGGAGGCTTTGCGAAAATCCAGGAGGGTGGAAGACTCAGGCGCGGATTGCGGAAATCCGATCCTTGCCGAAGTCCTTGAGATGGCCGATGACCGACACCGCACCTCGGCGCACATAGTCCAGATCCTCCGTGTTCCGTACCCTCACCAACTGCCGTCCGATGAACTGGGGGGTCAGGAAGCTCTTGTAGATTCCCTGGCACATTTCCACCACCTCACCGGGCTCCATATCGGGGGTGTTGAAGGCGGGCTCAGTCATGTCGTAGCGATCATACGCCTTGGGGGGAATACGGAGAGTCCCCGTCTTGACCGCGTATTTGTGGAGGGGAGTGCCCGGGTAGGGCATCACCACGGTCGCCTGGAGCATCTCTGCGTAACCCCGGGCCATCAGTTCCATGGCCAGATCGAGGGTGCGTCGTGCGTCGTCACGGGTCTCCCAGGGGTATCCGACCATCACGGTGAGATGGACGTCGATCCCTGCTCGGGACAGATTGCGGCAACCGGCCACGATGTCCTCGACGGTGACCCCCTTGTCCAACATGTCAAGGGTGCGCTGGTTCCCTGATTCCAGGCCAGTCTTCACCTTTCTCCATCCGGCCTTCTTCATCATCTCCGGAACCCGGGGATCCCGAACGTAATCAAAACGCTCGTTGGAGGAGAAGATGATATTTCCGGTGAAGCCCCGCTCCCGGAACCCTTCGCAGAACTTCTTCCGCCAACTCCCCGAGGGGAAGGTGCCGGTGTCGTCAAAGATCTCGGGGACATTGTGTTCCTTGACCAGGTACTCCAACTCGTCCAGGTAGTTCTCCGGGGTTCGCACCGAGAACCGCGGGTTGATGGTGGTCCAGGAGCAGAAGGTACACTTGGGCCTGGGGCAATCTCGACCGGCCATGGTGTAATAGAAGGGCATGCGCTTGCGCCACTTCTCAAAGTAGAGGTCAGCCATGGTCAGACGCCGGTCAATGAAGGGCATCTGGTTGAGATCATAGGAGAGGTCGAAATCTCCCGTGGTCTTCACGTCGTCCCCATCCCGATGGTAGATGCCGCCGGGCAACTGGGCGTCGGGCCTCTTGTCCAGGGTGTCGCAGATACCGGCCAGCCCGATGTCGTAGCCGCCGCCGGTGATGACCCAGTCCACCGGGCACATCTCGAACTGCTCCAAGGGTTCGGCAGTGGCATGATCCCCCATCAACACCACCTGGATCCCGGGAAGTCTCTCCTTGACCTCTTTGACGATTCGCCAGTGGTTCATGATCACTGGAGTCTTGGACTCAAAGGCGATCAGATCCGGCTTCTCCGACTCCAACTGCTGCCACCACCGGGTCATGTCCCACTTTTGAACAATGCCGTCATGCCACACCACGTCGTGTCCCTTGTGCTTGAGCAGGGTGGCGGCGGTTGCCGGCACGACAGGGAACAGGTAGGAGCCGACGTTCATCCACTGGAACTGCCGGTTCTGGGTCAACATGGGGGAGCCCTTGTCATCGAAGGGCGGGTAACTGATGAAGACTTTCATGGTTGCTCCAGAGGTGCAGCGAGGCCAGGGCAGTAGGACAGCCAGCCGGGGAACGATCTGGTCCCCGATATGCCCCGACGACGGGCGGAAATCAAGTCTTTTCGGTAGCTCTTTGCGCCAGGAGGAAAGGCTGACGGGCAGCCCCGGAACATCTCAGTTGTCCAAGGCCGAGGAAGTTCCCACCGATCCACCGCTCTGGATGTTGCGATAGACCACCGTCCCCGAAACGAAAGGACTGATGATCCCCGCGATGCGGCGGAAGAACTTCTCCACGTTGGCGATGGTCTTGGCGGGCACGTACAGGACGTCATCCTTCTGCAGGGCGACGTTCTGGCGGGTATCTCCCGCATTCAACATCTCATCCAGGTTGATGCTGAACAGCTTGGGGCTGGTCAGACCTCCCCGAATCAGCAGGATGTTGTCGGTACGACTGTCGTCACTCACCCACCCTGCCCGAGTCAGGGCCTCTACAACGGTCATGCCACTCTCAATCTGGAGGATCTGGGGAGTCCGCACGTAGCCCAGGACGAACACCTTCATGGAGGCGACGGTATGCACGTTGATGGAGACCTGAGGCTCCACATAATAGACAGCGATCTTCTCTTCCATGACCGCCTTCAGTTGGGGATAGGTCATGCCCCCAATCTGCATATGGCCGAGGAGGGGATAGGAGATTGTGCCGTCGGGGGCCACCTTGACCCTCATGTTCAGATCTTCATGGCGCCACACCGAGATGTCGATCTCATCCCCCGGCCCGAAGACAAACTCCACAGGTTCGGCGCTCGCCCCTGGGCTGGCCAGGTCGGTAGCCGGCTGCACCCCGGCGCGATGGGCGCATCCTGACCCCAGAAAGACCGCTGTCCAACAGAGAAGGAAGACGCGAAGGGGGAGGGACATTCGCCGAATCATGGCACCAGCCTGAGTGAACCCGGAGGTTCGCGGATCTCTAGAGGAAGAGAGTCAGGCTGTCAACGCGGGCCCGAGCTCCGGGCATCTCGGGTTTGACGCGACATCCGCACCTGCGGCGGAGATGCCCAGCAAGAATGAGGACCCGTTGGCCGCCGTCGCGGGGTGAATTATCATCGACACACGCGACATTCCCGCCTTTCAGCCCTCTTCTCCGTCCTCGCCCTCTCCTTCATGGGCTCACCCCCCTCCGCCGGAAGCGTCATGCCAACCCCCTCTTTTTACTCTCTCAAGACCGAGTCACTGGATGGCCAGCCGGTCGACCTCTCCTCCTACCAAGGAAAGGTCACCTTGGTGGTCAACGTGGCCAGCATGTGCGGCTACACCCCTCAATACGCCGGGCTTGAAAAGCTTCACGGCGAGTTGAAGGACCGAGGATTCGCTGTCCTGGGCTTCCCCAGCAACGACTTCGGAGGGCAGGAGCCCGGGTCGAGCGAGCAGATCGCTTCGTTCTGCCGCCTGAACTACGGCGTGACCTTCCCCATGTTTCATAAGGTGGTCACCAAGACCGGCCCCACGCAGTCGCCCGAATACGCCTTGCTAGGGCAGTCGGGCGAACTTCCCAACTGGAACTTTGGCAAGCACCTGCTTGGGAAGGATGGCAAGGTGATGGCCTTCTTCCCAAGCAAGGTGAAGCCCGAGGCCAAGGAGCTACGCGAGGCGATCGAGCGGGCCTTCGCGGGGTAGGCCGGTGAGAGGCCGAGGACGCAACGTCCCGGCTCTGCGGGGCACCAGGGCAATCGCACCTGAATTGTGCTGTCCGAACGGGGCTTACGCGACCGAGGG
>CAYRTW010000147.1:0-3060 GCA_964426935.1 uncultured Rickettsiales bacterium
AGGCGACTCGGCGGCGAAACTTCGCCCCCCGCACCCGGTCCAAGCAAATGGCGTCGGCTACAGGTTCCGAATCCGCTCTTGGGTTTCCATCTCAGTCTTGCAGTCGATGCAATGAGTCGTGACGGGGCGGGCGATCAGTCTCTTTTCGCTGATATCCTCCCCACACACCTCGCAGACGCCGTAGTCTCCCTCGTCGATCCGCTGGATGGCCTCACGGATCTTGTACATGAGCTTGCGCTCCCGATCCCTCAGCCGAATGGAGAAATCCCGCCAGGACTCCTCGGAGGCCCAGTCCAGGGCGTCGGGAAGGATGAGCTGTTCCTCGGTCAATTCGCCAACGCTGCGGCTGGCTTCTTCGATGAGGCTGTTGAGTCGCTGGGTGAGCAGTTCTTTGAAGAACTGAAGCTTTTCGGGAGTCATGAACACCTCCTCGCCCGCAGGAAAGACTCGCTGCGGGACCTCCTCCGGATTTCCGCGTAGGACCCGGGAACCGGGGGCGCGAAAGGCGGGGCAATGTAGCCGCCGATCTCACCTCTGTAAATACCTCTGGCATTTCCTTCGTGAAATCGGCACATTGCCGGTGCCGCTCACCTCCTGTCTCAAGGTCACCGCCCGCGTATGAAGCTCCTTCGTCCCCTTCAGGTACTGATTTGCATCCCGGTTCTGGCCTGGGGAGGGGCGGTGGCGCTGTTTCTGGGCAGCTCCGTGGCCCGAGCTGAAGAACCCATGCTTCCCGCCGCCATGGGGGTGGCCGGTGCCTCCCGGGCCTCCGCCACCGACAACTCGGTGCTGGAGTTGAACCCCGCTTCCCTGGCCCTGAACCCCCGTTACACCGCTGCAGTCGGCTTTGAATACTACGGCAGGCTGAACTCCAAACGCCTGACCACCACCGCCATGGACAGCCGCACCGGCAACTTCGGGCTGGGGGTGGCCTATACGGTGCAGTGGCTGGAACCCCCCTTTGACGAAGCGGTGGATCTCGCCTGGTACGACCCGGAGGAGGAGTCTCCTGAAGACAAGCGCACCTACCACCGGATCGTGGTCGCCGGTGCCTATGGCCTCCTTTCCCGGCACATCAACCTGGGGGTCTCCTTGAAAATCCTGCGCTACGACGAAGAACTGCGTGACAACCAGACCCACGTCACCTTGGATGTGGGTGGCTCCTTCAAGGTGTCGGACAACGTGGTTCTGTTTGTAGTGGGCAACAACCTGGTCCCCACCGACCGGGGCAGCGATCCCCTCACCCTGGCCTCAGGTATGGGGGTCACCCTGGGGCCGATCCGCATGGAAGCAGGAGCCCTGGTGGATTTTTCTGAGGGCAAGGAGGCGGTGAAGGTGGATCTCAACGCCGGGGCCGAGTTTCGGTTCCTGCCCCAGGTGGCCATCACCGGGGGCTACGGCTCCGACCGGGGCTTTCGAGACAGCTACGTGACCTGGGGAGTGGGGTGGGAGACCACCCGCTTCTCGGCCCGCTACGCCATGCGGATCGAGGCGGGAAACATCGACAAGAGGAGGCGGGACGGGGTGAACGAGGGGTGGGACCGCATCCTCCATTCCTTCGGGGTCGAAGTCGCATTTTGACCTGAGGCCCCAGTTTCGTCCCGACAGATGAAAGAGAACACACAAACGCCCGGAGAAGGTTCTTCCCTCTCCAGGCGCCAGTGACGTTTACCAAGGGACCGGGAGGCTCCCGGTCGCGCAGCAGCTCGTCTTATCGATTCTTGCCGCGGTTGGGCTTGGCCTGATGATCCACCTTGCCTTCCTTCACTTCCGCCAATTCCTTGGTGGTCTTGTGGAGGTTGCGGGCGAGATCGGCCACCCGAGCGGCAGCGGCCTTGGCCTCGCGGGTGTCCCTCTTCAGAGCGTCCATCTTGGTCTCGACGATGCGGATGTCGTTGACGTCGTTGGGACCCTTGATGCGGTCGGCAGCGTTTTCGACCTCGCGGGAGGACTCCACCACGTCCATGGTGAGCTTCTCCACCTTGCGGAGGTCATCCTGCATGTTCTTCACCCGAGCCTTGGTCTCGACGGTGAGGTCCACGGCGGGGGCGGCAGCAATGCCGAACAGAGCACCGGTCAACAGAAGAGCAGAAGCAACGGCCTTCATTTTCGTATCCATCTCCAGAGGGAATACCAGACCGCCCTCCCTCGCGGGGCGGAGGGCGGTTGTATACCATCCCCAAGCGACCTTGCAACCCCAGGCGATGAAGGGACCCTCCACCGTGCATCCTCGGCCCCCCATGGCGGTGGTCATCCCCTCCCTGGCGGGGAAGTGGCTCCTTCCCTGCCTGGAGTCGTTGGCGAAACAGGCCCCGGGAGCCCCGGTGTGGGTGGTCAGTGGCGGGGTGGAGGAGGCGCGGCAGATTCTTTCGGGTTTTCCAGGAGTGCGCCTCTTGGGAGCGCCTGCAAGCGCGGGCTTTTCCGTTCTGGTCAATCAGGGGCTTCGGGCCGCCAGGGAAGCGGGAGGTTCGGGGGCCCTCCTTCTCAATGATGACGCCATCCTTCAACCCGGTTGCCTCCCTCTGTTGACCGAAGCCTTGGAGCAGCCGGGGGTGGTGGCGGTGGGGCCGGTCATCCTGGGAGGAGACGGCAAGGTGCAGTCGGCGGGGATCTCGGTGACCTTTCGAGGAATGCGAGTTCGCCTGCGTTCCCAGCTCCCCCGTCAGCAAGAGCCCCATTCGGTCCCGGCCCTCTCCGGTGCGGTCCTGGCCCTGAACCTCTCCGCCTGGGAGGGTGTGGGGGGGTTCGACGAAGGATTTCCCTTTTATTTCGAGGACATCGATCTGTGCCTCCGCCTCAGGGAGAGGGGAGGACGGGTGTTGCTGGTGCCCCAGGCCAGGGCGGTTCATCACGGGGGAGGCACCCTTTCCGGGGAGGATCCCGGGGCAGCGCGGTGGGCCCTTCAGGGGCACCTGCGGCTGGTGGAGAAGAGGGGAGGGAGGCTGGGGGCGTTGCTTTCGGGAGGGGTGAGGGCGCTGGCGATGGGGGATCGGTTCCGGAGGGGACAGTGGAAAGGGGGGCTGGGGCTGCTGGTCAGCGGGGTGAGGGGGAAGGGGTAGA
>CAYRTW010000147.1:3160-14481 GCA_964426935.1 uncultured Rickettsiales bacterium
CCGCACTTCCGGCCTCGCTCTCGAAGGATGGCCAGGGGAGAATCGAGGCAAGAGCGCATTCGAGAACTGCAGTCCTGAGTGAGTGCCTTCAGCACCCTCTTGGCATCCCTTCTGTTGCTTTCATTGCCAGAGGTGAGCTGGTGGGGACGTTCCACTGGGGAGAAGCTGATCCGCTGCGCTTCGGCCTTGAGAGCCTTGGTCTCAACGGGATTTTGAGGCTCCCGGCAGCCACGCCCCCTCCAGCACGGTGGTCTTGCCGCTGCCATTGGCCCCGACCAGCACCGTCAACCTCTCCAGGTTCACCGTGACGTCCTGAAGAGCCTTGAACCCCTGGAACTTCAGTTGGCGGATCACGCTCCCTCCAGCCCTTCAGGAAGGGTCCACCCCTCCACCCCCTTCATCCGATGCAGGAGGAAGTCCCTGAGGGTGGGCAGGACCAGGAAGGGGTTGGTGCGGAGCTGCTCGTCCAGGGTGGAGGTGGGGGTCTGCCCGTAGTTGTGGCCGGGGTACATCACCGTGTCGCCGGGGAGGGAGGAGGTCAGGGTCCGAAGGGTGCGGTGCATCACCTGAGGATCTCCCCCCACAAAGTCACAGCGCCCGCAGCCGTTCACGAACAGGGTGTCGCCGGTGACGATGCGATCCCCCACCTGGTAGGTGGTCGATCCCGGGGTGTGGCCGGGGGTGTGGAGGAGGGTGATTTCGGTGCCCTTCCCGACGGAGATCACATCCCCAGGACGGCGGCGGATCAGCCCCTCGGCGGTGAAGCCCGCGTGATCGATCTCCTCGGCCATCATGTGGACCGGGCAGTCCACCTGGGCCCTCAGTTCATCCACCCCGTTGACGTGATCCATGTGGGAGTGGGTGAGGAGGATGTGGGAAATGCGAACCTCCAGCCTCTCTGCTTCCCGGAGGATGGCGGGAACGTCCCAGGCAGGGTCCACCACCGCGCATTGGCGAGAGGCCCTGTCCCCGATGAAGTAGATGAAGTTCCGCCAGCTCCCCAGCTCGATCTGGTGGATGAAGGTGCCGCTGGATTCACGCATGAAAGGCTCCGAAATGGGGAGCCAGGAAGGCCCTCAGTTCCCCAGGGAGAGAATGTAGAATTCCACCCGGTTGTTCTTGTCCCTGCCAGCCTGGGTGCGGTTGGTGTCCACCGGCATGTTTCCCCCTCGCCCCACCACTTCCAGGCGATTTTCCTCCACCCCCTGGTCCATCAAGTAGGCCTTGACCGCCTCCGCCATCTGGAGGCTCAACTTCTGGTTCTCGGAGGAGATGCCCTGATTGTCGGTGTGCCCTTCGATCTGGATGCGAACCCCGTTGTAGTCGTTCATGTAGGCGGCTACTTCGTTGAGCACCCGGTAGGTGTCCCCGAACAGGCGGGTGGAGCGCCCTTCGAAGCCTACCTTGGAGGACTGGAGGATTTTGTTGCCCTCGATGCGAATGAACTTGGGGGCCAGATCGGGGCAGCCATCGTTGTCGGCGTAGCTGTTGTAGGTCTCGGCGGCGTTGACGCAGTTGTCCTTGGCGTCGGGAATGTTGTCCCCATCGTTGTCCTCATCGGGGCAGCCATCCTGATCCTGATAGTTGTCCCGGTCCTCCGCTTTCATGGGGCAGGGGTCCTGGCCATCGGCAAACCCGTCTCCATCGTTGTCGTTGTCGGGGCAGCCATCGTCATCCTGGTACCCGTCCCGATCTTCGGGCTTGGACGGACACTTGTCGGCGTCATCCACCAGACCATCCCCATCGGAGTCGGTGCTGCTCCCCGCTCCCTCTCCGGGAAGCACGATGTTGACCGCCTGGGCCCCCATGGGTCGGCACTCCTTGAGAGCGGCCAGGGCCACCCCAAGGTAGGTCTTGCCGTCGTTCAGGTGCTGCTCCGCCCGGGCCACGTCCCCCTCCTGGAACTCGACCCCGGCAAACTTCCAGGCCGCCTCGGCGGTGGCCAGGGCGATGGGGGCGCATTCCTCCCCTCCCTTGGCCTTGACCTCTGCCAGTTGGGCCTCCAGACCGTAATGCTGCACCCGCAGTTCGGAGAGGTTGCCTGCACACCCTCCGACCAGAAAACCGACCACCAACCACAGGCGAGAAGGACTCACTGGCCACCCCCGGAGGAGCCGGAAGCGCCATCCTCCTTCTTCTCTTCGTCCTTCTTCTTCTTGTCGGTATCGAGCACGTCCACGTCCTCGTCCAGGACCTTGGCAGGGCCCGTCTGGATCACCTTTTCTTGGGATTCCTGCTGTTGGCGCTGCTGCTCCACCTCCCCCTGCTCGGGGAGGGCCTCCATGGATTTCTTGTCCACCAGACCTCCCGTCCCCTTCTTGGGCCGACCGTGGGCGGCGATGTCATAGGCCTTCTTGGCAAATTCTTGAGAGGCGACGGCCAGGGCCTCCGAGCTGTAATAGGCGTTGTAGGCCTGCTCCTCCCGGGCCTTCTGGAGGTACTGCTGGGCCAGGGTCAGTTCGTAGGGGGCCACCGACTCCGCCTTGGCCTCCTCCGCCTCCCGGAGGGCGCGCTCCGCCTGGGCGATACCCGTGGAGGAGCGGACGATGCCGCAGGCGGGGAGGAGGACGACGCAGAGGATCCCGCAAAATGCGTAGCGCAGCGGGTGAACGGCCGTAGCGCAAGGAGCGGGAGGACCCAAAAACCGGAGCAACCGCCTTGGGTTGTGAGGATTTTTGGGAGGACCCGCGACGCCGCGATCCGGTCGTGCAACAGCATTTTGCGTGAGACTCACATCCCGCCATGAAGGCAAGAAGGGCAAGAAGCCGGGCGGGCAGGGGATGGCGCATGGGGAGGACGGGACCCGAAGGGTGGAAGAGACGATGGTAAGCGCTTGCCAAGAGGAGTGTCAACCATCGCTCCGGGCACCGAAAATCCTCGTGTTTACAAGAAGTTGCTAGGGAGAGCGTGAAGATGATCCCCCCAGATGCACCGTTCCTTGAGCGAAGGACTGGGGAGTGAGGCCAAAGCGGGAGGGGAAGGAGCCCCGAGTCGCGCCGGGATCCACTCTCAGCAGCAGAGGCAGAAGACCGGGAGGATCCCGGGAGGGAGGTCGTACTTCCAAGGCGTGCTCCCCGGGAAAGGGGGTGAAGGGGCACATGAAAGTGAAGGCCAGAGCGGCTCCCTGGACCGAGGCAAGCTTTCGACCCGAGGGCAAAGGGGGAAGGAGGGGAGGGGAAAACCGAAGCAGCACCCCATCCCAGAACACTTCGGGGGGAAGAATGGTCTTCCCGATGGATTTCAGGAAGTTTCTGGCTTCCTCCTCGTTCAAGGTGCCATCGCCGTCCCTGTCATGGGCCTTCAACAGCACCAAGACTTCCTTGCCTGGAGGAGCGCGAAAGTACACCTCGGCCCCCAGCCCCGAAGGTCCGAGGCGCAACACTGTGGCCTGGGGCAAGTCCAGGAAGTGGGCCTTCCCGGGGAGGGAGGCAGCCAAGGCCACCCCCAGAACCAGGAAGACGACGGTGCGGACTCGGGTTCGCAGGGAGGGAGAGGCGCCCATGGCCAGCGAGGATCGTGGGTGGGTCTTCCCCTGTCAACGTGGAAATCGGGCAGGTTCAGGCCCGACCTCAAAATCAAGCAGGCACCGTTCTACCCGGTGGAGTGGCGCAGGTCTTGACTGCCTCCTGCTCGTTCCTTCATTCGCTTCGGAGGCTCCCATGACCCGCTCCCTGCCCCTCATCGCCTTCATGCCCCTGATCCTGGCCGCCTGCACCGATCGGAACGGACAGGACGAAGCCCTGGGAGGAGGCTGCGAGGACACCCTCACCCCCCTGGCCGCCGATGAGGCCTCTCCCCTGGGCTTTTCCGCAGAGGACGCCCTGCCGGCGGTGATGGGAGACATGCCCTTCAGCGAAGCCCTGTTGTGGGAGGGAGGAGCAGAGGACACCATCACCCTGGAGGTTGTCTACGACGGTGGGGAGGTGAACTACGTGGACTCCGAGCCTGCCGAGTCCGAGGGGGAGATCAACACCATGGAGGGGGCGGCGGCGTTCTGCGAGGATCGCCTGGAGGTCGCCGCTCACATCCTGGTGAAGACCCTGAACGGGGCCTTTGACGAGGACTGGGCGGTGACGATTTCCTTCGCCGATGTGGGAGCGGGCACGATGTGGAAGGAATTCGACCCCTACGCCCTCAACGGCAGCTTTGACCCTGAGCCCTACTTGGAGGAGGACTTCGATACGGTGACGGGGCAGTTCGACGCCCGACTTTCCTGGCCTTCTGCCGATGGTTCCCTGGGATTGCAGGGAGAGAAGGTTGATGGGGAGGTGGCCATGGCCGCCATGATGGAGGTGGCCTCCTGGCCTGCCTCTGAGGAAGGGGACGACGAGGGAGAGGGCGAATAGAACCCCCAGACGGGCTACCATGGCCCCCCATGGCCTCTTCTTCTTCTGCCTCCCCTCTCCCCCCTCCCTTCTCCTTCTGGCGAGGAGCGAAGGCTCTCCCCCGAGGAGCGCGGGTTCTCCTCTCCCATCGCCGACTGACCCTCCTGGCCCTGGCCCCGGTTGGGGTGGCGGCGGTTCTGGGTCTTCTTCTCCTCGGGGTCACCCTGGTTTTTTCTGATGACCTGTGGCGATGGCTGCGCCCCGAATCTCCCGTGCCGGGGGCGAGGGCATGGACGGTAGGGGTCGCTTCCCGCCTTTTGTGGGGGCTGATCCTGGTGCTCTCCTACCTGCTGACCTGGATTTCCCTCACCAGCCTGCTCGCCGCCCCCCTCCTGGAAGCCCTCTCAGAGGCGGTGGAGGAAGTGGTCACCGGGAGGGCCACCTCGTCGTCTCTGCGTCTTTCCGTCCTCCTGGTGGGGGCGGGAAGGGCGGTGGCCATGGCCGGATTGCGTCTCCTGCTGTGGCTGGGATGGATGCTGCCTGGGCTCTTCCTGTCCTTCATTCCCATTGTGGGGCCTCCCGCCTACGCCGCCTTGGCCTTGGTGTGGTCCGGTTACTGGCTGGCGGTGGGGCTCTGGGAACCCGCCCTGGATCGCCGGGGGCTGGGCGTTTCAGCGCGTCTGGGGGCGCCCCGTCAACACCCCTGGCTGGCGGCGGGGTTCGTCACCCCCCTTCTGGCCGCCTCCCTGGTGCCCTTTCTCCCCCTCCTTCTCTTGCCCGCTGCGGTGGCAGGAGGAACCTTGTTGGTCCTGGACCTGGAAGAGGCCGGCGCCCTGCCCCTCGCAACGCGGTAGGATTGTCCCTCTTGGAGCCCGCCCATGCCTCGTCACGCCTTCGTCATGGATCCCATGGAGACCGTCCTCATCGAACGGGATTCCTCCTACGCCCTCATGGAGGAGAGCCAGAGACGGGGAATCGAGATCTACCACCTGGAGCCCCAGGACCTGTTCACCCGGGAAGGGCACCTGTGGGGGAGGGCCCGGCGGATCTCAGTGGGACCTCGCCCCCATCTCTACACCTCCCTGGAGGGGCCCACCGATGTGGAGCTTCATGGCATGGACGCGGTGTTCATGCGGAAGGATCCCCCTTTTCACATGGGATACATCTTCACCACCATGCTCCTGGATCTCCTCCGGGAGGACACGGTGGTGGTCAACGACCCGGTGGGCATTCGCAACGCCAACGAAAAACTGGTGACCCTGCGATGGCCCGACCTCTGCCCGGAAACCCTGGTCAGCCGAGAACTTTCTCGCCTCCGGGACTTTGCAGCGAATGTGAAGGGCCCGGTGGTCGTCAAGCCTTGGGACGGCAACGGTGGCCGGGGGGTGTTTGTCATCCAACCCGGGGACCGCAACGCCTCCGCCATCCTGGAAACCTTGACCCAAGAGGGTCGGGAGCATGTGCTCATGCAGCGATACATCGAGGCCATCCGGCAGGGGGACAAGAGGATCATCCTCATCGACGGGGAGCCCTTGGGGGCGTTCTTGAGAGTTCCTCCCGATCACGATCACCGGGGCAACATGCACGTCGGTGCCAAGGTGGTTCCGTGTGAAATCGCCCCCCGAGACCGGGAAATCTGTCAGCGCATTGCTCCATTCCTCAAGGAAAACGGTCTCTTGTTCACCGGAATTGACGTCATCGGTGGCTACATGACCGAAGTGAACGTGACCAGCCCCACCGGGCTCCAGGAGATCCATCGCTTCTACGGCACCCGGCTGGAAGCGGTGCTGCTTGACCGGGTGGAGGCCATGGGACGCTCATGACCCTGTTCCGTTCCCCCTCTTGTTTTTACCGTGCCACCTTGGTTGCCCGCTTGAGGAGAGGGGCCTTCCTCCTGTCCTTGTTGGCGGGGGTCTTCCTTCTCCTTCACCCCGAGGTCGCCCACGCCCGCCGCAACTTCACCGGAGAGAACAACCTGGGAGTTCCCCGGGACGTGATGATGCGGACCCAGCAGGGCCTGGAGATGGTGTACCAGCGGGAGTATTCCCAGGCATTGGACCATTTTGAGAAGCTGAGCATGGACTACCCGGACTCCGCAGTGGGCCACACCGGCAGAGCGGTGGCCTTCTCGTCCATGATGCTGGAGAACGACGATTTTTCCTTTGAAGAGCCCTACAAGAGGGACCTGAAGGCAGGATACGAGGTGGTCACCCGGGCCCTGAAGGCTCCCTCCCAGAAGGCGTGGAACTACTTCCTCTATGCCACCCTGGTGGGGGTGGACGGGATCCATGACGTGCGTCGGGGGGACACCCTGTCGGCCTTCAACAAGGGATGGGACGCGGTGGAGGCGATGAAGCGCTCCAAGCAGGTGGAATCCCAGTACTACGACCCCGATCTGGGGTTGGGCATCTACAACTACTGGCGCACCGCCATCACCCGCCAGGTGAAGTCCCTCCCCAAGTTCGGCGATCACCGCGCCGAAGGAATCGCCCAGATGCGGGCCACCCACGAAAAGGGGTTGCTGGGGTGGGCGGCGGCAGGGTTTGCCCTGGTATACACCTATTGGGAGGATCGCCAGCCCACCCTGGCCATCGCCGAGGCCCTGAAGCTCCGCAAGGACTACCCCAAGAGCGTGGTGAACAACATGGTGTTGGGAAGGATCTACGCCGACACTGGCAAATACGATGAGGCCCATGCCCTGTGGAAGGAGATCCAGAGGGACGCCCCCGAGAACAAGAGGGTGTGGTTCTATCAGGGGGACACCTGGTTCCGTCAGAAAAATCACGACAAGGAGGCGGAGCAGGCGTTCATGCAGTACCTGAAGAGTCAGCCCCAGAAGGACAATCAGGCCGCCACCTGGTATCGCCTGGGGCAGATCAAGGAGAGGGCTGGCGACCTGGAGGGAGCCTTGGGAAGCTACCAGATGGCCCTGTCCCTGCGCCCCAAGTACCCCGCCTGCGAAAAGAAGCTCGCTGCGATCAAGCAGAAGAAGATGGAGGGGGGAGTGGGCAAGGGACTGGCGCCGGTCCCCTCCTCGCAGGGAAGCGTTCGATAGACCAGGGATGCGCTTCCCCTCTCCCCTCCTCCCCGGGCACCTGCTGGGGCGACGCAAGCGATTCTTCGCCGACATCCGGTTGGACACCGGGGAGGAGATTGTCGCTCACTGCCCCAACTCGGGATCGATGCGAGGATGTGCTCAGACAGGCAGCCGGGTGTGGGTCTCTTCGTCAGACAATCCAGCCCGAACTCTTCGATATACCTGGGAAATTGGGTCGAACGGTCCGAACGGAGAGGTCCTGCTGCTGGTTCACACCGGCCGTCCCAATGCCTTGGTGAAGGAGGCCCTGATGCAAGGAAGGATTCCCGCCCTTGCCGGGTACGGAAACCTTCGCTCCGAGGTCCCCTACGGTTCGGAGGGAAGTCGCATCGACTTCGTGCTTGAAGATCCTCACCGCCCTCCCTGCTACCTGGAGGTCAAGAACGTCACCCTTCTGGATTCCCCAGGAGTTGCTGCCTTTCCCGACGCCGTCACCTCCCGGGGCACCCGGCATCTGCGGGAGCTCATGGGGGAAGTGGCTAGAGGAAATCGGGGGGTGCTGGTGTTTGTGGTGTCCCGAGGGGACGTCAGGGAGGTTCGCCCTGCCGACTCCATCGACCCTCTCTATGGGCGTACCCTCCGGGAGGCGGCAGCGAAGGGGGTGGAAATCCTGCCTGTCGCCGCCAGCATATCTCCTGAAGAGATCGTCCTGGACGCCACCGTCCCCATTCTGCTGACGACATGATGCCGATGCACCGGGTACAGGTTCCCCACGAAGCCTCCCTGGTGTAGCATCCGCTCATGCGCCCTTTCCTTCCTCTGGCCTCCCTGGCCCTTGTCGCCACCTCCCTCCTCCCCGCCACCACCTGGGGGGAGATCACCGCTCCTGGGTCCGTCCATCCCGCTGTGGTCCGCCCTGGAGACACCCTCACGGTCATCGTGGAGGGAGACATCTCCCAGCAGGGGTTCTATGGCTGGCTGGAGTTGGAGGAGTTTCCCTTTCCCCTGACGGTGATGGCAGCGGACTATGATGACGCCGCCGCCAACGGGAATCCGGGATGGCGGCTGACCATGACGGTGCCCGGCTCCATCACCCCGGGATTCTCCTACCCCTCCAACCTGTCCACCGATTTCACCGACAACAACCAGAGCCAGTACCTGGAGTCCGCCGCCCAGGGCACCTACGATCTCCACATCGCCTGGAACGGAGGGGCCTCGGAAGAGGCAGCCACCCGAAGCGTCCTGGTGGTCCAGCCCTCCATGGGGTCGGATTGGCTCATCGTCTCCCCCACTCCCTGGGCCCCCGCCCTGGTCAAGAGGGGAGAGAGCTTTACCGCCCTCCTGAATGCCCCTCAGGTCAATGGCGCGGTGTCTGCCCGCCTCCTCACCTCCTTCACTGGCCTTCCCATTGAGGTGACCACCGCCTCCTACAACAACAGCGCCCTTCCCGAGTCCTGCTCGTCGGGCCCTTCGGGGGGACCGGGATGGGAGATGAGCCTGACCGTGCCCGAAGACGTGCCCCAGGATTTGTTCGATCTGGAGATCTCCATTGGAGACAACCTCTACACCATTCCCGCCTCGGTGCGAGTGGTGCGAACGTTCCGGGATCCCTACACGGTGGTGGTGCTGAACTCCCCCCTCCTCCTGGGCACCGGTGATGACGGTCTGGGATATTCCCCGGGAAAGATCCTCAATTCCATCGCCGCCTACGACCCGGATCTGGTGGTGGTGGCGGGAAACCTCTCCCTGAACCGCCTCCCCGAGGAGTACCTGTATCTCCAGAAGTTGCTCGGCCTGCTGCATCGCCCCACCCTGGTGGTCCCCGGACCCAGTGATTTTTACGACACGTTGAATCTGACCCCCGACGAGGTCAGCGACGGTCAGCAGCTGGACGCCAATGAGGCGGGGTACTGCCGTTTCGGTTCCCGCCTCCCCTATTTTTCATTGCAGTATGGGGAGGATCTCTACTACGCCCTGTCGGCCACTTCGGCCCTTGAGCCCGATCAGCTCACCTGGCTGGACAGCCACCTGGCTTCCGATTCCACCGTCGGCACCCGCACCCTGGTCTACGCTTCCTGCGACGCCACCTACGGAGTCCTGGATTCCCTGTGTGACGATCCCTGGCTGGCGGACCGGGACGTGGACTATGTGATATCCACCGGAGCCACCGGCGGGGTGGCCCTCGACCAGCAGGCGGACATCTACCGGGTGACCGCCCAGGCCTGGGAGGGAGGCTACGGCTACGTGGTCCAGTTTGCTTCCGATGGCTCGGTGGAGGGCAAGGAAACCATCACCGCCTCCCAGTTGTGGACCTCTTCCTACTGGGCCCAGGACAACGATGGCCTTCGAGACGCCAACTCCCTCCTGGTGACCAATATCGGGGAGTTCGACCTCTCCCGGCGGGAGGTGGCCTTTGATCTGGTCGGGGGTCGCTACGCGTGCTCGGGGGATGGGGACCCGGAGATCGTGGAGATTCTGGACGCCGATGACGAGACGGTCACCCGGGTGTATGTGCAATACGATCTCCCTGCGGGGGCGGAGGACTACGTGATTTCCTGCACCCGCACCGAAGACATCCCCCACAAGAACCTGTCTCCCGTTGCCAATGCAGGAGAAAGCCGGGAGGTCATCGACGATGATCATGACGGCTTTGAAACCATCGTCCTCTCCGCCGCCCTCTCCTACGATGAAGACGGAACGGTCACCGCGTGGGATTGGAACGTGGGCGGGGTTTCCTATGAGGGGGAGAACGTCACTGCCACCTTGGACATCGGCGAGCACCTGGCCTCCCTGACCGTCACCGACGACGGGGGAGCCAGCGCCACCGCCGAGGTCACTATCACCGTCACGGCGGGGGAGTTCGCCCCTCCTCCTGAAGACGAAGGGTGCGGAGCCTGTGCCTCTCAGGGGGGCTCCCCGCAGCGTGTACCTCCTGCGGCGGCAATCCTGGCCTTCGCCGGCCTGGGTCTGGCCATCCTGCGACGGCGTGTCTCGACCCGTTGAACTCTCTGCCCCCTTCCTTTCTCTTTTCCTTGATTCCGGTGCGGTTCGCCCGTAGCGTTCCCGCCCTGTGGAACCCCTGAAGCCCCCTCCAGACTGGCCCGAGCCCCCTCCTCCTCCCGATGACGAAGGATTCCTTCCCGAAGGGGATGGGGATCTGGGTCCCCGCCTTCGCCTTCTGCTGAAGGAACGCTTCGGTCACTCCTCCTTTCGTCCCGCCCAGGAGGAGGTGATTCGCCACATCGCCCACGGCAGGGACGCCCTGGTGGTGATGCCCACCGGAGCGGGAAAATCCCTTTGTTATCAGCTTCCCGCCCTGGTTCGATCCGGGGTGACCCTGGTGATCTCTCCCCTCATCGCCCTCATGAAGGATCAGGTGGATGCCCTCCACCGACGGGGGATCCCGGCCACCTTCATCAACTCCAGCCTGTCCATCGAAGAGAGGGAAGACCGGCTGGAGAGGCTGCATCGAGGGGAGTTCTCCTTGTGCTACGTCGCCCCGGAGCGGTTCCGGGGAGGCGGTTTCGTTTCTTCCCTGAGGCGGCTGACCATCTCCCTGTTTGCGGTGGATGAGGCCCATTGTCTGTCTCAGTGGGGCCATGACTTTCGCCCCGACTACCTGCGCTTGGGGGAGGTGAGACGGGCCCTGGGAGACCCCCCCACCGTGGCCCTGACCGCCACCGCCACCCCGGAGGTCAGGGACGACATTCTCACCCACCTGATGCTCCAAAACCCCGGGGTGTTCGTGTCCGGATTCGACCGCCCCAACCTGCGAATTGCCGTCCACCGCCTGAAGAGCAAGGCCCACAAGGAACAGGCCCTGGTGGATCTGCTGGCCGCTGGGGGACGCCCTGCCCTGGTGTATTGCGCCACCCGCAAGGCGGTGGATCAGGTGGTGGGAAGGTTGTCTGAGCTACGAGAAAAGGTGGCCGGCTATCACGCCGGCATGGAGGAGGCTG
>CAYRTW010000148.1:0-14463 GCA_964426935.1 uncultured Rickettsiales bacterium
TGGTACCCGGTGACAGCGGGAGCGGGAGTGGACACAGGAAGTCCCAAGGCAGCGTCCCCCCCATCATCGGCGTAGGGGAGATGAACAGCGGGTCCTACCAGGAGATCGGTGAAGTCCTCCAGAGGACGAGAGCCGGGAACCGTGGCGAGGCGAATGGGTTGGGAGGTTGGGGCGGTAAGCGGTTGAAACCGAAGAGTTCGAGATTGGGAGCAAGCGTCAAACTTGAGCCCCTGGCTTTGGGGGTCCTTCCAGGCCACCAGGGAAGCCATATTCTTCAGCGGTCGGACGGTGGCGGGAGCTGAAACCGCGTAGGGATCTACACGGTATTCAAACTGGTCGACGGTGGCTCCAAAGCATTGGAAAGTAATAGGGTGAATGTCGGTTGTGCCAGGAAATGGTGCGGCTTCCGGATCATTCCCAAAATGCCCATAACAGATCTCCCCACCCCCCAGATCTGCCCTCTTCTCTAGATAATGCGCCGGTCTCCGATCACTGGAGATCCCCGTCTCGGTACACCAGATGGGCATGTCCGCTCCCCCCTCCCACCACGCTTCCAAACCTGCTCTCAACAGTGCCACATAGGTAGAAGACTCCGACAGATACAGGAACCCACCCACATTTCCGGAACTCGCGAACCAGTGAGAATCAGGTGGGGAACCGGTAGATCAGGAACAAGCTGATGGTTGCGGTGCCCAGGGTGGCAGCGGTGTTGGCCAGGCTGAGGATGGAGCGCATCTTCACCCCCAGGACGGAAACCGTGGAAAAGGCGGGGTGGATGGTAGAGCCGTTGGCGGTGATGGCGGTAAGCAGAGCGGTGGGGCTGGTGGGATTCCATCTCTTGCCATCCAGGCTCCACTGCACCTTCACTGTCCAGGAAAAGTTGGTAGTGATTTCTGGGCCTGGGATTGGGCAGTGAGAGTCTCCACGAACACCCCCCAGTCCTCCACTTCTCCCAGATCCAACTCGATGTCACTGATGCTTTTCCCGATACAAGTAACGAATTGATTCCCGAGTACCGACACGAGCGCAGTGACGCGGCTGGCGATGGCCTGAGCGGGAAGGATCACAAGAGGGCGTTACCGGTCCCACCCCACCCCGCAGGTGCCTGAAGGCGGGAGCGCGTTGGACATGACGAAAAACTCAGGGTTGGCTCATGGTGAAGAAGGGCTGTGGGATTCACGAGCCTTCGTAAGGAACCCAACGCCGGGGTGTCGGGGAAATCAAAATATTCCAGTCGCGAAATTCACCAACCCGGCTCCTTTCCCTCCATCCCCTGGGTCAGGGCGAATCCTCCCCACTCCCCTCCCGGCGATTCTGCCTCCTTTCCTGCCACTTTTCCTTCATCCCCTTGCCCTTGCGGACGTCTCGTATCAGATGCCGCACATCCTTTTGGAACTCCTTTTCAAAGCGATAATAACGGGCCAGTTGCAGGGGGGTGAGGGTCCCCTTCAGGGCCGAATATTCCTCCTGCCAGGCGCCGTGAATCTCCTTTCCCATCGCCGCTGCCTGGTCCATCAACCGGGTGAGCTTGCCGCCGTCGGGGGCGCTGGCGTCCATCTCCGCTTTGATGTCCTTGAGGAGAAGACCCCGCTTTCGGGTCAGGTCCGCCCTCTTGTCGGCGAACTTCTTGACCAGAGGCAGAAGGCGGGCTTCGGTGACGGCATCCAGCTTCAATTCCTCCGCCAGTCGGGTGGCCCGCAGGATCTCCAAGCGACGCAGGATCCTCTCCCGCTTTTCTTCCCGCGTGTCTTGGGCTGCGGCCGGTTCATCGGCACCCCTCGCTTCGGGGAGCAGGGAGGGGGAGAGGATCACGGCGAGGCTGAGGGCAAGGGTACGAAGGGTGTTCATGGATTCTCCTTTTTGCCCGCCGCATCAAGCTGGTCGAGCAGGTGTTGCATCTCCACATCCGACAGTTCATCCAATGCGTCATAGACAGCGGTTCCATCCACGTCGTCTTCCGCAGCGACATCGCTGGGAGGAGGGGCAGGGGGATCAGGAGAGGGCGCAGGAGGGGGAGACGGCGGCACCTCTCCGTCCTCGTCCTTATTCCTGGGGGTGATTGGATTTCCCCCGGTCTCCCCCCTTTCCAGGCGGGCATCCAGGTGGTCCAACTCCTCCTCGGTGAGACCGTCCAAGGCCTCCAAGGCGGCAGAGGGGGCCATGGGTGGGGTCCCCACTTGGGGAGGTGGCTGGACAACGATGGCCTGAGGTGGCACCGACGGAGGGGTCCATTCCTGGGGGCCCGCCGCCATCGGCTCCTCCCTCTCCTCCCCTTTGTCGGCGAGCCACACCGTCGCCACCGCCAGGGCCGCCAGGGCTCCCGCCCAAGGAAGGGCCCAGCGCCACCTCAACGGGAGCCCGGCCGCTGAGGACTCGGTCTCCCTCCCCTTCAGGCCAGCCCGCACCCGATCAGAAAACCCTTGCCAATAAAGGGCCCCCGGGTCCTCCTCCCCCCGGCCAGCGTCGGTCTGGAGAGCCCTCAAAACCTCCCCGAGGGAGGCGGATTCCTCCCGACACTCCCGACATCCAGCAAGATGGGCTTCCCACTCCCCCTGCTCTTCCTCAGGCAGTTCCCCCTGCCCGCCAGCGATGTGGCGTTCCTCGGCCCAAGCACAGTCCCGATTCATGATTCTCCTCCTTGGCGAAGGCCGGCGAGGCGATCTCGCAGGGCCTTCACCGCGAAATGAAAATTCACCTTGGCGGCGTTCTCGGTGGTTTCCAGGGCCAGGGCCACCTCCCGAAAGGGGAGATCCTGGTACACCCGGAGTTCCACCGTGCACCGCTGGCGAGGGGGCAGAGTGGCGATGGCCTCTCGCAGCTTCTCCCTCACCTGACGGGCCTCCAGGGACGAGGCTCCCACCGCCTCGGTGGACAGCTCGGGCCGACCCTCCCCCACCTCCACAAACCTCCGCCGGTCCCGGTGATGATTCCGGCACAGGTTGGTGCAGATGGTGAGGAGCCAGGTCTTGAGGCTGGATCTCTCCTCAAAGGAGGAAAGTCCGTCCCAGGCCCGCAGAAAGGTTCGTTGGGCGAGGTCGTCGGCGTCGGCGTGATTCCCGGTCATTCGCAGGGCCAGGCCGTACACCGACCGCTGGTGAAGCCGAATCAGCGCCGCGAACGCCGCCTCGTCTCCCCGCCGAGCCTGGGCCACCCATTCCTTTTCAGGGTCTTCTTCCTGTGCCATGTGTGTTGCTTCTGCGCCCATCGGAAGGTCAGACCCGGGCTCAAGCGGGAAGGTTAGCTCCTTGCCTCCCTCCTGTCCCGGTTTCCTTCTCCGTCGGTTGTCGATACATTCCGCCCGCCCCCGACAAGAGGACTCCCATGCCTGCTCCCCGCTACGCCCCCCATGAAATCGAACCCCGTTGGCAGGGGTACTGGGAAAAGCACCAGACCTTCGCGGTCAAGGTGGACCCTTCAAAGCCAAAATACTACGTCCTGGACATGTTTCCCTACCCTTCCGGCTCCGGCCTCCACGTCGGTCACCCCGAGGGATACACCGCCACCGACATCCTCGCCCGCTACAAGCGCATGAAGGGGTTCAACGTCCTCCACCCCATGGGTTGGGACGCCTTCGGTCTCCCCACCGAGAGGGCGGCGGTTCGAGAAGGGCGTCATCCCCGCCTCATCTCCCAGGAGAACATCGGCAACTTCCGGGGCCAGCTCCAGCGGTTGGGATTTTCCTATGACTGGAGCCGGGAGATCGACACATCGCAGCCCGATTATTATCGCTGGACCCAGTGGATCTTCTTGAAACTGCTGGAAAAAGGTCTGGCCTACGAAGCCCTGGTGCCGGTGAATTTCTGCCCGGCCCTGGGCACGGTCCTGGCCAACGAAGAGGTGAAGGATGGGGTGTACGTGGAGACCGGCGACCCGGTGGAGAAGCGTTACCTGCGTCAGTGGATGATGAAGATCACCGCTTACGCCGAGCGTCTCCTCACCGATCTGGATGGGCTGGACTGGCCGGAAGGGATCAAGGAACAGCAGCGCCACTGGATCGGCCGCTCCCAGGGGGCGGAGGTGCGGTTCGCCGTGCAGGGCCAGGACTTTTCCTTTGATGTGTTCACCACCCGTCCCGACACCCTGTTCGGGGCGACGTATTGCGTCCTCTCCCCCGAGAATCCCTTGGTGGAGGCGGTGACCACTCCGCTGGCCCGGGAAGCGGTTCAGGCCTACGTCACCGAATCTTCACGTCGCTCCGACCGGGAGAGGGCCCAGGACGCCAAGGAAAAAACCGGTGTGTTTACCGGGGCATACGCCATCAACCCCGCCACATCCTCCCCCATCCCCATCTGGGTGGCCGACTATGTGCTCATGAACTACGGCACCGGGGCCATCATGGCGGTGCCTGGTCACGACGAGAGGGATCACGCCTTCGCCCGCACCTTCTCCCTCCCCATCGTCCGGGTGGTGGAAGGAGAAGGAGACGTGGAGACCGAAGCCTTCTCCGGGGACGGGCCCCACATCCATTCCGGCTTCCTGGATGGGCTGAGGAACGACCCTGCCACTGCGGCGATGATCGCCTGGCTGGAAGAGCAGGAGCTGGGCCGGGGAGTGGTGCGCTACAAGCTGAGGGACTGGCTGTTCAGCCGCCAGCGCTACTGGGGAGAACCCTTCCCGGTGATTCGCCGCGGCGACGGCACGGTGATTCCCGTTCCCGAAAGCGACCTGCCCCTCACCCTCCCCGACCTGGACGATTTCCGTCCCACCGACGACGGCCGTCCTCCCCTGGCCCGAGCGGTGGAGTGGCTGGCCACCGTCGATCCCCAGACCGGTGAGGCGGCATCTCGGGAAACCAACACCATGCCCCAATGGGCAGGAAGTTGTTGGTATTACTTGCGTTTTTGCGATCCAGGGAACACACAGGCCCCCTGGGGAAAAGTCGAGGAAAGCTATTGGATGCCGGTGGACCTGTACGTAGGAGGGGTGGAGCATGCCGTCCTGCACCTCCTCTACGCCCGTTTCTGGCACAAGGTCCTCTACGACATCGGCGCCGTCTCCACGGTAGAACCCTTCCAGCGCCTGGTGAACCAGGGAATGATCCTGGCCTACAGCTTCCAGGACGAGAGGGGCAAATATTATTCCCCCAAGGACGTGGAGGAGAGGGACGGGACCCCCTTTGACCGGGCTTCCGGCACTCCCCTCCACACCCAGATCGACAAGATGTCCAAATCCCGCCTCAACGTGGTGAACCCCGACGATGTGGTTTCCGAATATGGCGCCGATGCCCTGCGCCTGTACGAGATGTTCATGGGCCCCCTGGAGGCGGTGAAACCGTGGACCACCGGGGGCATTGAGGGGGTGTATCGGTTCCTCCAGAGGGTTTACCGGCTGGTGGTGGATGAGCGAACCGGGGAGCTGAACTCCGCCCTGGGCGAAGGAGATCTGCCCCGAGCCGCAGATCGCCTGCTGCACCAGACCATTCTCAAGGTCACCGAACAGACCGAGTCCCTGCGCTTCAACACCGCCATCTCCCAGATGATGGTCCTGTCCACCGAACTGGCCCGGTTGGAGGTCCTTCCCCGCAGCGCGGTGTCAGCGCTGGCCCGTCTGTTGTCCCCCTACGCTCCCCACCTGGCGGAGGAGGTGTGGAGCCTCCTGGGAAACAAGGAGAGCATCGCCCTCGCCCCCTGGCCGGTGTCCGACCCTGAACGGGCCCGGGAGGATCTGCTGACCCTGGCGGTGCAGGTCAATGGCAAAACCCGGGGTACGGTGGAGGTGTCGGCAGGGGCCGACAAGGAGACCCTCCTGGCAAAGGTGAGGGAGGACGCCACCGTGAGGCGATATATCGATGGCAAGACCATCACTCGGGAGATCCTGGTGCCGGGGAGGCTGGTGAACCTGATCGTGGGGTGAGGGGGATTGGGGAGAAATGAAAGAGCAGGAGATCCTCCCCGTGGTAAAAACTTTTTGCCCCCAAGATTTTGATTTCCCCCAACACTCCGGCGTTGGGTTCCTTATGAAGGCTCGTGAATCCCACAGCCCATCTTCACCGGGCGCCAACCAGGAGCGTTTCGTCATGTCCAACGCACTCTCGTCTTCAGGCACCTGCGGGGGGGGGGGAGCTGGTAACAGCCCTCTCCTGATCATCCCACCACCCGCCATCGCCGGTCGCATCACCGCCGTGGTGCCGGTGTTCAAGAACCTGGTGGTCAACTGCCCCAACGGCGGCTCCACCGACATCGAGCTGGATATGGGAGAAGTGGAGGGCTGGGGACCCTTCCTGGACAGCATCCACCGCCCAGACCCAGACCCAGACCCAGAATCTCACCTCCGGCCTGACCTGGAACATCCGGGTGCCGTGGAGCCTGGACGGAAAGAACTGGAACCCCACCACTCCCACCGCCCTCTTCACCGCCATTTCTGCCAATTCCTCCACCGTTCACCTCATCGGCCTCCTCCCCGACGACCTCACCGGCTCGGGCCTCATGCTTCCTGCGGGCGACCTCAACGGTGACGGCATCGACGACATCGGCATCGGCGCTCCCTACTACGACGGGTCCACCGGCTATGTGTTCTTGATCTATGGGGGATTGGGATGGTGAGGGGGTGGTGACCTGAGGAAATTCCTGGGAGGGAACGGGATGCTCGCCAATCCTCCCGATCAGGACCCTTCCGCTTGAGTGGAGAACTGGTCGCGGCGGGCGGGACCCTCCCCTATACCTTCCGAACCCACATCCCCCTCCCGATGGTGGACACGAACAGCTCCCCCGTCCTCACCCGGTAATCCATGTCCGACACCACGGCGTTGGGCAGGTCCTCGTCAAAGGGGGCCCAGGAGGCTCCACCGGTGGTGGTGCGAAACACTCCGATTTCTGAGGCGGCGTATAGGGTTTCCGGCCTTCCATAATGCTGGACAATGGACACCACCGGCAGATCGGGCAGGCGCAGCTGGGGGGTCAGCACGGCGCCAGGTCTTCCTGTCGGGGTGCCGGCGGTGCCAGAAATATCGGTCCAGGTGACTCCCCCGTCTTCGCTTCTCCAAACGTGGCCGAAGAACGTTCCGGTTCCTCCATAGGTGACGAACAGGGTGTCCCGGTCGTTCCAATCTACCGCCAACCCCCGCAGACTCCCTGCCGGTAGGGAGGCGTCGGACACTTGATTCCAATTTTTTCCTCCATCGTCAGAACGCCACACGGTGCCATCGTCCACGCATCCATACACGCGGGAGGTGTCGGAAGGGGCAAAGCTGATGCGCCGCATGACTCCTCCGGTGTTGGCCACGATCTCTCGCCACGCCGGGGAAGAAGAGGGGCCAGGAGAGGCGGCGGTGTCCGAGTACAGAACCCGGTTTCCATAGGTGGCGCAGATCAGGATGCGGGAGTCATCGGGATGAATGGCCAGGGCGGTCACCCCTTCCTTGCGCTCGCCGCCGGCGGCCAAGGGGATGCCGTCGGAGGCGTCCCGCCTCCCTGAGCCTGTCCCATCATCGGTGCGACGCAGGTCCCCATTCCAGGGGTCCCAGTACAGGACGTTGCCATCATTGGGATCGATCTCGAAGATCCCTCCCTCGTTGCCTCCCAGACCGATGAAGCCCGTAGAGCCGTCCGACTTGAGGATTCCCTGATCCTGGGTCGAGCCCCCGATGGACTGGGGCGAGGGGTTGCCGAGGTTGATGAAGGGCTCCTTGTCTGGCCAGCGGTGGGAGACTCCTACGTTGAAGAACTGGGTGGTGACCAGCCCCCCGTTGGCGCTGCGATAGTCCTCGGCTGCCGCTTTCTCCTCGGCGGTGGCCTGGGGATCGGCGGCCACCCCGTCGTCGTGAATCCACACTCCTCCGTCGTTGGCGATGAGGGAGAGGTTGGGATTCAGGGGGTGGAACATGGCATGATGGACGTCGGCATGGCCTTCCTTCCTCTGGGCCCAGGTTCTTCCCCCATCCTCACTCCACCACAGGTGAACCCCGGCAGCGATGACCTTCTCCGGATCCTGGGGATGGACGGCGATGGTAGAGCACCAGTCCTGGTAGGTGTTGTCCACTGGAATGCCCCGAGACACCCAGCGGGACCCGTTCCACCGATAGACCGCTCCTCCTGCGTGGACGGTGTTGCCCTGATCATCCAATTTATCGGCGTTGATCAGGGCATAAATGATTTTGGAATTGGAAGCAGAAACGGCCAGGCGAGTGAAGCGGGTGGCGGCGGGCAGGGTGATTCCCGCATCCATGGCTGACCAGGTGGGGTTGTCCACCTCGGCGTCGTCGGTGACCTGAATGGCGGCTCCTCCCTCCTGAGCGACATAAAGGCGCTTGGGATTGGAAGGATCCAGGGCGAGGTCAGAGGTGTCGGTGGTGGACAAGGTGATCCACTGTTGACGGGGTTCGTCCCAGCGCTCCACTCCTCCGTCTCCAGCCACGTAGACTCGGGTGGATTCCTTGGGATGGACCACGATGCGAGAGAAGCGGCGACTGCGGACGGGAGACATCAAGGTCCAGGATCGTCCCTCGTTGGTGGAGCGAAGCACCCCGATGCCCAGATAGACCGAGACCCCCACCGTGCCCCCGGGCTGATACTCCCCGGTGCCGGCATAGATCGTGGTGGGGTCTCCGGGAGCGACGGCGATGGCCCCGATGGCCAGGGAATCCTCCTGATCCGACATGGGCTCCCAGGTCCGGGCCAGGTCGGTGGAACGCCACACCCCTCCCTCCCCAGCGGCGGCATACAGGATGGAGGGGATGGAAGGATGGAACGCCAGACAGGTCATTCTGCCAGCGACGTTGGTGGGACCCACCGAGCGCCACCGTTCCTGAGTAGGGGGGGTGGCAAGGGTGAACCCACCGGCTCGGCGAACTCCTCCGGGGACCTCCAGGATCTGACACTCGGGGGGATCCCAGCGGATGGGGAAGATGAGATCAGGAACCTCCACCTTCAGACAGGTGTCGCAGACGTTTCCCGAGGGCTGACGCCACCCGGGAGGAGGAGGCGTTCCCCCCGAGACCGGTGGCGAGCCCAAGATCCCCGGATCCCCTGGAAGCGGGGAGGAGGGGCGGGATCGGTATTCGGAGGGAGAGCCCTGGGGCCTTCCCTTGTCATCCCGGGGGAGGTCGAGGAGATCGCTGCCATGGAACAAGAAGGGATCTCCCACCGCATCCGGCAGGCCGATGGTGTCCAAACGGGCGGGATCCTTCAAGATTCCTGTTGCCTGAATCGACGGGTCACAATAGATGAGCTGACACAGTTGGTTCATGACCGCCGAGCCCTTGACGGAAGCCACCTCCCACAGGGGACCGGCCTTTCGCAACAGGCAGCGCAACTGGGAGGTGAGGAGGCCGGCGACGTCCCGGGGAAGGCCGTAGACCCCGTAGACCCCCGGCTGGGTCAACTGAGCCCACACGTAGCTGCCCTCCCTGCCCAACCCGGACCTCTCCACCAGAAGCAGTTTCCTCAGGGACTCATCAAAACGAAACACCCGTAACGAAAGGGGATTCAGGTGACTCACCAGGGCGGCGTCCAGGGAGAGGGACAAGGTTGTATCGGTCAGATGCCGAGGGCCCTCCACCCGGATGAATCGGTTGGCACTGCCGGCGCTGGCTCCGGGGAGGGGATCCCCCGCCGGGGAGACCTTGGCTCCATCGGTGCCCAGCATTCTCGCTCCCAGGAACGCTCCCACCGGCGCGGGCCCTCCCGGATCCCCATCGGTCACCCGGTTCGCCGCGCGCAGGGCCTCCCTGGCCTGGATTCCGTTGCGCCAGGCGTCCTCGGGGAGTGCCCCCGTCGGGCTCCTTCGCAGGGCCTCCCCCCAAGCCAGGCGCCGCCGCCTGCTGGGCAGGGACTCGTCGGCTTCCCTGTCTCGCACCTGGGAATCCTTGACCTCGATGCGATACCACACCTTCCAGTCGATCAGGGATTCGGAGCCTGGGGAGACCTCCTCGGGGCGGTAACTGCCCGCCCAGGCGTGGAAGGGACCGGCAAAGATGCGGCGATAGCGAGTGAACTCCTGGCGAGCGGGAGGAGCTTCCGAAGAACCAGGGGAAAGGTTTTCGGAGGGACGGGGGGGAAGAGCGAGATGGGACAGGCCAGGCAGAATCACCGGAGCAAGGAGATGGGAAGCTCCCGACAGGAGCGATGCCCCCTCCCCGGGGGAGTCGAACTCAACGGCCTGAAGGGAGATTTCCAGGAGGCCCTGGGAGCTGAACTCCCCGTCAAAAATCGTCTGGTGAACGGGGAAGACTCCCGCTGACAATCGGAACGTCCCCTGGGCGGGGAAGCGACGGGTACGGGTCCTCTCTCGATTCCCGTTGGGGGTTACTCGGGAAGTGAAGGCGATTTCTCCCGGTCCGAAAAGGCCGGGATCGTGATCATCCAGAATCTCCACCTGCTCCAGCACCACCAGGATTCGGGCCACAATCCCACCCTTCATGACTCAGCCACGCAGGAATTGGTTTCCAGTGGCAGTTCTGACGGGACGGAAACCACCCGCCCGCAGGACAACGCTGCACCGTCTCCCGGGCCTTGTCAAAGGGGAGGATGGAGACATGGGAGGAGGGGCTCACCCAATGGGCTTGAAACGGAATCCTGAGGATATTTGAACACGGAGTGGACCGGGATGTCACATGGCCAGTTACGCGGCGCCCTTGCTCCAGATGGCCGTCCCATCCTGATCGTAGATGACAATGTCGCCATCGTCCTCCACGACGAGGTAGCTGCCGGAGTGACCCTGCGTGTTGGAGGCCCAGGTGGACGTGGCGCCGCCGTAGACGACGAGGTTGCCATCGTCCTGCATGATGCACATCGTCACCGGCTTGCCAGCGGTTCCCGAGGCCCACATCGCGACGTTCTCCGCGTTGTACAAGACGAGGTTGCCGTCGCCCTGCATGATGAGCTGGTACTGCCCGTTCGCGGACCGGATGGACTGGTCGGGTCCCAGCGACTGGCCGGCGGTCATCGTATCCCCCAAGGCGGTACCGACGGTGGACATCACGGCGCAGACGCACGAGTAGAGGTCGGAGTTGATCCCACCGGACTTGTTGTACGCCATGACCACGGTGTCGCCGGGCGAGTGGCTCGGCGCGTAGGCGATGGCCGGATAATGCCCGTCGCACACGTAGAGGTTGGTGACGATCCACTGGAGGTCTCCGTTCGAGGAGAGGGTCCCCGCAGCGACGTAGATCTTGCCGTTGTTATCGTAGGTGAGCAGGATGCGACCGCCGCCGAGGTACGCGAGGTGCGGGTGCGAACCATTCTGCAGGAGCGGGAACGGCCCCGGCTGCCAGGAGATCGACTTCTCGTCGGCGGAGAACGTCCCGACGTTGTACCAGATCTGCCCGCTCTCATTGTGCGCCTCGAGGATCGCGCTGCCGTTCCGGGTGATGGTGGGGTAGTCGCCGGGCACCGTGGCAGCCGGATTGCCGGCGCTGTAGTTCACCACGGACCAGTCCGAGCAAGAGACGGTCGACCCGGAGAAGGTGCCGATGTTGTAGGCCAGGTTGTTGTTGCCAGGAGCGTAGATGACGATCATCTCGGCGTCGCCGCCCAGGTAGACCCCGGGGTGGTCGCCGTCGTTCGGACCTTCCTTTCCCGAGCCGGAGAACTGGGCGGTGGTGTTCGAGGTGTCCACGGTGGCGTATTCCCAGTAGATGTCGTTGCTGCCGCCGTTGTGGAACTCCAGGATGTCCCCGTTGCCATTGGGGTTCGTGGTAATGGTCGGCCAGCTACCGCTATCGTATTTCTCCCCGCTGTTCGGGTTGGGCCAGCTCACCGTGCCGCTGGAGACGCTGAGCCTTCCGCAGTTGGCTCGCAATTCGGAGATGTTGGGATCGAGGAGCGCGTTCGACGAGTAGTCGAAGCTCGACACGACGATTCCGTCGGGGCGCACCGCGACGCTGGGAGCGTTGCCCTGGTCGTACTGGGAAGGCGATCCGCAACTGAGGCGGAACGAGGTCGACGGCTGGGCGCCGATCCCGGCCGTCATCGCCATGGCGTTGCAGATGGCTCCAGCTAGCGGGGCGACGACGTAATAGAGCTGGCGCGTCGCCTGGGTGTAGAGGTCCATGCCCTCGACGAGGTCGAACACTGCCCCCGCGAACTCACTGTTGACATTGCCCTTGTCGTCGGAGGTGAGCCAGCGGGTGCCGGCAGGCGCGGGGAGACCGTTCGGCGGTCCAACGGTGCATTGTGCAGCCGCCATGACGGCGTTGCCGCCCGGCCCATAGATGATCGAGACGAGGACGTAGACCTCCTCGTCGTCGGGCGCCTTGCTGGTGAATTTCGAGTTCGAGAAGAGCTTGACTGTGGCGAAGGTCAACGGCAGCGCCCCCAGCGGCCAGGACTGCTCGGGCATGTTGATCACGTACGGCTGGTTGTACAGGACGTCATACTCCTGGCTCGCGAACATGACCTGATTCGCGGGATAGGTGCCGAAGTAGACGCCCGCCTGGTACGGCGTGGACACTCCATGCATCGAGCTGAGGGAGGCGTCCTCGCTCGTGTTGTACCAGGCCGCTTGCAGGCTCGACGCCTGGATGCAGGGCACCTGGCTGCGGGCGGTGGAGTGGGGCGAGACGCAGGACGAGATGCGCACGAGCGTGTGAGCGATGACGCCCATGAAGTTGAGCCGCCCGCCGTCATCTCCCTCAGCGAGGATATACTTGTAGGAATCGATCACCACGGTGCATGCCAGGCCGAGGGCGGCGATGACGTCCAGCCCGGGGACGGCCTCGGCGGCCAGCCCGGCGACCTTGAGAGCGCTTTCCACGACGCTCCCATACTCCGCGAGGTTGTTGCCGAAGTAGAGGGTGTTCCCCACGATGCTACCGGTCGTCCCCGCCCAGTCGATGTTGAAACTGTGCTGGACCAGGAGGGCCAACGACTGCGTGTCGTCGACCGGGCAGAGCACATACGTGTAGGTCAAGTCCGCCTTGTCGTCGCCCGCATTGTTGCGGATATGGACGGCGGTCGTGGTCACCGTCATGATCTGGGCCGTCCCGCCCGCTTGGATCTGACTCGACCAGGTGTTCAGGGTCTTCACCAGCGACGCGTAGGTGGGGTCGTCGCCGGCCGCTTCCGCGATGAGGCTTGTCAAGCTCACGATGCTGGTGACGAGGTCGGCGCTCGGCACCTCGGTCGAAACACTCGTGTGAGGCTGCCCCAGCACATACTCCGAGCCTTGGCTCACGAAGTAGGTCCCCATGTACCCGTTGTAGTATCCCCACCCGGTAACCGAGGACGGCTGGAAGGGTCTATACAGGTTCACCAGGGCAGTCTCGTCCAGGCTCATCGTGGTCGTCGTCATGTCGCTACGCCTCCTGCGGCCATCAGGTGTGTGTCTTCGTGTGGCAGTCCACAGGTGATGCCGCGAGCCCGGGACGCCAGACCGCTTGGTAGAACGCTCCAGAGCTCGGTGGATGTCAAGCGCCCTTTCTGCCCCTCGGCCAACTCCCCTGCCAAACTTCGGACTCGGGCTTCGCATCGTATCTGTCGTGGCCCTTGTATTTCTTCCCACCGTTCCAAATTCAACGCGCTCTCCAATGAGGACGTGCTGCCAAGAGCGCCTTTCACAACGGGAGGAGCGTCGTGAGGCGAGCGAGGCCGAGGACGACCGCCAGGAACGCATCCCCGTGACGCCACAGTCGGCCAGCACCGTTCGCCGCAGCAGATCCGGGGTTGTGCGCTCTAGACGACGTCTTCCTCGCCTCGCGGTGGCACAGGCGCGGTACGGTGCGGTGCGTGCAACTCCGAGGATCACACAGAATGTGCAGCGCAGCGAGCGAACGGCCGCAGCGCCGAAGCCGCAGCACCATGGTGAGGATTTTGGGGGGGACCCGCGACGCCGCGATCCGGCCGTGCAGCAGCATTTCGTGTGATCCTCTCCATGGGAGTAACTGGGTCCGGGTATCTCGCTTGCAGCCGGTCTCCCCTTGGGAGGCCGGGGCCATGGAACACCACAGGACACATGGGCGGAGCCGAACGCGACGACGTCCTCATCGGCGCTCCTGAGAACGACCTTGCCGCCGAAAACGCCGATGCCTCCTTCCTGTTCTGCGGGCACTGGCTGTAGCACTGCGGGAGCCCTATCTTGCAACCAATTGAAATTACTTGATACTGTTGCGCGAGAACCAAGCTGGCAGGGCGCGCCGGCAAGCAGTGGCTGCGGTCCTTGCGCGGGCATCCCCACCCGATCATTCACCTGCCGGAGACCGAGCCAGGACTGGCCGTAGGAGTGTATTCATGTCTCACCTCGAACTGACTCGGCGGGTCCTCCCTGTGGCGGCGCTGCTGGTGCTGGTGGTGGGGATGATGCTGCCGGTGGTCCGGCTGCGGCTCCGCACCGGGGCCTGGGCGGTGGTGGTGCATCGGGGGGCCGCCCCCCTCCAATCGTTCATGGGGACCGCCCTGGGGTTGTCGTTCCTGGTGGCCGTCGGTTGGGCGGTGCTGTTTGGACTTCTGGGGCCAGGCCCCCTCGACGCGTGGACGGTGTCCGTCACGGCGACCCTGGCCGGCTGGACCCTGTTCGCCCTGGGCCTGGGGA
>CAYRTW010000149.1:0-14382 GCA_964426935.1 uncultured Rickettsiales bacterium
CCACGTGCGCGATCTGCTCGAAGAAGCGCGGGACCTCGGCAAAGCCCGCGGAAGCCTCGTGAAGGTCAAGAACGACGTCTCGGCGGTTCTCGGTGACCTGTGGCGCTCGGAGGTTCTTACCGAGCTCGTCACGCAACGGGTGACGATTCCAGAAGCGCACGCTGAGCCGACCCTTCGAAGCAAGAAGGAGCGGGCCGTCCTCACCGATGAAGAGCTCGGTCGATACCTCGCATGGGTTCATCCAGAGCGAATCATCCCTCCCCGTCCACGACCTGATCCCTCTGCCCCTTTCGGACTCCGGTGAGGTGCTCAAGTTCGATGATGGGAGATTGTTGAGGGGCCACGGATGAGTGAGAGGCTCTCCACGCCCTTCAACACCGTAACGGGCCGACGGGAACGCGAGAATGGCAAGAGGAGGGTATCAGCCTCACGCCCGAACTCGGAAGAGGCGCGGGTGGATTGGTGAAGGTGCGGATTGGGGTCAGCCATTGAAAACGAAGGTACCGGGAGGCCCCTGACTTACCCGACCGGGTTGCCCGTCGCAGCGGGGAAGGACTAGACTCTGCCCCTCGCCTCCTGGGAAGGGAGGGCTGGGCGGAGTGTAGCGATGGGAGTGTGGTGGCGTGTGATCGCCCTGGTCGCTTGGGTCGCCGGGATGGGAGTGGGGGCCGGGTGTTCGACCATCCAGGTGAAGTATTCCACCGATGCCCGTCTGAATCCCAGCCCCGACGGGGTGGTCAATTCGGTCCGGGTGCGGATCTTTCAGCTCTCCAAGTTGCCCCTGGATCGCCTCAAGCTGGCCAGTGTAGAGCAGCTCTACGCTGGGGACGAAAAAACCACCCCCCTGGCCGACATGCTGTTGCCTCCCATCAAGGACGTGAACCTCGCTCCCGAGATGCCGGGGGGAAGCTACCCCCTTGGCCGAGCCAAAGGAGTGCGATTCCTGCTGGTGGTTCCGGTGTTCGTCCAGCCCGACCCCCAGAAGGATTGGTGGGCCCTCATTCCGGTGTGGCCTTTTGGCTTCCGGGCCCGCTTCGAGGTAAGGGGGACCACCATTTCCCTGCCCCCCGGACAGTTGGGATGGGTGACTTCGGGGAGGGCCCGGCGGTCTCAGCCTTCCGGTGCGAATTCCCCGTGAACCACTTCTCCCAGGCAGGACGCCGCTGATGCGCTGGTTTCGCCGTTTATTCCCCTGGCCGATTCGCATCCCCTTGGGATACCTGCTCCTATGGCTTCTGGCCTGGGGAGTGGCCCACCTGTGGTTCCCGGAACAGCAGGAGAGGGTGCGCCTGGATGTGGGGCTGGTGCTCCTGGCGGCAGGCATCCTCCACCTGGGGTATCGCACCTGGCAGTGGGGCGTGGAGGCCTGGCAGCGGCGGCAGGAGGCCAGGGCTCGTCCCCCCTTGCCTCCAGGACCTGCGGCGATGGCTAAAGAGCAGCTCGGGTCTCAGTTGCGAGCCATTGGGGGAGACCGACGACCGGCGGCGGATCCGCGTTCTTCACCGGGGGATGACTTGTGCGTGGTGCTTCTGGTGGGACCTTCGGGAGGAGGCAAGACCCAATTGTTGGCCGCCAGCGGGCTGCCGGTCACCGGACCGGGGCGAGAACCCTTGAAGGCAAGCGGACCCACTCCTTCCCCGACGGCTTGGCGGGTGGGCTCGCGGTTGCTGGTGGTGGAACTTCCCGGCCGCTACCTGGATCGCCGCACGGAGGAAGAATGGGAGGGGGTGATCGATGCCCTGCGGGAGTTCCGACCCCAACGCCCCATCGACGCCGTGCTGGTGGCCATGCCCCTTCCCGGTCTGGTGGAGGCCTCCACTGGGGAGATCCAGACCCAGGGGCAGGAGTTCCAAAGAATCCTGGGCACTGCAGGCCATCGCCTGCACCTGCGTTTTCCCGTTCATCTGGCCCTGACTCGCACCGACGGTCTGGCCGGTTTCACTACCTATTTTGCCAACATGGACGCTGGCGAGAGGGACCAGCACTGGGGGATTTCCCTGGAAGGAGGGACCGCCGATCCCGCCGTGGGCTTCAGACGAGGCTTCCCCCTCCTCCAGAGGCGGGTGGAGAATCGCCGTCCTCAACGGCTGAGCCGCACCCAAAGTGCCACCGAGAGGCAGCATGTTCTTTGTTTTGCTGGGGAATTTTCCCGCTGTGAGGTTCCCATCGCCACCTTGCTTGCCGGAATGGCCGAGGGAGTGGGGGAGGAGGGTCCCCGGCTGGCGGGGGTGTGGTGGACCTCGGCCCGCAGCGGTTCCGGTGGGAATGGTCAGGCCCTGGCTTCTCTAGCGAAGTGGTGGGGAATGACCCCCGCCGAATCTCCCCCAACCTCGGGTCGGGACCGGTCCTGGTTTGTTTCTCCCCTCTTCAACTCGATCCTGCCCTCCTTGAGAAACACCGCCCGAGGGTCATCGGCGGTGTTGCGCCAGGCCCAAAGGGAGGTCCGTCGCCGGCTGACCTTGACCGCCACCGCCCTGGTGACGGTGGGCGTGCTGGCCTTGGCGGGGATGCTGTCCGCCCGCAGCGAGGGGCGTCGTCTCGAAGCCCTGGCCGAGGCGGCGGTGTTGCGACCGGCGGGGAGTCCGGCCCGGGTGGGGGCAATTTTCCGACTGGCAGACGAAATCACCCGTCCGGGTGGAGCCAGGGCGGATAGGGCCCGCCCCCTGGCTCCCACCCTGGAACCGGAGGGGACAGGCCTTCCTTCGGGGCGCGTGGGTACCCTCGGTCTGCTGACCTTCCCAGGAAGGGTGCTGAACCAGGCAGAGGCAAAGACCCGCCTTCTTCTGGCTGCCCTGATCCGAATCGAGGTCATGAATCCCCTGGCGCAGAGCGTCCAGGAAGAACTTCGCCGCCTCATTTCCTCTGCCGGCGGATCTCCAGATTCCAGCGCCGATTCCCCGGGGATGACCGGAGACCAGGCCACCATCTTCTCCCTGGTGGCCGATGGGGTGGAACTCTGCGATCTGGCCAAGACCCGGCCTCCAGGAGGAAAGGAGAGGGAGAGGGCCGTGGACCTGTTGGCGGCTCGCTTTGAAGCGCCGGAGGGGGGTCAGAATCCGGGAACGGGGACCCTTCGCGCCAGCCTGGTGCAGATCGGGGTGGAGGAATTGGACTTGTGGCCCTCCATCGATCCTGCCGCCTGCCAGGCAGCGCGGGACTGGTTGGCCCAGCGACCCGCCCCGGGGGTTATCTATGGGGACCTGGTTCGCAGCGTGGCCGGCACAGGTTCCCGCCGATTTGCCGGTTTCCAGTCCACCTTCCTCCTCTCCGGGGGAGGAGAGGTCAGCCCGGCCTTCCACGGCCAGGGGTGCCTGGATTTCCATAACCGGGTAGACGAGGAGGTGAAGAAGCGCCGGAACCTTCCCGGTCGAACCTCGGGGGATGATCGACAAGTGACCGAGGCGGTGAAGCAGATGTACCAACAGAACTACCAGGTGGTGTGGACTCGCTGGCTGGATGGACTGCGGGCGGGGCAGGTGGTCGATGTCAGCCAGGCCTCCGCTGAGGTGGAGCGTTTGTTTGTGGGAACTCCCGGGGACGTGGTGGGGCTTCTCGTTTGGGTGGGGCAAGGGCGGGAGATACCACCACCGGCTGCGGGAAACCTGCTTCAGGAAGCGGGTGCCGCCGTCAACAACGCCGCCAACACCTTCAGCGGAACCAACCCTGCGACCCTCTGCCAGACCCTGATGACCCCCTATGCCCCTTCCCATGAGCTCGCCAAGGTAGGAGGGCAGCAGCGGGCCGTCTACGACGATTTCCAGGCCAAGATGCTGGCGTTGAAGGACCGTCTCTCCCGTTTGGCCACTGGAGAGGCGGGTCAGCGCAACCTGGAGGCGGTACGGCTGGTCAAGGACACCCTGGATGGGGCGGGAGAATTGGCCGCCGCCCACCTGGCCACCGCTGCCCTCCTTCAACGAAGTGATCCCCAGACCCGCCCGGTCCTGGTTCGCCTCCTCCAGGAGGGGTTGATGCGCCAGACCTGGCAGGCGATCCTGGTGGCCGCCGGGAGGGCCCTGAACCAGGATTGGGATCGCCGGATCTTCCAGCCCTGGTCCCTGGGAGTTCGGGGTCGCTTCCCCTTCAACAAGATGGGGAGCGAGCCTGCCGAGTTGGGAGAAGTGACGACCCTGCTCGGGAAGGAGGGACAGATCCAGCTCTTCCTCGCTTCCTCCGTCGATCCCCTCCTCTCCAGCACCGATTTCTCCCCACGCGTCTGGCAGACCTGGGGAGGAATCCCCTTCTCCGGAGAATTTTTGGGTCGTCTGAAGAGAATGAAAGAAGTACTTGCCTTGGTGGGAGGGGGGAAGATGGGGGCCACTTCCCGGCTGACCCTCACCCCCAAGTACTGGGAATGTTCTTCCTCCTCGGCCTGTGGCAAGGTGGGGGCGGTGGAGATCCGGGTAGGAGATGCCAGCCCCGTCAAGTGGGAAGCCGCCCGCGAGCTGGCCCCCACCCGAGGCGCCCTGTTCCAGCCCCACTCCTTTGATGTCCCCTTGGACGTCAAGGTGGAGCTGACCGTCTATACCGGGCTGACCCAGGACACCAAATTGTGCGTGAAACGAATCGGGAGCCCGGCCTCTCTATGGGGGGCGTTCCCCGGTTCCCCCGAGCGGGCTCGGCGAGCAGGGTTGGAGACAGGGACGCTGCGCCTGCCCATGGCGAGCGGGGACTGCGCTTCCATTCCCCTGACGGTGGTCATGGGCTACGAGGAGGGTCCTCAGGGGCCCTTGAAGCTCCTGGATCAGCTTCAGCTTGATCTGCCGGAGAAGGTGGTCACCATGGTCACTTCCTTCTGAAGGAGGGCGATCGGCTTCAGCCGGAGAAGGCCACCCAACCCGCCACCACCAGACCCACCAGACCCACCGCCGCCAGGATCCACATCAGGGTGTGCAAGGGATCCCGGAGAGGGGGAAGGGGTTCCTCAGGAAGGGTTTCGTATTCGAAGTCCACCTCGACACGGGGACCGCCGCTGTGCCCTAGCTGAATCACATCCCCCCGCCGCAAAGAATGGACCCCTCGCAAGGGCACCCCGTTGACCAGGGTCTGGTTCTTGCTGTCCAGGTCCACCAGATGGTACCAGCCGTCCTCGAAGTAGATCCGGGCATGCCGAGCGCTCACCACCAGGACCTTCGATTCCTCGAAGGGGACCTCGCAGCGGGGATCCCTGCCCAGGACCACCTCGACTCGGGAGGTGGCGATGAGGCGACCGGCGTGAGGGCCATCCAGGTCGGTGAGGAGAATCATCGCCTGCGCCCCAATCCGCCGGGGGAGGAGAGAGGATCGGGCAGGGGAGTGAGATCCTCAGTCGAAAGGCACTTGAAACGCAGGCGCGCCGCCCCCACCACCACTTCATCCCCATCTTGAAGTTCAACTCGGTCCACATTCCTCCCGTTCACCTGCACCAGGCTGATGGAGGGGGAGACGCTGCGTCCGGCCTCCAACTGGAACCTCCCCCCCTGAATGTAGAGAACTGCGGCCCGAGAAGGAACCCCCTCTCCCCGCATGGCCACCAGGCTGTCGGGACTACCCCCGATGATGTGCCTCCCCTCAACCAGACTCCAGGATCGCCCCCGATCCGCCCCGCTCAAGGCCCTGAACCACCCCACCACCTCACCGGAAACCGGGACCGGGGGTGCATCCATCATGGTCTTGGGTCCGGAAGAGGGAATCACCGCCCGATCCATGACGGTATCTTTGGGACCGGGATGGGGGGCCTGGCTGGGGGTGGGTCGGATGACTGGAACAGGTCGAGGGGCAGAAGCCCGCACCGGTGGGGGCGGCGGCGCTTCAGCTCCTGAGGGCCCTCCCCCCTCCCCATCTCGTCTCACCACCCGATCAGAAAGCCCGTCGCAGAAGCGGCAGGTGTCGAGGCGGGTTTCAATGACATGACGCCCGGCGAGGCAGAGCCGGAACACGCCCACGGGCATGGCCGGGTCCCCCAAGGCTCCGCCCCGGCTCGCCCCCGCTCGGGAAGAGGAGCGCCAGGGCTTCAAACCTTGAACCTCCCCCGGGAATCCACCGAGGTCTGAAAGGAAAAGGGCCCCTCTGCCCCCTCCACCGTCAGGCGACCGGTCACCTCGAAGCGAATCTCCATGGGCCTTTCTGCATCCACAGCCCCCCGCACCCTCACCCGGCCGAGGCGAGGCTCATAGCGCTCGATGGTGGTGCGAATGGCGGTCTCCATCACCGACAGCGCATCGGGAAACTGGTGCATCAAGGTGGACCAGGCGGGCAGACCGTAGTCCGATGCGATGGCCGCATCCCCCCGGATGGTGTTGAGGAGGCGAGACAGATGCTCGGTGACCGACCAGCGCAGGTCCGTCAACAGGTTCCCGCTCCCCTCGGAAGGGGGACGGGGGTCAACCAGTTTCTGAAGGAGGGTGCGGGGATCGAACATCGTTGATCAAGGAAGGGTCGGCGTCCCCCCTCGCCACCGGGCACGAGGGGGGGGCCGATTCCGTTCAAGCAGAAGAGCAGGTGCCTCTAGACCGGAGCACGCCAGTCGTCGGAACCCACCTTGCCACCGGGCTCATAGGTCACGGTGATCTTCTCGTACGAGAACTGCAACTCCTCCAAGGGAGGGGTGTGCTCCCCCTGGGCGGCATGAGTATGGGCCAAGAGGTTCTTGAAATTGACCAGGTTCGCCCTCTCCAATTTCACCGTATAGAACTGCTCGTCGGTCCCATCCCCCGAGGGATTGGGCCGGTACCACTGAAAACTCACCGTCAGCAATTCATTGGTCACCAACGCTTTGAAAAAGAGGGGACTGGTCAACCCGATTTCCTTGACAATGACAACCGGCCGATGCACTCGCTTGCCGGTGGAGCGTCCGGTGTGGGGATCCCGAGGCGCTTCTACAACATGCTCCAGCGAGTAGATCAACTCGGTGTCTTCACGGCCGGTCATGGTGCAGGCCGCTTCGGTGATCAATCCTTGGGAAATGCCTTCAACGGTCATGTGAACTGGAGACGCCATGGAAAACTCCTTGGGGGGTCAACCCCTTCTTCAAACCGGAAGCCCGTCCCCAGTGCCCCCATGGCACGGCGACGGACCCCCGGATCCAACCGACCCGGGTCGGGCCGGAATCGTTACTTGTCCAACTTGCCTACCAATGACAGGTCAAACCAGGCCCCCATGAACTTGAAGTGGGGCCTGACCATCATGTTCACCCGGTACCAGCCAGGATTTCCCTCCACGTCCTCCACGGTGAGTTTGGCCTTGCGGAGGGGACGGATGGCCCTCTCCCGGGGAAGGGCTACGTCCATGTCCAATACGTACTGCTTGAGCCAGTCCCCCAATTCCCTCTCCATGTCGGACCTTTCCTTGAAGGTCCCCAGCTCCTGCCTCTGCAGCACCTTGATGTAGTGGGCCAGGCGACTGACGATGAACAGGTAGGGGAGCTGGGTGCCCAGGCGGTAGTTGGCCTCGGCATCCTTGCCCTCCTTGGAGATCCCGTAGGTTTTGGGCTTCTGGCAGGAGTTGGCAGAGAAGAAGCAGGCGTGATCGCTGTCCTTGTGCATCACCAGGGGGATGAACCCCTCGTCGGAGAATTCCTTCTCCCGTCGATCCGTCACCAGCACTTCGGTGGGAATCTTGGTCTCCAGGCTCCCCATGGCCTTGTACTGATGCAGGGGGAGATCGGCGACGGTGCCACCGGCCTTGGGGCCGATGATGTTGGGACACCACCGGTAACGGGCGAAGCTGTCGGTCAGGCGAGTGGCAAAGGCAAACGAGGTGTTGCCCCACAGGTAGCGGTCGTGGTGCCCTTCCACTGTTTCCCGGTACTGGAAGGACTTGACCGGATTGACCTCGGGGTCGTAGGGAAGGCGGAGCAGGAACCGGGGCACGGTCAAACCCACGTAGCGAGAGTCCTCGGTCTCCCGGAAGCTGCGCCACTTGATGTATTGGGCGCCCTCGAAGGTGGCGGGGAGATCCTTCAGATTGGGAAGGCCTGCGAAGTCCTCCAATCCGAACATGGGAGCCCCCGCCGCAGCGATGAAAGGGGCATGGGCCATGGCGGAAATGGCGGCGATGTTGGACAGGAGCTTGATGTCCCTGGGACCCGGCCCGAACTCGAAGTTGCCAATGAGGGCGCCGTAGGGCTTGCCGCCGTATACCCCGTACTCATTGGAATACACATGTTTGTACAGGCCGGACTTGGGGAGTTCGGGGGAGTCCTCGAAGTCCGCTTCCAACTCCTCCCGGGAAACGCTCAACAGCTCGACCTTGATGTTCTCCCGGAAGTTGGTGCGATCCACCACCAGCTTCAGCCCTCTCCAAGCCGATTCCAGTTGCTGGAATTTGGGGGCATGGAGAACGGCATCCACCTGCTTGGAGAGGCGAGCATCGATCTGGGCAATCAGGCCGTCGATGAGGGACTTGTCGATTCGGGGAGTGGCGGTGTCCACCCGGCGAAGCAGTTCAGGGAGCAATGCCCCCATGCCACGCTTGAAGGTGTCCTGGGCTTCCTGGGTCTCACCGGCGCGGGAGAGATCCATGAGCTGTTCCAGGGGGGAAGAAGAGGGGTTGGGCATCTCGATTCCTTGACGTTTGCGAAGGGTTCAACCGGACCGATCCGGAGAGGAAAATTCTTGATGGGACTCTACTCGTCCTTGATTCCCATCTCTTCCTTCAGCCGAGCGACTTTTTCCGGATCGCCGAGGATTTCCTTGAGCTTCTTGGTGAAGTCTGGAACGTTCCCCAGTGGGCTCTTCAGGGCCGTCAACGCTTCCCGGAGTTCCAGAAGCTCGCGAAGCTGGGGGATCTGGCGGGCCACCGAATCGGGCTCGAAGTCCTTGAGGGAGTTGAAGGAGAGGGAAACCGCCATCTCCGCACCCTCTTCCCCGGTCAATTCATTGGGAACTGCCAGGTCCAGAGCCAGTTTGGACTCCCTCATGACATCGCCAAAGGTGTCCTTGTCCACGCTGACCACCTTGCGATCCTGGATGGCGGTCTCGTCGGCCCTCTGTGTGTAATCCCCCACCATCAGGAGCTTCAAGGGCAGTTCAACCTGCTCCTTGGCGTTGCCGGTGGCGGGTTTGTAGGTGATGTTGATGCGCTCTTCGGGAGCAACAGATTGATCTTTGTCGGCCATCTCTCTCTCCTATCCCATGTTGGGCCACCCGAGGGAGGCCAGTGAATCCAGCCGGCAGAGCCGGAGTTGAAGCTCCTTGAGTCGATCCTCGGTACCGCTCCCCTTCCCAGGGGCCACCGTGGCCGCGAGCACCTGAGACAGCCCCCTTACCACAGTCGCGGCCAGATCCGGCTCCCAGGTTTCCAGTTGCCTCTCCTGAATATCCTGGTCCAGGGCCTCCAGCAGCCGTCCCGCCGGGCCCCAGTGCTTTCCCACCAGCAGGCGATCAGCAAGCCAGACCTTCAGCAGGAATCTCTCCCGGGGAGATGAGACCGCCGCCAGCCTCGCCTCCACGCCGGAGGCTACCAGGGACCACTGACCCGAAGCAGCCTCAGCCTCAAGATCAATGAAATCCCCGGGGGGTTTGAAAGAAATCTTTTCTCCGTGAGAGGATTCCCGAGGCGGCACTGCCGAAGTTCCCCCCTTCAACCCCTCCACCCAGGCGGCAGTGGCTTCATCCAGCAAGGGCTCACCCCCAGCAAAGCGAAGCCCCTGAAACCCAGGCAGGCGCTCCAGAAAGGCCACCACCTCCGCTTCCACCGTCCTTCGAGCGGGAGCCGTTGAATCCCCCAGGGCTTGCAACGCCTGAACGACATGGCGGTGGGGGGCCATCCACAACACCGCGTTTCGCCACGCTTTTTCTGCCTCGGCCAGGACCTTCAGGGGCTGTCCTTGCTGAATGGCCATTTCCCAGCGAGGGAGCAGCTTGGGATCCGGTGAGGCGATGCGGGTCAGGCCATCGACGTGGGGAGGAAGGGCCACAACTCCTCCCCAGCACCAGGCCCGGCTCAGGTGATAGGGCAGGGGATCCCCCGGCGTCTCCTCCCGGATGGCGTCCAGACAGCGAAAGACGGGGGTTCGAAGCTGGTGAAGGCCCTTGCGATCCGACGACACCTCGGGAATCGCCAGGGGACTCGACACCGAGGGAGGGGAAGGGGGGGCGGAAGAACGGGGAGGCTCGCTTTCAGGGGATCCGCCCACAAGGACGCCTGGAGATTCCGGTGAGGAGGAAGGAGGGAGGGCCTCCACCCGAGTGCGAAGGGCGCGGGTCAATGGCCCCATGGCGGGAGCCCCGGTCCCCATGCGCTTGTCCAGCAGTTCAACCAGTCCTCGCAGGGAGGAAGCCGCGTCCTGGACCGCATCTGCCTCCCCAATCCCAGGGAAGGTCGTTTCCACCGCCGGAGCCACCCTCTCCACCAGAAACTCCACAGCCGCCGACCGGGCCCGAGGGCGCACCGGCTCCACCGCATCCCAGTGGTCCTCCACCATGCCGGAAAGACAGTGAATTCCCTCGGCCAACCCCGCGTATCCCTTGGTGAAAAATAATCCTGCCGCCAGATAGCTGGCCACCCCCAGGTGCTTGCCTCGGGTGGACAAAAGCTCCGAGGACAGCCTCACCGCCTCAGCCCACCGCAGCCCCCCCAGACCGTTGACCATGCCCCGCAACTCATCGAAGCGAGGGTCCTCCTGCACCGAATCCCCCGCCGGCCGGTCAGCGCGGATGGAGTGACGCCCCAACTCTCGAATCGACGGCGCTGCTCCGGTCATCTCTCCCCTGGCTTCTGGAATCTGCAAAACCCCATGCGCCCCTTCCGCGCGGGGGGCATCCATAGCGTTTGAACGGAGTGATGTCAAGAAATTCCTTCCGTTGACACCCTGACCCTCTCCAGGGAAGATGCCCCCGGTCTGGCGAGCATCGAAAGAGGTGGCTGTGAAGGTGGTGTGGCAGGAGGGGATGTTCCTGGTTCCCCAGCATTTTCAGGTCCAGGACCGATATGCAACCCTGGATGCCCGTCTACGGCAGGAGGCGTTGCACCCCGACGGGTACGGCCTTGTCGAGTTGACCTTCCACGCTCTGGATCTGTCCAGAGGCACCTTGACCCTGGAGAGGTTGAGAGCCGTCCTCCCCGACGGGACCGTCCTTTCCGTACCCGACGTGGACGAGGCTCCGCCGGCCCGGGTCATTCCCCCCCTGCCCGCCTCCGGTGTGCTGCGGGTGTCCATCGCTCTGGCCAAGGACACCCGGGGGAAGACGGTGTCCCGGGCTGGCGAACAAGACGGTGCTCCCACCCGATATCGAGAGGTGGAGGAAGAAGTCGAGGACGAGGCGGGGTCTTCCGAACCGCGGCGGATCCCCATCGGGAGGCGCATCCTGCGCCTTCTATTTGCCAGCGAGTCTTCTGACGGGCTGGTGACCTTGCCCCTCCTGGATCTCCATCGCCAGGGCGACGGCACCTTTGCCTCTCACCCCGGCTATGTGGCTCCCAGCCTGCATCTCGCCGCCGCCCCGCCCATCCGAGAGTCGATGAAGAGGCTCCACGAAGTGCTGTCGGCCCGGGCATCGGCCTTGCGATCAGCCCGCAGTTCCTCAGGAAGAGGACGGGTGGAGTTGACCCCTGACGAGGTGCTGGGATTCTGGTTCCTGTTTACCCTGAACGGCGCGGTGGCTCGTCTGGGGCATGTCCTGGCACAACCCTCCCTTCCCTTGGAACGCGCCTATGCCGATCTGGTTGGAATTGCAGGGGAATTATCCACATTTGGAGAAGGAGCCTCCAGCCCTGCCGATCTGCCCCCCTTCTCCCATGCCCATCCCTGGCCTGCCTTTGACGGCGTGGACCGGCGCATCCGCAGCCTTCTGGAATGGGTGATCCCCAAAGCCTGGCTCCCCATCCCCCTTCAAAAGACCGACTCCACCACCTGGAGGGGAACGATTCCCGGCGACCCCGGCCTCCGTACCGCCCAGTTCTTCCTGTCCTTGACGGGGGAGTTGCCCGTCGGCATGAGGGGAGAGGATCTGCCCTCTCGCCTGAAGCTGGGGGCGGCGGAGGATCTGGCCACCCTGGTGGGGGCCAACGTCCGGGGCGTGGAGTTGCAGGCCCTTCCCCGCCCTCCCGTGGGGGTGCCCACCCGAGGAGACGCTCGCTACTTCCGAGTGGTAGCCCAGGGGCATTTCTGGAAGAACATCATGGAGTTGAAGACAGTGGCTCTCTACATTCCCGACATGCTTCCCGGGTTGGTCCCCGACCTGATGGCCCTGAAGGAGGCCTGATTGGCTCCCGTTCAGCCCACCCTGCTCATCACCCCCCTGGGTCCCACCGGGGCTCAGGAGGGGGTAGCTCTGCCTGGCTTTGGCTCCCGAGGCCTGGTCGCCCACTATGGCCCCCTCCTCTACCTGGGGCTGCGCCTCGGCTCTGTCGATGTTCCCACCTTGGGGGCCTCTCGTCTCCGTCAGCTCATCGACCAGCAATTGAAGACCGCCGCCCACAAGGCCCGAGGGGAGGGGTACGACGACGCCGTGATTCAGAAAGCGGAGTTCGCCCTCATCGCCCTCCTGGATGACCGGATCCTGGCCACCTCTGGCCCTCTGAGCCGGGAATGGGCCGGTCAACCCTTCCAACTCCAGCGCTACGGAGAGGCGGTGGCGGGGCATCGTTTCTTTGACCTGGTGGAGGAAGCCCAAAGGGATCGCAGCCTGGGGGCAAAACTCCTGGAACTCTATGCCACCTGCCTGTTGGCGGGGTTTACCGGCCAATACCACGACCAGCCCCAGAAGCTGGCCTCCTTCACTGCGGGGGTCCTGGAAGATCTTCGGGGAAGGGCTCCCTCCACCGAACCCCTCTCCGAGCCCCTTTCCCAGGCCGAAGCCGGAGACGAGCCCACTGTGCTGATTCCGGGTTGGCCCCGTCTGGTGGCGCTGGTGGCAGTGGGTGCGGCCCTCCTCTTCGCCCTGGCCCTGGGGGCGTCTCTCCAGGTGGGCTCCCGAGTGGCGGAGAAGATCGGGGAAGTGGCGCCGCCTCCCCCCTGAGTTTCACTCCCTTTTTGACAGCTCCACCAAGGAGTCCAGCACGCTCCGTTGGGCCTCCAGCACCTCCTTCAAACAGCGCAGGGACTCGGTAAAGGCACCCTCCTCCAGAAGGCGGGCCAGGGCAACGGTGGCCTCCCCTGAATCGGGACGGGCCAGGGCTTCTCGCATTCGGGCAACCTGGAAATCGAGCTCTTCCAAATACCCGGCGGTGGCGGTGTCTCCCCTCTTCAGAAACTCGGCCATTCCCCGGATCTGGGTCTGGCGGGCGAGGAGGCCCTGCATCGCCTCGTTGGAGGGGGAAGGTGGTGGGACGGGGCGGGACACCTCCACCTTGGGAGCAGGGGGGGCGGCAGCGGGGACCGGGCGGGGAAGAGGGGCTCCGTCGCCGGTGGGCAGCTTTCCTTTCGGAGGAGGCGACGGGGCCTCGGGATGAGGCAGGGGAGCCGGACGGGGCAGGGCAATGGAGGAGTTTCGTTTGCGAGGGGAGATGGCCGGCTGAGGAGCAGGGGCCAGGGCAGCATCAGGCATGACTCGAGGCAGAAGGGCCCCCTCTCCCCGTCCCAGCCCCCGGGAGATGGGAGACGGAGAGGATCGGGGGGGCTGGCCGGACGACGAGGGAACAAGTTCGAATCGGGCCTCCACATCGGCGAAAAGAATGGCGGTTCCCGAAAGAAGCTCGGCCTCGGGGATGCGGACCCCATCGACGCTGGTGCCGTTGAGACTCTGGAGATCTCGAAGGATCCACCGCCCCTTCACCAGGGAGATTTCCGCATGGCGAGAACTGACCCGTTCGGTCCGCAAGTCGATGGCGCACTCGGGAGTGGGAAGACGACCGAGAAGGACGGGAGAGCCATCCAGGTCAAAAACCCGCCCCTGGGAGGGGCCACTGAGGATCGTCAACCTTGCCTTTGAGGAGGTCATCACCACACCGCCAACGGGGCGGCGGAGTGTACTCCGAAGGAAGGGGGGGAGGAAGATGGGTTCCGAGTGACTGACTGCGGGTTGCGGAAGGTAAAAGCCCCCTTCACTTCTGTGCATGCCTCTCTTTTCGCCTCGGGGCCCCGAGTGGAGCTTTGCCATGCGGTGGAAGGGATCCCCGTCTTCCATGCCCTGCGGGTGTCGTTCTCCCCCCGGGGAGAAGCTCTGTTCGTCCCGGGACCCCTGGCCAGTGCCGATCTGATCGCCGGGGAGTTTACCGTCGGAGACGCCGGAGCCGAAGCGGTGGTCCGGGAAGCGGCCGGGGGTGGAGACCGAGGCGAAGAAACCTGGTTTTCCCCTCGGATCTACACCGTGGATGGGGAGTCGGGGACCCTCCTGAGCACCAGGGAATCCCTGGCCCAGTCTCCCGCTCACCCCTGTCTGGAAGGACATGGAGGCCGAAACGACACCGGCCCTGATGAGAAGAGGGGCTCCGACGCCGACCGCCACGGGCCCGACAGCGGAG
>CAYRTW010000150.1:0-14280 GCA_964426935.1 uncultured Rickettsiales bacterium
GCCGTCGGATCAGCCCCAGACACATCTTTGTCGGCACCCAGAACGGGCCTCCCCTCCCCTCCCAGCCCCAGAAACAACAGCGTCCCCACCTGGAGGAGGCGACGAAACCCACCCACCGTTCCCATCAGAAGAACGATCCGATGGTGAACTCAAAGATCAGGGGCTTCTCATAGGGGCGACGATTCAAGGGGAAGCCCCACTCGAAGCGCAGGGGCCCCATGGGAGAGTTCCATCTCACCCCGAAACCCACCGAAGTTCGCATGTCCTCGATGCGGAAGGGGATGGGCTCACCATCCTCATCCACCCCACCGAAGGCGCCACCGGCATCGAAGAAGACAACCCCTTTGACCCCGGCCGGAGGGATGAGGGGATATTCAATCTCCAAGTTGGAAATCAAGCTTCCCAGTCCTCCCAGGACGATGCGCTGGGCGCTGTGGACAGGATCATCGTTCACCAGCCAGGATGTGTCGGGACCCACCGAATAAGGAGAGAAGCCCCGCAAGGAGTTGATCCCACCAGCTCGGTACCGGAGGCTGTAGGGGATCTGGGTGCCGTCCAAAGAGGTGATGAACCCCCCAGACAGGTTCCATCGCAGGACCACCAGATCCTTTACCAGGGGAACATAGCTGCGGAAATTTCCTTGGAACTTCAGGTAGCGGAAGTCGCCGCCCAGCAGGTTGAGCACTTCGTCATCGTTGAGGCGAAACCCACCGGCAAACTCCAGCGAGGTCGAGAAGTAAAGACCCTTGGTGGGGCTGATGCGGTTGTTTCGCTTGTCGATGACGAAGTTTCCAGTCAAGGAGGACGTCCGCCCCGAGCGATAGAAGTCGCCTCCTTGGTAACGCTGCTGGTATTCCCTCAGGCTGGACAGGCCCAAGTCCTCAAAGGTGTAGTCGAGGCCGATGCGGACGTCGTCGTTGCGGTCCAGATACTTGCCGACCGCCAGGGTGAACCCCCGGTTGTACTCGGCGAGGCCGTAGTCCTGAACCACGTTGAAGACGGAGAACCGGGCCGTGGTGCGGGTATCCAGGAAGTAGGGGTCATAGAGATCGAATCGGTACTGCTGACTGCGGTTGTCCCCGTTGAAGAACCCGTTTTCCTTGAGGTTCTGGCCCAGGCTGATGTTGGCAGCGAGGCTCATCAACAACCCCAGGCCCAGGAAGTTGTTCTTGGAAATGTTGGCCGTGAAGATGAAGCTCTGGGCATTGGAGAATCCCGCTCCCACCGAGAAGGTCCCGGTGGGTTTCTCGGTCACCCGCACTTCCATGTCCAGCGTGTTTTCTGCTCCTCCCCGGGGGGTGGTGATCTCCACCTTCTCAAAGTAGCCCAGTCTCTCCAGGCGGCGCCGGGCCTCGTCGACCTCCTTCCCCCGAAACAAGGAGCCCTCATCCAGGTGAATCTCCCTTCGGATGACCTTGTCCCAGGTGGTGTCATTCCCGCTGATGCGGATCTCATCCAGATAGACCTTCTCACCCCGATCCACATCGAAAACGATGTCCACGATGCCAGTTTCCGGATGGGGAACGGGCTGGGGAGCCACTGTGCAGAAGGCGTATCCCTCGTTGCTGAACACCTGGGTCAGCAGCTCCGTGGTGCTCTGCATCTGGCTGAGACGAAACCAGGTTCCCGACTTGTGGAGGATCTTCTTTTTCAATTCTTCTTCGGTATGGGTCCCCAAATCGCCGGTCACCTTCAACTCTCCCACCCGGTATCGGGGGCCCTCGGTGACATGAATGGTGACGGTCACCCAGCGGCGATCAGGAGTCAGGGCTACCAGAGGCTTCTGGGCCTTGGCGTTCAGATAGCCCTGTTCAGCGTACACGTACTGGACCAGATCCACGTCTGCCTGGAGTTGATCCTCCTTGTAGGTCCCCTTGGCTCCCGCCCCGGGGAGGAGGCCTGCTTCTCCCGTCTGGAAATAGCGCTTGATGAGAGAAGCGGGGACGTGATCGTTGCCCACGAAGCGAATCTCCTTGATGAGGACCTTGCGCCCTTCATCAATGTTGAAGGTGACGGTGACCTCGTTGTTGCCGTCCTCCTTCACCTCGTAGTCCACCCTCGCCAGATAGAAACCCTTGTCCAGATAGAGATCCTCAATCTTCTTGCGAGTGCTGCGCACCTTGGACTCGTCGTAGATAGCAAAGGGCTTTACATCCAGCGCCTCCCCCAGGTCGGTGGTGCTGAGCTTGTTGTTTCCTTTGAGGGCAACTTCGCGAATGGAGGACTTCTCTGCCACCAGGAAAGTGAGAGAGACCTGTCCGTCTGCAGTCCAGACGGCGTCCACCTGCACATCCCGAAAGTGCCGCAGGTTCCACACATTGCGGACCGCCTGCTGGAGGGCACTGCGGAAAAGCCGGCTCCCCGGAGAGAGCCCCAGGGCTTGGAGGACGGCGGCATCCTCCACCTTGTCGTTGCCCTGCACATCAATGGTGGTGAGGGTAGCTCCCTCCCAAGGAGGCGGCTCCTGTCCTTCTGCAGCCATTGCAAATGGAACCCTTCCCCCCGCCCACAGCATCAGGCAGAGCAGGAAGAGTCGGGTCGCGAGGGTGAGGAGATGAGGCTCCAGCAAACGAGGGATCACGCGGGGGTCCACTCCTCAAGCCGGCCGGCTTGGAGGCGCATCCGACGAGGAAGGCGGGCGGCCAGTTCCAGGTTGTGGGTCACCAGGACCAAGGTCACCTTGCGCTCCTCATAGATGCGGAGGAGAAGTTCATCAACGGCCCGACCGGTGCGCTCGTCCAGGTTGCCGGTGGGCTCGTCGGCCAGAACCAGATCCGGTTCCATCAACAGAGCCCTGGCCACCGCCACTCGCTGCTGCTCTCCTCCCGACAGCTCTCCGGGACGATGACCAAAGCGATGCCCAAGCCCCACATCCATCAGCATGGAGGCAGCCATCTCTCGGGCCTCTCGCATGGAAATCCCCGCCAGAACCGCAGGCATCATGGTGTTTTCCAGCGCAGAAAACTCGGGCAACAGGTGGTGGAACTGGAAAACCAGGCCGATGCGACGGTTGCGAAACGCCGCCAAGTCCCGGTCGGAGAGGTCAAACACGTCATGCCCACCAAAAAGCAGGGAACCTTGGGCAGGGCGGTCGAGGGTGGCCAGGACATGTAGGAAGGTGGACTTTCCTGCGCCGCTGGCCCCCACAATGGAGACCCGATCCCCCGGCTCCAGAACCAGATCGATCCCAGCCAGTACTTCGATGTGCTCCTGCCCTTTGTGAAAGGCCCGACGCAACCCCTTGGCTTCGACCCGAAGGCTGGCGGCACGCCCAGCGCGCGGACGAAGCCCCTCTTCCATCATCAACCCCTCGTTACTCATAGCGGAGCCCGTCCACCGGGTCGATGTTGCTTGCTTGCCAGGAGGGATAGATGGTTGCCCCGAAGCTGACGGCCATCGCTACCCCGGCGACAACCGCGAACAGCAGCGGGCTGATTTCGACGGGCAGAGTATCGAGATAGTACACATCGGTGTCAAGCTTGATGAACTTGTAGCGGTCCAGGGCCAGGCAGCTCAGCCACCCCAAAAGAGTCCCCGTGGTGGTCCCGATAAACCCGATGATCAGCCCCTCGATCATGAACACCTTCATGATTCTCACCCCCGGGGCGCCCATGGCTTTCAAGATGGCGATTTCTTTTCCTTTTTCAATAACGACCATGATCAGGGTGGAGATGATGTTGAGGGCCGCCACCATGACGATGAAGGTGAGGATGATGCCCATGGCCACCTTTTCCATCTTCAGCGCCGCGAACAGGTTGTGATTGAGGGCCATCCAGTCCTGGGCCCAGTAGGGGTATCCAAGACGAGCCTCGGCGGCAGCGGCAATTTCGTCCGCTCGATCAATATCAGCGACTCGCACTTCAAAGGCAGTGACTGCGTCGGGCTTGCGGAGAAACCGTTGCGCCGTCTTGAGGCTTACGTATGACCATCTGGTGTCGTATTCGTACATTCCCGACTTGAAGACCCCCTTGACCCGGAGTCGCATCAACGGATTGGTCATGGCCCCGAAGGGCCCCGGCTCCCCTCCTACCGGGCTGATGGCGGTCAGAACGTCCCCGGGATAGAGATGAAGGATCCGGGCCAGTTCCTCCCCCACCAGGATTCCAGGAGCGGCCGAATCGGGATCGGGAATCACCTGGCCTTTTGGACCCGCCACGGGCTCGTCGAGAGCTTTCAGCAACGCTCTCTTGGCGGCAATATCCTTCAGATCCCCCTCCATCCCCCGATTCAGGTCCTTGACCAGGGTGGTGACCCCCTCTACCGATTCGGCATCAATCCCCTTGAGGATCGCCCCGGAGATTTCATCGTGGTTCTTGAGAATCAGCTCGGTGTATACGAAGGGAGTGGTGGCGGTAATTCCCGGAATGGCGGCGAGGTTCTTGCCCACCTCCCGATAGTCACCGATATCCCCGGCATGGCTGAGAACCACCACATGGGCATTGGCGCCCAGGATCTTGTCCCGCAGATCCCTCTCGAACCCTCCCATCACTGACAACACCACATTGAGAGCCCAGACCCCCACCGTCACTCCCAGGATGGAGATGAAGGTGATGGCGGACAGGTACCCCTGATCCTTGCGCCCCCTCAGATAGCGAAGCCCGACGAAGGACTCGAACCGCCTTCCCGATGCCCCTGGGATGGAGGGAAGGAGGGCGGAGGAGGGGATGGTCGCGCGAGCCCTCACGTCCCGGATGACGACTCCCAGCAACAGTTCCCGAAGGAGCCACAAGATCAGGAAGTAGGGGATCCAAAGAGGAGACAGCAGCACCGTCAGGAGGCCAAGAAAGGCGTGGGCGGCGCGGGAAAGAACCCTGACAGGAGAGGCGGCCAGGTAGATTCTCTCCCTCCACCTGGAACCGGTAAGGAGGGAGAGAATCCCCAATCCCATCCCGATCCCCAACCCGGGCCCCGCCCAAGAAAAGGGAGATTGATCTTCAGATCCAGGGAGGATCTGCATGGATGCAAATCCCATGACCACCAGGACGGACACCAGGATCACGGCCAGGGCGTGGGATGACGGGGCGGATGGGCGATGGAACCATCCTACCCCAAGAAGAGTCAGCAGCACCACGGCCGTCAGGCAGGTGGAAGGAAGCAGCCAGGTCGTCCCCCAGGTCAGCGCTCCGGCAGCGGCGACTCCCAGCCCGGTCAAGGCTCCATGAAGAACCAAGAAGGGAGGGAGGGCTCCGGCGAAGACCAGGAAGATCCCGAAGGTTTCGGCAGTGATCGCCAGGGGAAAAAGCACCAGGGCGGGAACGCCCAAGAGGAACCGCCCCACCCTTCCTTCGGGAAGAGAAAAGCCGGTGTACTCCTCCACCACAAACGCCAGCCCATCCCCACAGAGGCGGGCCAAACCCAACGCGAGGTAGGGACCCAACCAGAGGGGGGCGGTGAGAAAAAGGAGGGCCTGGCGGAGTTTCTCCATGAAGGGCGCTCAGGGCACTCCTGGCAAAGACGATGGAACGGGTCCGCAGGCGTTTTTCAGGGGCTGAAAGGGGCGGCGGAGCGCGCGGAAGCTAAACCAAACCCGAGGATGGGTCAAACATTCCCTTCCCCCGTTTCGGGGGAATCGGGTCTCTTTGAAAGGGGCAACCCCAAAGAATCAAGGACCAGGGGGGGAGCCCGCTGAAATCGTAGGGGCCGGAGGTCCTCCCGCCTTGTCAACCAGGGACATCACCGCTCCCCGTGCCGTTTCACCGGGGTCCACCCCCAGTCTGGCCTCTCCCGGCACCGACCAGATCAGGCTGATGGAGGACCCACCTCCGGGTCGCGGCTCCACTACCCAGCGCTCCTCCCAGAGCTCCCTCCCCGGACCATCATCCCTCACCAGCACCAGCTCTCGCCCCAACTGATAGCGTACCACCACCTGAGCAGCCCCCACCGGGTCCCCCGCAATGGGCAGGCGGGTCCCCGCTGAATTGATTCTCTCGGGAATCACCGGATCGAGGCGAAGGCGAGAGGGGGAAATCTCTTCCAGAATCAGGGTGCTGGTCAACAGGCCCCACACCGTTGCCGGAGCCGCCAGGGTGGGAGCATGAGCCTCCGCCTTCACCCCCTGACTGGGAAGAGAGAACCCCGTAGGCTCCTCCACCGACGGTGTCACCGGCGGAGGGCCCTCCCCGCAGGATACCCCCATTGGAATCATCGCCAGAAATGCCAGGATCCGCGTCTGATCCGCAAATTGATGCACATGACCCTTGTGATGACTTGGACAGGTCTCCATGGAGGTGACCTACAGATCCTTGTCCGGCCCACCCTGTCCCAATGTGCCCGACGCCGACGCCACCAGCCAGGCCTCCATGAAGCGATCCAGGTCTCCATCCAGCACCGCATCCACATTGCTTTCATCGACCTTGGTGCGGTGATCCTTGACGAGGCGATAGGGCTGAAGGACGTAGGAACGAATCTGAGAGCCCCATTCAATCTTCTTCTTCAGGGATTGCTCTGCTGCGGCGACGGCTTCCCTCTTTTCAAGTTCCTGCTCATACAGCCGAGCCTTCAAAACCTTCATGGCCGTCGACTTGTTCTTGTGCTGGGATCGCTCGCTTTGGCACTGCACCACAATTCCGCTGGGAATGTGGGTGATTCGTACTGCCGAATCGGTGGTGTTGACCCCCTGCCCCCCTGGTCCCCCGGAACGAAAAACGTCGATCCGCAAGTCCTTTTCCAGCACGTCGATTTCGTTGTTGTCCTCGATATCCGGGTAGGCGGCCACCGCAGCGAAAGAGGTCTGTCGCCGGGCCTGAGCGTCAAAAGGAGAAATTCGCACCAGGCGATGCACGCCGATCTCTGCCTTCAGCCACCCGTAGGCGTAGGGGCCCGTGATGGACAGGGTCGCGCTCTTGATCCCTGCATCTTCTGCAGGAAGAAAATCCAGGGTCTGCACCTTGAACCCCCGGCGCTGGCCCCAACGTTCGTACATTCGCAGCAACATCGAGGCCCAATCCTGGGCATCGACTCCACCAGCTCCCACGTTGATTTCCAGAATGGCCGCCGCCGAGTCCCCTTCCTGACCCAGAAGCCGCTGCAATTCCATGGCGGCAAACTTCTTTTCCAGGGTCCGCCCTAAAGCGCGAGCTTCGCTCAGGGTTGCCGGATCTCCCCCCGCCTCCTCAGCGAGGTCCACCAGCAAGAGGGCCTCTTCGACTCCACGGCGAGCGTCCTCCCAGGCCTGGACCTGGCGCTCCAGGTCGGTTTTTTCCTTGAGAACCACCTGAGCCCGCTTGGGATCTCCCCACAGATTGGGATCCTCGATCTCGGTGGCGATGGTGGCAAGACGGGCCTGCTTGCCGTCGACGTCAAAGATGCCTCCGGAGCTTGAGGGCCTGCTCTTCGAGCTTGTGCAGATGCTCTTTGATTTCGTCGATCATGGGGGATTCTCCCTGGCGATGGATGCTCCGGTACCTTCAGACGCACCGGAAATCTGCGAGGCGGGCAAGGTAGCCTCAAGAGAAGCGGGGTGCAATGGGGCGGAACTCCCCCGCTCCTACCGTACCCTCCCCTCCCCGCCGGTCTTCGTCCAGATCTCCTGCTCACAGGCTTCCATCCTGCGGCGTTCTTCCTCCTCCTCATGGTCGTGGCCGAGAAGGTGCAACACTGCGTGAATCAACAGAAAATGAACCTCTTCTGCGGGAGTGAGGTCGTGCTCATCCGCCTGGTTCCAGGCGGACTCCAGGGAAATCACCACATCGCCCAGGTGCCGCCCCTCCTCGGTCAGACCCGCCGGGTCAAGTGGACCCGCCGGTTGCGGGAAGGAGAGAACATCGGTGGGGTGATCCTTGCCCCGCCACTGGCGATTCAGGGGGCGGATTCCACGGTTGTCGGTCAGCAACACCGACAGGGTGGTCTCTCGACCCCGAGGAGCGTTCCACTCGGGGGGAGCAAAAAGTTCCAGGGCGCATTTCAGGATGTGGCGCGCCTTCCCTTCGGTGAACGCCTCACCGAAGGTGCATGCCCACTGCCCCCAGGGGGAAGCCGGTTCCTGAAGTTCCTCATCGGTGGTGACCTCTACGATCACAAGGGAAAGCCCAGCCGTCATCCCTTCTTTCTACCTACTGCCACTCCCGCCGTGCTTCTCACCACCACCAGATGAGATTCGGCCCCTCCCCCCTCTCCGGTCACCGACAGGGATCTGGACTCCACGCTGGCCAAGGAATGTTCACCGGACACAACCCCTCGTCCCACCTGCGTGCCCGGAAGGCTGGAGGAGTCGGCAAGGGTTCGCGTCATCCCGCCAGGGAGGGGATAAGGGGTGCTTGCCCCCGATGAGGCGCCCTTGGGAGGAGCCAGGGGAGCGTCCTTTTCGAGAACCAGGGCCGACTCAGGCAGTCCGCGCCCTTCGTTGCGAGGGATCGGTTCCGGGTATTCGATACGCTGATGATGGATCCCTTGGAGGGCGGAGGTGAAGGTATCCCCAATGATCTTCAGCTCCCGCAGGGTCAGAGGGCACTCATCCAGTTGTCCATCGGAGACCACTTTTTCGATGATCTTTTGAACCCGGGTCCGAATGGCATGGGAAGTGGGCTCCTTCAGAGAGCGGGTGGCGGCCTCCACTCCATCTGCCAACATCAAAATTCCTGCCTCGCGGGTCCGGGGCTTGGGTCCTGGGTACCGAAAGTCGGCTTCGTTGACCCGAGCGATGGAGGGATCCTCCAATTGGCGGGCTTTGTTGTAAAAAAACGCCACCACTGAGGTGCCATGATGTTGGGGAATCAAGTCGATCAGGGGTTGGGGAAGACGGTGGCGGCGGGCCAGTTCCATCCCCTCCTTGACGTGATTGTGGATGATGAGGGCGCTCATGGACGGGCTGAGGCGGTCATGGAGGTTCTCACCGTCCCGAACGTTCTCGATAAAATACTGGGGCTTGAGAATCTTGCCGATGTCATGAAAGTAGCATCCAACTCTGGCGAGAAGGGCACGGGCCGAGATGGCCTCTGCAGCCGCTTCGCTGAGTTGTCCTACCACCATGGAGTGATGCCAGGTGCCCGGGGCCCTCACAATCATTTCTCGTAGCAAGGGGTGATTGAGGCTGGAGAGCTCCAAGAGCTTGATGTCGGTGAGGTAGCCAAGCCCCTCGAAGGCGGGCACCAGACCCAAAACGATGACTCCGCTTACCAATCCCCCGGCAATCCCAAAGGCGACGTGCATCAGAGGCTCAATCGCGCTCCCTTGTCCGGGTTCCATGCCGATGCCGCTGTAATGAACCATGGCGAGGGCGATGGCCATGCTGGCGTTGACCAGAGCGGTGATCAGCCCCGCTCGGAACACCTTGCCCCGCTCATTCGCATGGGCCAGCCCCCCCGCCGCAGCCAGGCATCCCACCAGGAGATACAAGGTCATCAGGAGGCTCTGATCCAGAACGTATCCGCAGGCGGTGCAGGCGACGGCCGAAAACACCAGGGCCGTCTCCGAGTTCATGAGAATTCGGACCAGCATGGCCGTGGCAGCGACGGGAAGAGCGAACCACCAGGCCTCCTCGGGAATCCCGGAGGTGTGGTCGGCCAGCGCCGCCGCCACGCTGACCCCTGCCCGGGTCATCCCCACTGCCAAGAGGAGAAGCAGGGAGAGGGTGAAGAGATCCCTCAGTTCTTTTGCAAACTTGCGGATGAACCGGGAGGCAAAGGTATAGAGAATGGAAAGTTCGAGGGTCAGTAGACAGGTCAACGCCAGGAGATGGGTAAAGGGCTGATAACTGGAGCGACTGGCCCACATCGCCGCTGCCGCCTCCGCCTGCCAGGGGCGAGCCACCTCCCCGCTTCGAATGATGATCTCTCCCCTCTTCCAGGTTTTCTGAATGGGCTGCACGGACAGATTGGCCTCGTCGCGCTTCACCTGGGTGGCGGAGGCGTCATAGGCAAGGTTGGGAGCCATGAGCATCTGGGCCAGGGAGCGCGCCACCTGTTCGGCGGGAGCGGCGGCCCTTCCTCCCAGCTTTTCCAGGTGGGCGAGGGCGATGGCCTCCCTGGCGGCCCCCAGATCCTCCACCCGGGTCCCTCCCTTGAGGACGCGCTCCGAGCTGGTTCCCCCCTCAGAGCTGCGCACCATCAAGGGTCCTTCAGCGGGCAGCACATCTTTGGAGAGGATCACATACCCCCTCATCCCCATGGCCAGCAGCAGGGTGGCCGTTTCCTCGGTGGCCCCTGAAAACCCGTCCTTGACGAGAATCTTTATGTACTCTTCGGGAAGATCGATCCCCAACTCCGCTTCAAACGCTTCCCCTGGGACAGCCAGGGGTTGGGCCGGGGAATCCCCCGCCTCGCTTTTTTGGGGAAGGGGCTCTCCTCGGCGGGGCCGCGATGCGCTGGCCAAAGACTCTCGGCCGGCGGCAAACGCCCGCTGGAGTCTCTCCTCCACTGATTTCCCCAACAAGGCATCGTGGTTGAACACCGGGAGCACCTGTTCCATGGCCCTCTTTCGAGCCTGGGCAGTCAACTCTCCATCCTCCACCTGAAAATCCCGACTGGCCCGGAGGTCCCGGTCGGCGATTTCCCCGGCGGTGATGACCACGTCGGGGGTCGGGGCATACTCGGTCATCAACAGGGCGAGGAGGAACCCCACCACCACGGCCAGCAGAAGACGGGGAAGGGCGGGTGATGCCAGCACCTTCAGGTACCAGGGGCTCTGGGATGCTCCCAGGGAGGCCACCCCACTACGAGGAGTGCTGGTCCTGGCCACCGGAAGACTCCCTGAACCGGGCGGCGATTTCTCGCCTCCTCTCGTCGCTGCGGTCGTAGGCGCGGATGATTTGCTGCACCAGGGGATGGCGCACGACATCGGCTTCGGTAAAGCGAACGAAGGAGATTTCCTCAATTCCTCCCAGGATTTCCATCGCCTCCACCAGGCCGCTGGTGCGCTCATGGGGCAGGTCCACCTGGGTCACATCCCCGGTGATCACCGCCTTGGATTGAACCCCCAGGCGCGTAAGAAACATCTTCATCTGCTCAGGAGTGGTGTTCTGGGCCTCATCAAGGATGACGAAGGCGTCATTGAGGGTCCGCCCCCGCATGAACGCCAGGGGAGCCACCTCAATGACCCCCCTCTCCATATGTCGCTGAGTCTTCTCGGCGTCCATCATGTCGTGGAGGGCGTCATAGAGGGGGCGAAGATAGGGATTCACCTTCTCCTGCAGGTCACCTGGCAGGAACCCCAGCCGCTCCCCCGCCTCCACCGCTGGACGAGCCAGAATGATGCGGGCCACGTCCCGACGCAGCAGGGCGGCCACCGCCATCGCCATGGCCAGATAGGTCTTTCCGGTGCCCGCAGGGCCGATGCCGAACACCACGTCATGACCCCGAATGGCCTCAATGTACCGCTTCTGGACGGGGGTGCGAGGAGTAACCGGCCTCTGACGGGAAGAGGTGAGAATGGCGTCCCCAAAATAGTGCTCGAGACGCACCGAAGGATCGGCCATGCACAACCTGACGGCGTGTCCCACATCCACGGGCCCCAGGAGAAATCCTCCTTGAACGATGCGCTCCAACTCCCGCAGGGTGCGGGCCGCCACCGCCGAGGCCTCCGCCTCCCCTTGAATATGGACCACCGCACCCCGGGTACCGATGCGAACGGAGAGGGCCTTTTCGATCAGCTTGAGGTGTTGCTGGTGCTGCCCGGCCACAGCCAGGAAGGTGGGATTGTCGTCGAACTCGACCCGAACCGGTTCCGCGCTACTCAACGGGTACACACCTTCGCCGCCTCACCTCACACAGCACCCTCCACCGGGAGGCGGCCGGAGACCGGCGACGGAGTGAGGATACCCCCCTGATCGGGGCCGGGCAAGATCGGACGGGGAAGGCATGGAGCCTGAGCGCGCAGTGCAGGTACAATTCGCCCATGCACTTCCTCCCTCTCTCATCCTGGAAACCGATGTGTATAGCGCTGCTCCTCGCTTCCTGCACCGATCCCGGCGGGGAGGACGACGATTCCAGTTCCTCTCCCCCGGTGAATGAGGTGCCAGTGGTCACCATCACTTCGCCCACCTCGGGGGCGGTGTTTGCCGAAGGGGAGGCGGTTCTTCTCTCCGGCAGTGCCACCGATCCCGAGGATGGCGACGTTCCAGACGGCGTATTGTCCTGGTATGACGCCGATGTTGGGGACCTGGGGGCGGGACCGGAAATCTCGGTCACCCTCCTGCCCGGCTACCACACCGTCCTCCTTCGCGCCGCAGATGAGGAGGGGGACCTGGGCACAGCGGCGGTGGCCTTCTCGGTGGGATCCGCTGTCGCCCCCGAGACCACCCTCTACACCTCCTTGGATGGACTGCCTGGGGATTCGGTGCGCAGTCTGTCGGTCCATGTCTATCCCACGTCCACCGGTGGGGCGGTCCCCATCCTGGGAGCAGCAACCTCAGGGGGAGTGGCCCTGGTGGATCTGGTGACCCGTGGCATCACCTCCCTCTCCCCCGAGCTGGGTCTTGCCAGCGGAGATGTGGCCTCCGTCGGATTTGATGGAGATGGGATTCTTTGGGTGGGATATTCCCCCATCGACCCGTTGGATACTTCCCAGGCTCAGGACCTGGATCGGGTCAGCCTCCTGGCCAGCGACGATGGAGTCTCCCTCCTGGCGATCTCCCATTACGAGGTCACTGGAGAGATCTACGCCATTGTGTCCACCGCCGTTTCCCCCCCCACCGACACCCTGGAGGGGGGAAACCTGTGGCTGGGGAGCAACGAAGTCCTCTGCGTGGTGGATACCTCGGAGTTGACGGTGTACCAGCACGCTCACCCCACCCATCCCCATGGGTTCGCCCGGGGGGTGGTGGTGACCCCTTCAGGTCGCATCTGGGTCGGTGACCAATATCAACTCTCCCAGTTCTCCTACGAACAGCCGGGCAATCTGTTTTCAGGAACCTGGAAGGCCATCCTGAATGTGTTTCCGGACGGGGAGGACACCATTCTGGCCGTCGCTCTCGACAGCGAAGAGGCAGTCTGGGTGGCTTCAGGGCTGTGGGGACTGGCCCGGGTGATCAAGGGAGACGATGTGGTGCCGGAATTGGAGAACCCGGAGGGAAGCATGGGGGGAGACCACTACCACACCACCAATGCTGCCATCACCTTGTGGAGCCAGGGAGATGGCCTCCCTTCCCCTGCCGCCACCGCCGTTGTCGTCACTCCCGACGATGTGATCTGGGTGGGCACGGACACCGGGGTGGTGTACCGATTTGACCCCGACAGCGGCGTCGCCGTTCCCCTGGTCACTGCTCCTCCCCTGCCTTCGGCCTACGTTCGAGCCCTCATTTGGGAGGAAGAGGGACCCATACCAACCCTGTGGGTGGCCACCGATCAGGGACTGGCTGCCGTCCCCGATCCCCGCCCCTGACCTGCTCCTCCTTTGAACCGGCTCAGGGAGCCTGCCCGCCCGACTCCCCGTGGGCCTCCTCCCCTTGTCTCCATGGGGAGGGGTGGTCTCGATCCAAGACGAGGGTACCTGCCAGGATATCCCCCACGCGCGTTCCTCCCGGTTCGCTCCACATCAACCACAACTCAAAGGCACCTACCAGAAGCCCCAGAAGCAAGGCCAGGGCGATCCCCAACAGCCCCAGGTAAGGCAGAAAGAGCAGGGAGGCCAGGGGGAGGTTGCGGAGGATTGCATCCACAAGCCTGACCTCCCGCCGATGGCGCACCGACAGCACTTTGAGACCAAAGAGCCTTTTGCCGAGAGTCCCCCCAGGCAGTGCGTCGATCCCCAAGACCAGCAGGGAGGCCAGCAGCGGGCCCACCCAGGGAATGAAAACCAGGGGAAGGGCGCAGACGAAGAAATCCACTCCCCGAGCCAGGAGTCGCCGGGGCACCAGGGAAGGGCCGGGAGGATAAAGAGAAGGCATGCCCTCCGGTTCAAACATGAACGATCCCCACCCGCAGCGAAAATCCGGAGGGGATTCTACCTTGAGCGCCCTTCAAAGACGCGTCTGTCTGTGCTCCCCCTGGGGAATCCCCCCTACCTTTTCAGCAACCGGGCCATCTCCAAGGCATGGTAGGTGATGAGAATGTCTGCGCCAGCCCGAGCGATGGAGGTCAGCACCTCCACCATCACCCTCTCTTCGTCGATCCACCCCTGGCCCGCTGCTGCCTTGAGCATGGCGTATTCTCCCGACACGTTGTAGGCGGCCACCGGATGGGGAAAGCTGTCCCTGACGCGGCGAATGACATCCAGATAGGCCAACGCAGGCTTGACCATGAGAATGTCTGCTCCCTCCAGGACATCCAGCTCCACCTCCCTCAGGGCCTCTCAGCCATTGGCGGGATCCATCTGATAGGAGCGTCGATCTCCAAAGGAAGGAGTGGA